>DATBFW010000264.1:0-11852 GCA_036558285.1 Mycobacteriales bacterium | reverse complement strand
GTGTGCCGGGACAGGAACAGCCGCTCGGCCGCCTGCCGGTTCGTCAAGCCCTCGGCGACGGCTTTCGCGACCCGGCGCTCGGAGTCGGTGACGCTCTCCCAGCCCGAGTCCGGGCGCTCCGCCCGGGCCCAGTGGCAGGACCGTACGCCGAATCTGCGGAGCTTCCGCCGTATCCGGGCCGCGTCCCGCTCCGCGCCGGCCTGGCCGTAGCGGCCCAGGGCCTGCTCGAACCGCGTGCACGCCGCCTCCTGGTCGCCGGCGGCGGCGAACAGCGCTCCGGCGTCCTCGTGCGCCGACGCCGCCGACCACGACCGCGGGTATCCGGCGGCAGCCCGGTCCAGCTGGGCGGCGTTGCGGTCGAGCAGGCCGCGCGCGTGCTCGGCGGCCGCCCGTACCGAGCGCAGGCCGGCGTTGCCCGCGGCGAGCTGCTCGGCCCGGACCACGACGTCCAGCGCCATGCCGTGGTCACCGACCGCCAGGGCCGTACGAGTCAGCTCCACTGCCGCGGAGTCCTGCAGCAGCAGCATCGGCTCCGTCGGGAGCGAGGACCACCAGCCGGTGAGCATCGGCAGCACCGCGGCGGCGCCGTGCCGGGCGGCCGCCAGCTGCGCCTCGGTCCAGGTCAGGGTGGCCGCGTCCGTGGGCAGCACCGCCGGGCCCGGCTCGATCCGGTCCACGTGCCGGGCGGCCTCCTCCAGCTCGCCGCGCAGGATCGCGACCTGGGCCAGCGTGGCCAGCGCGACCGGGACGACCGACCGGGTGCCCAGCTCCTCGGCGAGCGCGAGACCTTTCTGGGCCGCGGCGACCGCCTCGTCCAGGCGGCCGGCGGCGAGGTGCAGGCGGCCGCGCAGCAGCAGCGCGACCGGCTCCCAGAGCGTGTCCAGCGGCCGCCCGACCTCCTCGGCGGCCCGGTCGAGGACCTCCGCGGCCTCGTCGAACTCGCCCAGCGCGGTGAGCATCGCGCCCAGCCACAGCGCGGGATGCCGGCCGTGCGACTCGCTGTGGGCGGACCGAAGCGCCGCCGCCCGGCCGAGATCGAGAGCCGTGGTCAGGTGGCCGCGGCACCAGGCGACCCAGGCCATCGTGGACAGCCCGGCGCCGAGAGTGGCGTCGGTGCCCGGCCGCTCTGCGCCGGCCAGCACCGCGTCGGCCGTCGCCTCGGCCGCCGGCACGTTCCCCAGCGCCAGCAGGCCGAGCAGCCGGACCAGCTCGGCGCCGTCGCGCCGCTGCCCGGCCAGGTGCCCTTCGCCGAGCAGCGCCGTACCCTCCGCCACCGCGGAGTCGGGGTCGCCGTTCATGAGCTGGACTGCGCACAGGGTCAGCCGCAGCCGGGCAGCCGCGCCGGCCGGTACCCGCGGCAGCGCGAGCGTCTTGCGGGCCAGCTCCGTCGCCGGACCGACCCGCTTGGCCGCCACCAGAGCCTCGACCGCGGTGGCGGCCCGGGCGAAGCGCAGCTCGTCGGTGATCTCAGACAACTCCAGCACGTGCAGCGCGAGGTCGGCCGCCACCCGGGGCGAGCGGACGACCAGGGCGGCGGCGACGTCGTCGAGCGCCGACAGGATGGCCCGGTCGCCCGGCCGGGCGCCCTTGACCAGCTGGGCGGCGGCGACATCGTCGCAGCCGCCCCGGTCCAGCAGCACCGTGCCGATCGTGCGGTGCAGGGTGACCCGCAGCGGCTCCGGGACGGTCGCGTAGATCTCCGCCCGGGTCTCCGCCCGCCGGAACGCCAGCGTCTCCCCGCGCGCCACCACCACGCCGGCGGCCAGCACCTCACGCACCGCCAGCAGCAGCGGTCCGACCGGCTCGTTCAGCACCGCAGCGAGGTCGTCGATGCGGAATGTCTCATCGAACAACGCGGCCACCTCGACCAGCTCCAGGGCAAGCGGCGAGAGCCGGCCCAGCTCGCCGTGCCCGGCCGCGACGGCCCGGACCGCGGCACCGTTCGCACCGCCCGGCGTGCGGCCGCGCCGGCCGTGTTGGGCACCCGGGAACCGCGACGGCACCGGCCCGAAGGACTCCGGTGGCGACTGCGGTCCGATGACGTCGACCGTTGATCGCTCCATCCGTGCCATGCCGATCGCTCCACTCCGCTGTCCAGCCGCTGCCCGGGCGCGACGGCCCGGCGACGGCCCGGCATTGACCGGGTCGGGCCTTCCCAAACCGGCCGGTCGCGGTCCCTGTGCCGCCGACCGGTTCAAACCCGGCCCGGCGCTACTACGTGGTCATGGGATGTGGGTCGCGGCCGGGCGGACGAGCCTTGGACGCGTGCGGACCGCAGGTGCGCGGTCGACGGCCGCGCCGGCCGCGGCCGGACCGGCCCGTACGCAGGCCGTGGACGCCGGCGCGACCCGAAGGAGATGAACAGTGGCGAAGGCAGTCGGGATCGATCTCGGCACCACCAACTCGGTGATCGCGACCGTCGAGGGCGGCCAGCCCACGGTGGTCCCCAACGCGGAGGGTCAGCGGACGACCCCGTCCGTGGTGGCGTTCACCCCTGACGGCGAGCGCCTGGTCGGCCAGCTGGCCCGGCGGCAGGCGATCCTGAACCCGAAGGGGACGATCTACTCGGCCAAGCGGTTCATCGGCCGCCGGTACGCCGAGGTGCACAGCGAGCTGAACGCGGTCTCCTTCGATGTGGTGCCCGGCCCGGACGACGCCGTCCGGTTCAAGATCGGGGAGAAGCTGTACGCGCCGGAGGAGATCTCCGCGCTCGTCCTGCGCAAGCTCGCCGAGGACGCCGGCAAGTACCTGGGGGAGCGGGTGTCCGAGGCGGTCATCACCGTGCCGGCCTACTTCAACGACGCCCAGCGGCAGGCGACGAAGGACGCCGGCCGGATCGCCGGCCTCGAGGTGCTGCGGATCATCAACGAGCCGACCGCGGCGGCGCTCGCGTACGGCCTGGACAAGAAGCAGAACGAGACCGTGCTGGTCTTCGACCTGGGCGGCGGCACGTTCGACGTCAGCATCCTGGACGTGGGCGAGGGCGTCGTCGAGGTGCGGTCTACGGCCGGCGACACCCACCTCGGTGGCGACGACTTCGACCGCCGGATCGTCGACCATCTCGCCGACGAGTTCCGTAGCACCGACGGCATCGACCTGCGCCAGGACCCGCAGGCGCTGCAGCGGCTGTTCGAGGCCGCCGAGAAGGCGAAGGTGGAGCTGTCCTCGGTGACCCGGACGCAGATCAACCTGCCGTTCGTCACCGCCGACGCCAACGGGCCCAAGCACCTGAACACCACGCTGATGCGCTCCACCTTCGAGGAGATCACCCGCGACCTGATCGAGCGAACCATGGGCCCGGTCCAGCAGGCCATGTCGGACGCGAAGCTCACCGCCGACGACCTCGACGAGGTCATCCTCGTCGGCGGCTCGACCCGAATCCCGGCCGTGCAGAGCCTGGTCCGCCGGCTCACCGGCGGCAAGGACCCGAACATGACGGTCAACCCGGACGAGGTCGTAGCGCTCGGCGCCGCGGTCCAGGCCGCCGTCATCAAGGGCGAGGTCAAGGACGTCCTGCTGCTCGACGTCATCCCGCTCTCGCTCGGGGTGGAGACACAGGGCGGCCTGATGACCAAGATCATCGAGCGCAACACCACCATCCCGGCCCGGCGGACGGAGATCTTCAGTACCGCCGAGGACAACCAGCCCGCGGTGGACATCGTGGTGCTGCAAGGGGAGCGGGAACGCGCAGCCGACAACCGGGTGCTGGGCCGGTTCCGGCTGGAGGGCATCCGGCCGGCGCCGCGCGGAGTGCCGCAGATCGAGGTCACCTTCGACGTCGACGCCAACGGGATCCTCAGCGTCTCCGCGCGCGACAAGGACACCGGCGCGGAGCAGCGCATCACGATCAGCGAGAGCTCCAACCTCGACCAGGGCGAGGTGGACCGGATGATCGCCGACGCCGAGCGGAACCGGGACGAGGACGCCCGGCTGCGCCAGGTCATCGACGCCCGCAATGCCCTGGACACCGCCGCGTACCAGGTCGAGCGGCGGCTGGGCGAGCTGGGCGACGCGGTGCCGGCGCACGAGCGGGCCCGAGCCGAGATGCTCGTCGCCGACGCCCGTCAGGCGCTGAAGGAGGAGACGCCGCTGGACCGGCTGCGGACGCTGACCGGGGAGCTGGAGCAGATCTATCAGAGCCTCGGCACGGCGGGTCAGGCCGGACCCGCCGGCGGCGGAGCGCAGGGCGGACCTCAGGGTGATGGCCAGCCGCCGGGCGACGGGGACGACGATGTCATCGACGCCGACTTCACCACCTCGTGAGGTGTGATGGCCGAGACCAGGGGTGACAAGCCCGCCCGGCAGAGTTCGCCGCCCGCCGCCGATCCAGCCCGTGGGGCTGCCGACGGACCCGTCGCCGACGCTGCCGACGGGCCCGCCCGCGACGCCCGGCCCGTCGGCGGCCGCGACGGTGACGGAGAGCGAGCAGGCCAGGGCGAAGCCGGCGACACGGCCGCGGTCGAGCAGTTGCGGGCCGAGGTCGCGCGACTGACCGACCAGTGGCGACGCGCGCTGGCCGACCTGGACAACGTCCGCAAGCGGGCGGCCCGGGACGCCGCCCGGACGCGGTCCGACGAGCGGGCCCGGGTGACGGCGGAATGGCTGCCGGTGCTGGACAATCTTGACCTCGCGCTCACGCACGGGACCGCCAACCCGACCTCGATCCTGGCCGGCGTCGAGGCGGTCCGGGACCAGGCGCTGACGGTGCTGGCCCGGCTCGGCTACCCGCGGCGGGCCGACGTGGGCACCGTGTTCGACCCGGCCCGGCACGAGGCCGTGGCCGGCCTGCCCGACCCGGACGCCACCCCCGGCACCGTCCTCGAGGTCGTCCGGCCCGGGTACGGCGACGACGAGCACCAGCTGCGCCCCGCGTCGGTGGTGGTGGCGACGAGGGCCGACTGATGACCGCTCCCCGGGACTTCTACCAGGTTCTCGGAGTGCCCCGGACGGCCAGCCAGCAGGAGATCCAGCGGGCGTACCGGAAGCTGGCCCGCACGCTGCACCCGGACGTCAACTCCGACCCGGCGGCCGAGGAACGGTTCAAGGACGTGTCCGAGGCGTACGACGTGCTGTCCGATCCGGACACCCGCCGCCGGTACGACCAGTTCGGCGCGGACTTCAGGCAGGCGCCGGAGGGCGTGGACCCGCAGACCTGGGCCCGGGCCCGCGCTGGAGCCGGGGCGCGCGCCGGGCGCGGTGCCGGCCCGACCGACGAGGACAGCGGCGTCTGGTCGAGCGTGGGCGGGTTCGACGACATCGACCTGGACGACCTGTTCGGCGGGATCTTCGCCGGCCGGGGTCGGGCCCGGCGGTCCTGGGGCCCGATCCCGGGGGCGGACCAGGAGGCCGAGCTCGAGCTGACCGTGGAGGAGGCGTACGAGGGCGGCCGCCGCGCGATCACGCTGCCCGGTCCGGACGGTCCGCGCACCCTCACCGTGACGATCCCGCCCGGCGTCACCGACGGCCAGCGGATCCGGCTCGCCGGGCAGGGCGGCCAGGGCAGCGACGGCGCGGCCGCCGGTGACCTCTACCTGGTCGTCCGGCTCGCCCCGCACCCGCGCTACCGGGTCGAGGGGCGCGACATCTCCGTGGACCTGCCGCTGGCCCCGTGGGAGGGCGCACTCGGCGCCTCGGTCGCGATCGACACCCCGGGCGGCGAGGCAAAGGTCCGCGTCCCGCCCGGTACGGCCAGCGGCCGCCGGCTCCGGTTGAGGGGCCGCGGCCTGCCCAACCCGCGCGGCCGGCCGGGTGACCTGTTCGCCGAAGCCAAGATCATGGTGCCGGCGACGCCCACCGAAGAGGAACGTCGGCTGTTCGAGGAGCTGGCGCGGGTCTCGTCCTTCGATCCGAGGAGGCGGCGGTGAGCTATCCGCTGGCGAAGCTCCCGACCGAGCGGCCGGGGCGGGGGCGCCTCGACCTGGACTCGTTCGCCCGGGCGGCCGCGCTGCATCCCGACCTGGTCCGGCGCTTCGTCGCGCTCGGGCTGCTGGAGGCCACGGTGGACTCCGCCGGGCAGATGTGGTTCGCCCCCCGGCAGCTGCTGATCGTCGCCCGGATCCAGCGGCTGCGTGCCGGTCTCGAGCTCAACTACGCCGCTCTCGGGCTGGTGCTGGACCTGCTGGAGCGCATCGCCGAGCTCGAGGCGACGCGCGGCCGTGCCCGCCCTGTCGTGGACCGCCCCACCACCGGAGGTCGAACGTGGATGCCGAGAAGCTGACCCAAAAGTCCCAGGAGGCGCTGCACGACGCGCAGACCAAGGCGCTGCGCTTCGGGCACACCGAGGTCGACGGCGAGCACCTGCTGCTGGCGCTGCTCGAGCAGCCGGAGGGCCTGGTGCCGCGGCTGGTGGCCGGCGTCGGCAGCGAGCCGGACGCCATCCGGTCGGAGTTGGAGGCCGAGCTCGGCCGCCGGCCCCGGGTCAGCGGTCCGGGCGCGGCGCCGGGCCAGGTCTTCCTGACCCAGCGGCTCAGCCGGCTGCTCGACGCGGCCGAGCAGGAGGCGAAGCGGCTCAAGGACGAGTACGTCTCGGTCGAGCACGTCCTCATCGCGCTGCTGGACGAGGGCTCCCAGACCGCCGCCGGCCGGCTGCTCGCCCGGCACGGGCTGACCCGGGACAAGGTCCTGCAGGCGCTGACGTCCGTACGCGGGAACCAGCGCGTGACCTCGGCGATGCCGGAGGTGACGTACGAGGCGCTGGAGAAGTACGGCCGAGACCTCGTCGCCGACGCCCGGGCCGACCGGCTCGACCCGGTGATCGGACGGGACGCCGAGATCCGCCGGGTCGTCCAGATCCTGTCCCGCAAGCGGAAGAACAACCCCGTACTCATCGGCGATCCTGGCGTCGGTAAGACCGCGATCGTGGAAGGGCTGGCCCAGCGGATCGTGCACGGCGACGTCCCCGAAGGCCTGCGGGACCGGACCGTCTTCGCGCTGGACATGGGCTCGCTGGTCGCCGGGGCGAAGTACCGCGGGGAGTTCGAGGAACGGCTGCAGGCGGTGCTCACCGAGGTTCGGGCGGCCGAGGGGCGGATTCTGCTGTTCGTCGACGAGATGCACACGGTGGTCGGCGCCGGCGCGGCCGAGGGCGCGATGGACGCCGGCAACATGCTCAAGCCGATGCTGGCCCGCGGCGAGCTGCACATGATCGGCGCCACCACGGTCGACGAATACCGCAAGCGCGTGGAGACCGACGCCGCGCTGGAGCGGCGCTTCCAGCCGGTCATGGTCGAGGAGCCCTCCGAGGAGGACGCGATCTCGATCCTGCGCGGGCTGCGAGAGCGGCTCGAGGTCTTCCACGGAGTCAAGATCCAGGACGCCGCGCTGGTCGCGGCGGTGATCCTGAGCCGCCGCTACATCTCCGACCGGTTCCTGCCGGACAAGGCGATCGACCTCGTCGACGAGGCCTGCGCGATGCTGCGGACCGAGATCGACTCGATGCCGGCCGAGCTGGACGAGCTGACCCGCCGGGTGATGCGGCTGGAGATCGAGGAAGCGGCGCTGGCCAAGGAGTCCGACCCGGCGAGCGTGGCCCGGCTGGCCGACCTGCGCAAGGAGCTGGCCGACGCCCGCGCGGAGGCCGACTCCGTCCGGGTGCAATGGGAGGCGGAGCGGCAGGCCCTCAAGCGGGTCCAGGAGCTGCGCCAGGAGCTGGAGCAGGTCCGCCGGGAGACGGAGGAGGCCGAGCGCAGCTACGACCTGAACCGGGCCGCCGAACTGCGGCACGGCCGGCTGCCCGAGCTGGAGCGGCGGCTGAAGGCCGAGGAGGAGCAGCTCGCAGCCAAGCAGGGCAGCCGGCGGCTGCTGCGTGAGGTCGTCACTGATGACGAGGTGGCGCTCATCGTCTCGCGCTGGACCGGGATCCCGGTGAGCCGGCTGCAGGAGGGCGAGCGGGAGAAGCTGCTACGGCTGGACCAGATCCTGCACGAGCGCGTCATCGGCCAGGACGAGGCGGTCCAGCTGGTGGCGGACGCGGTGATCCGGGCCCGGTCGGGGATCAAGGACCCGCGCCGGCCGATCGGCTCGTTCATCTTCCTGGGACCGACCGGGGTCGGGAAGACCGAGCTCGCCCGCTCGCTGGCCGCTGCGCTGTTCGACACCGAGGACAACATGATCCGGATCGACATGAGCGAGTACCAGGAGCGGCACACGGTCAGCCGGCTGCTGGGCGCGCCGCCCGGGTACGTCGGGTTCGAGGAGGGCGGCCAGCTGACCGAGGCGGTGCGGCGCAAGCCGTACTCGGTGGTGCTCTTCGACGAGATCGAGAAGGCGCACCAGGACGTGTTCAACACCCTGCTGCAGGTGCTCGACGACGGCCGACTCACCGACGGCCAGGGCCGGACCGTCGACCTGCGCAACACCGTGATCATCATGACCTCGAACATCGGCTCGATCTACCTGCTAGAGGGCTCGTCCGCCGGCGGCGAGATCAAGCCGGACGCGCGCGACGCCGTGATGGCCGACCTGCGGGCGCACTTCCGGCCCGAGTTCCTCAATCGGGTCGACGACATCGTGCTGTTCAAGCCGCTGACCGAGACCGAGATCCAGCGCATCGTCGAGCTCATGCTGGCCGACCTCCGGACCCGGCTGGCCGACCGGCGGATGACCCTCGAGGTCTCCGAGGAGGCGCGGGCGTTCATCGCGCGGCAGGGGTACGACGCGGTGTACGGCGCGCGGCCGCTGCGCCGGTTCATCGCCCGCGAGGTCGAGACCAGGATCGGACGGGCGTTGCTGGCCGGGGACATCAAGGACGGCGCGACCGTCCGAGTCGAACTCGACGCCGGGCAGCTCGCGGTCACCTACCGGAACCCGAGCGAGGACCAGTAGGAAGGGGAACGCGCGCGCCGGGACCGGATCCTGGGCCGATCCCGATCCCGGCGCAGCGCAGCCTCCCCCTCGCCTTCCCGGTCGCCTCCCCGGCGCCGCCGCCCTCGGCCGGTCACCGCGCGGGGGCGGGGCGAGGGTCATAAGGGCCGCCTCGGCGTGCGGGTCGTCGACGAGCGCGTCGGGTGCCGCTGCGCGGCGACGCGGTCGTCATCGGTCCTCCTTCGCCGGCGCGCCCGAGCTCGCCGATCCCGTCCCACACAGCGGCGCCGACGACTGTCGCGGGCGGTGGTTCGCCCGTCCGTCGCCCACTCAGAGTTCCGAGGTCGATCCCGGTCGGCATCCCTCGATCACGTGGTTGTCGCCGACGCGGGACGCCGCCGCTGCGGGCTCACTTCACCTCGATGCGCCGGCGCTGCTCGTCCTTCTGCTTCGGCACCCGCAGGCGCAGCACGCCGCCGTCCATGCTGGCCTCGACCTCGTCGCCGTTCACCTGCTCCGGCAGCATCACCTCGTACCGGAAGCGCCCGACGGTGCGGGTCTGCCGGCGCAGCATGCCGGCCCGTTCCTTCTCCTTGCGCTCGCCCTGGACCACGAGCCTGCGGCCGCTCACCTCGATGTCGATGTCCTTCTTGTCCACACCGGGCAGGTCGAGCTCGATGACATAGGCGTCCTCGGTCTCCTCGACGTCGGCCGGCGGGCTGAAGCCCTCCCGGCCGAGCACCGACGGGACGTTCGGCCACGGATCGTCGAAGAGCTGGGCGAGCTGTCTGGTCAGTCGGTTGAACTCGGTCAGGGGCTCGTAGCGGACCATCGTGGCCCCGCTCCTCTGCGCAGGCTGCGTCATGGTGCGCGACTCCTTCTCCGCTCGGCGGACCGGGCTGCCGGGTGGCGCCCATCCCCACCCTCTCGTCGCGGCCGGCCGCCCACATCCCTTGAATCCGGTGGTCCTGCGCGCCGGTCATGCGCCGGGTCAGCCCCCGGCCAGCCCGGTGTCCGGGACGTAGCCGTGCGCGGCCGCGCGGACCGCCTCGTCGCTCTCCAGGCCGGCGCCGAGGTGCCCGCGGCGATGGCGGCGACCAGCGTGGGCGGCAGCGCCGGGCCGGGATCCGGACACTGGAATCATCTCGCTCCCGTGGCCGTGGCGGCTACCGCGGCCTCGGGTGACCCGTCCCGTCCCACCGGTGACCGGCGGCCCGCCCGGCGCGGCGTCACTCTAGGCGGTCGCCGGTCAGGACGACGTGCCCGTGCGGTCCCCGGAGCGCGGGGACGTCCCGGCGAACAGCTCGACGATCGCCGAACAGAACGCGGGCAGGTCCTTCGGCGAGCGGCTGGTGACGATGGTGCCGTCCCGCGCCACCTCCTGGTCGACGACGTTCGCGCCGGCGTTGCGCAGGTCGGTGCGGAGGCTCGGGAACGACGTGATCGTGCGGCCGCGTACAACGCCGGCCTCGAGCAGTGTCCACGGGCCGTGGCAGATGGCGGCGACCGGCTTGCCGCTGCCGACGAAGTCGCGGACGAAGCCGACGGCGGCCCGGTCCATCCGCAGCCGGTCCGGGTTGACCGTGCCGCCGGGCAACAGCAGCGCGTCGTAGTCGTCGACCGACGCCTCGGCGACCAGCCCGTCCACGCCGAACGTGCCCGCCGGGTCGAGGTCGTTGTTGCGGGCCCGGATCTCGCCCCCGTGCAGGGACAGCAGGTCCGTCTGCGCTGCGGCGTCGTGCAGCGCGGAGCGCGGCTGCTCCAGCTCGACTCGTTCGACCCCGTCGGTCGCGAGGATCGCGACCCGCCTGCCGTGAAGTTCGCCTGCCATGCTGTGCCTCCGATACCGGTCGAATCGCCGTGGCGGGGACCGGCGGTGACGGCGCATCCCGTCCCGGTCCCGCGGCGTGAGGCTTGCGCAGGATCGGCGCGGTGAAACACCGTTCGCCAGACCAGTTTGCGCGATCGGGCCCGGCTCGCCACGCGTCCGGAGCTGGTACGCCGGCGGGCAGCGGAGTACGCACCGCGGCCACGGGGCGCTACGAGGACTTCATCGACGGCGTCCGGCCTGGCGGCCAGCACCCCGGCCGGCGACCTGGCCGGGGCAGCGCGGATCAGCGCACCGCGGGCAGGTCTCCGGTGCGGACCACGTCGTCGGCGAGGTCGCGGAGCTTGCGGTTGAGGCGTTGGCTGGTGGAGCGCAGCCGGCTGAAGCTCTCGTCGTTGTCGAGCTGGTAGCGCTGCATGATGATGCCGAGCGCGGCGCCGATCTGGCGGTTGCTGGACAGAGCCACCCGCAGATTCGCGGCCTCGTCCTGAGCCTGGTTGATGGCGTACTCGCGCAGGCGCGCCAGCTCGACGTGTACCCGGATGCGGGCCAGCAGCTCGGTCGGGTCGAAGGGCTTGACGACGTAGTCGTCGGCGCCGGCGGACAGACCTTCTGCGGCGGATTCGGGTCCGGCCCGGGCGGTCAGCAGGACGATTGGCAGCCGGGCGGTCGCCGGCAACCGGCGCAGTGCCCGGACCAGCTCAAGGCCGTCGGTGCCGGGGAGCATGACGTCGGAGAGCAGCAGGTCCGGGGGTGGGGACAGCCGGAGGGCGGCTGCGGCGTCGGCGACAGCGGTGACCCGCCACCCTTCGGCCCGTAGCAGCCGGGTCAGGTACGCACGCATGTCGGCGTTGTCCTCGACCACGAGCACGTGTCCCGACTCGAGCAGCGGCTGCTCCGGCTCCGCGGCCGGTTCGCTGTCCGTGGGCCCGACCCATCCCTCGGCCTCGGCCCGGAACGCGGCCGCCATGCCGGTGCGGATGTCCACCGGCCGGGCCGCGGCCACGGCCGTCCCCATCGGCAGCCGGACGCTGAACGTGCTGCCGGTGCCGACGGCGCTGTCGAGGGCAACCGAACCCCCGTGCGCCTCGGCCAGATCGGCGACCAATGACAACCCGATCCCGGCGCCCTCGCGGCTGCGGGCGGGGATCCCGGGCGCCTGGTGGAACCGCTGGAAGATCCGGGTCAGCTCCTCGGGAGGGACACCGAAACCAGTGTCGGC
>DATBFW010000263.1:0-12188 GCA_036558285.1 Mycobacteriales bacterium | reverse complement strand
CCGACCGGGGTCGACCGAGGGCGCCTTCGCCTTCTCGGCCAGCCACTCGGGGATCCGGGCCAGCTCGCCCGACCAGTCCCAGGTGTCGCCGGTCAGGAACTCCCAGCCGCGGGCGGTCGGCGGCGCGTTGGTCCGCATCTGTTCGAACGTGCCCCGGGTGCGGTCGACCGCGGTCGCCTCGATCTCCGGATGCATCCGCACCCGCTGCTGGGTGGTGATCGTGCCGGCCAGGTCGGCGTAGAACTTGTTCTCCAGCGCCTGCAGCAGCGAGGCCTGCACATGGTCGACGCCGTCGGCGGCCAGCAGGCGCTCGGACCACTCGGTCAGCAGGCCGATCTTGTCCGCGTCCGGCACCGAGAACGGATCGACCCCGTACGGCGCGACCCAGCTGACGTCGGCGTACACGGGCTCGTCGGCGAGCTCCACCGGGTCGGAGTTGACCGGTCGGGACACCGCCGCCACCTCGACCGCCTGCTCCGCGACCCGGGCCGCGGCCTCCGGGGTCAGGTCGACGCCGGCCGCGAAGCCCCACGTCCCCTCGTGCACCACCCGGACCGCGAACCCCTGCGTCACGCCGTCGGTGGCCGAGTCGACCCGGCCGTCGCGGAGCATCAGGTCCTGGCCGCGGATCCGCTCCAACCGGAAGTCGGCGTGCTGCACACCCAGCTCCCGGGCTCGGGACAGCGCCGCGTCGGCCAGCCTCCGCATTGGCAGTGCCAGGAACTCCGGATCGATCTCGGGCACGGGCTCCTCCTCGCACGATCTGGCCCCTCGCCCGAACCCTAGTCCGGCCGCCCAACCAGATTCGGCGGCGTGTCAGGCGTTAGGGACGCCAGCGGAGTGCGAGCGCCCGGACGGCCGGATCGTCCGACTCGGACAGGGTCGCCCAGCCGGCGTCCGGGTCGCCCTCGGCGCTGGCGAGGTCGGCGAGCAACGCCTCCGGCGGATCGGTGCGGTGGTCACCGACCTCCTCGCGGCGAGCCAGCAGTCGGGCGTCGGTCCAGGGTCCGTCCGCCGGCCGGGCGTCGGAGTCGAGCGGCGGAGGGAACGGGTCGGTCATCCCGGCGGTGTCGGCCCAACCGACCGGATCGGTGCCGTCCAGCCACGCCGACGGCGCGCGCTGATCCGTCTCGGGGGAACCCGGTTCCACCATCGCCACTCCTCCTGTTCGCCGTACCGCTTGTCCCCCGCTCAGGCTAGAGGATCATGACCTTTCGGCCCAACGTCGTCTATCCTCCATGGGTGCTGGACTGTCGGGGCAGCGATCGATCACTCGTGCTCGCGGATGCCCTTACCCACCCCGGGCTGGTCGTCATCGCCGGGCCGCGAGCAAGCGGCAAGACCGCGATGGTGCGGGCGGCGGGGTTGCCGTTGCTCGCCGCCCGGGCGCTGGCGCCGCTGCGGCACCGGGCCGGGCTTCCGCTCGCCCGGGCGATCAGGGCGCCGATGCCGGTCGACGACGTCGCACTGGCGGCCGAGGCGGTCCGGATCCGCCTCGGCGGGCGGGCGCTGCTGGTAGAGGACGTGCAGCACGCCGACGCGTACACGCTCGCGGTGTTGGCGTCGGTGGCGCCGGTGGTCCCCGTGGTCGTGACGCTGCGCACGCCGTCGCCGATCGCCGACCGGCTGCGCGCCGTCTCCCGGCTGTGGCTGGACCTCCCGCCCGCTCCGGACGCGGTCGAGTCCAGCGTGCGCACGCTGGTCGGGATGCCGATCCCGGCCCGGACCGCGCTGGCCGCGCTCGGGCTGCTCGGGCGGCCGGCGGCGGCAGGCCTGCTCGGCCCCGGCGTCGACTGGCTGCTGCATGCCGGGCTTGTCGAGCGGGAGGCCGACGGGATCGCGCCGCGGTCGGCGCAGCTGGCCGAACTGGCGGCGGGAGTGCTCGCGCCGGCCGAACGGCGGGCCCTGCACCGGCGGCTCGGCGCCGCCCTGACCGACGGGGTGGAGGCGGCCCGGCACCTGCTCGCGGCCGGGTCGCCGGATGCCGCGGCGGCGCGGGCCCAGGCCGCGGCCGCGTCGGCGGAGACACCCCGGGAGCGGGCGGCGGCGCTGCTGGTCGCGGTGACCGCCGATACGGCCCTGGCGCTGCCGGCGGCGGCTGCGTGCGGATCGGCCGGGCTGGCCGGCGAGGCGCTGCGGCTGCTGTCCGGGCCGGTCACGAACGGCCCCACCACCCGGGTCGGTGCGGCGGCGCTGCGGGCGGCCGCGCTGGTCGACCTCGGCCGGCCCGACGACGCGGCCGTCGAGCTGCGGGCGGTCGACGCGGACGTGCCGGCCGCGCCCCCCACGGTGGCCAGCCTGCACGCCGTCGCTTCCATTCGTGCCGCTGTCGCCACCGACCCCCAGGTGGCCTGCACGCTGGCCGAGTTCGCGGTCGCCGCCGCCGGCCCCGACGCCCCGCCCGCGCTGCTCGCCGCGCAGGCTGCGGCCCTGCGCGCGGCCGGCCGGGACGACTGGGAAGGCGCCGCCCGGACCGCCCTGGACGCCGCCGCCGCGGCCGGGGACCGGGTCGCCGAGCGGCTCGCCGGCGCTGCGCTGGTCGCCGGACTGCGCGACCTGAGCCGGGTCGGCGAGGCCGGCGACCTCGCCGCCGAGCTGGCCGAGGCAGCCGCGGCCGACGGCGCGTACAGCGAGGAGCTGCAGTTTCGCGCCGACGCGCTGTGGGCCGGCATGCACGCCGACGGCGCGCTCGACGAGGCGCTGCGCTCGGCCGGGGCGCTGCTCGACCGGACCGTGCCGGCCGCCGCCCGGGCGTTGCTCGTCGCCACGCTCGCGCTGGCCCGGGCCGACACCGGCGCCCTGCCGGCCGCCCGGGGCCTGCTCGAGCGTGCCGGCCCGGCAAGCGCTGACCGGACCGTCCGGTGGGTCGCGGCCGAGGCGTCCTGGCTGGCCGGCGAGGCGGAGGCGGCCCGGGACGCCGCCGACGCACTGTCCGGCCCGGACATGCCGGCCCGGCTGGCGCTGCTCACCGCCCGGTGGGCCCGCCGGGACACCAACGAGGATCTGGCCGAGCCGCTCCCGCGGGCCGGCGCGCTCGGCCGCACCGGGGTCGGCCCGGCGGCAGTGACGATCGCGGCCTGGGACGCCGGCGGCGGCGCGCTGGTCGCCGCGGCCAGCGCGTGGAAGGGCGTGATGGTCCGCGAGCAGGTGCGCTGCCTGCTCGGCGCCGGGCTGGCCGGCTCGGTCGACTGCCTGCTCGCGGCCGAGGAGGTGGCGGCCGAGACGGGGCTGACCACGCTGCTCGGCCGGGTGCGCTGGGCCCTGGAGGCGCGGGGCATCAGCCGCCGGCCGCCGCCGCCGGTGGAGCTGCCGGCGTCGGAGCGGGAGGTGCTCTCGCTGGTCGGCGGCGGCCTCTCGACGCCCCGGATCGCCGGCCGGCTCGGGCTGACCCGGACGGAGGTCGAGGCGCGGGTGCGCTCGGCGATGGCGACGTTGGGCGCCCGGACCCGGACCGAGGCGGCCCTGCGGGCGGCCGGCGGCTGACCGGGTCTGCCTATTGTCGCGGGGTGGCGTACCGCGTCTGCTTCGTCTGTTCGGGCAACATCTGCCGCTCGCCGACGGCCGAGGCCGTGTTCCGCCGCCGGCTGGCCGAGGCCGGGCTGGACGGCGAGGTCGAGGTGGACAGCGCCGGGCTCGGCGACTGGCACGTCGGCGAGGACGTGGACGACCGGTCCGCCGCGGCGCTGCGGGCACGCGGCTATCCGGCCTGGACGCACGCGGCCAAGCAGTTCCGGTCGGCCGACTTCGAGGACCGGGACCTGGTCGTCGCGCTCGACGCCGGGCACGATCGCGCGCTGCGGGCGATGGCCCCGTCCCCGGCGGACCGGGCCAAGATCCGGATGCTGCGCGCGTACGACCCGGCGGCCGCGGACGACGACCTGGACGGGTTCGACGTGCCGGATCCGTACTACGGCGGAGAGCGCGGGTTCGAGCACGTGCTGGACCTGGTCGAGGCCGCCTGCGCCGGCTTGCTGGCGGAGGTCGAGGCGGAGCTGTGGATCCATCCGAACGGGTGACGCTCGCGCTCGGCACGGCGGTGGAGTCGGCCCGGCCGACCGGCGCTGCGATCACCGGGGAGCGCTGGCGGGTGCGGCTGGACCACGGTCGGGACGTGTTCGTGAAGACCAGGGACGACGCGCCGGACGGATTCTTCGCCGCCGAGGCGGCCGGGCTCGACTGGCTCGGTGCGGTGGACGGCGGCCCACCCGTGCCGCCGGTGCTCGCGTACGGCACCGACCTGCTGGTGCTGCCCTGGCTGGTGGAGGAACGGCCGGCGGGCGCGACCGTCGAGCGGCTCGGCCGCGAGCTGGGCGCCATGCATGCGGCCGGGTCGCCGGTCTTCGGCGCGGCGCAGGACGGGTGGATCGGTGCCGCCGAGCTGGAGAACGGACCGCTCGCTGGGTGGCCGGAGTTCTACGCCCAGCGGCGCGTCCTGCCGTACGTGCGGCAGCTGCGGGACGGCGGCCAGCTCGGCAGCGGCGAGGCAGCGGTGTTCGACCGGCTGGCGGCGCGGTTGCCGGAACTGGCCGGGCCGGCCGAGCCGCCGGCACGGATTCACGGCGACCTGTGGACCGGCAACGTGCTGTGGTCCGGTGATCGGGGCTGGCTCGTCGACCCGGCGGCGCACGGCGGCCACCGGGAGACCGATCTCGCCATGCTGACGCTGTTCGCCGAGGGGTGGGTGCCACGGGTGCTCGCTGCGTACGACGAGAGCACGCCGCTCGCCGACGGCTGGCGGGAGCGGCAGCGGCTGCACCAGATCCATCCGCTGCTCGTGCACGCTGTCCTGTTCGGCGGCGGCTACCTCGCCGCCGCGCTCACGGCTGCCTCCGACTACGTCTAGCGAGTACGTTGGGGAGCGGGCGCATTACGGTCAGCACCCAGAGGCAGGTGCAACCATGACGGGGCCGACGTACGACGACCGCAGCGGCGCATCGGAGCCGGGCGGCGAGCAGTATCGGGGCGCCGGCGGGCGCGGGGCCGGGCAGGACCCGGGCGCGATCTCGAAGCGGACCCGGGTCAGCGGCATGTGGGTCGCCTCGATCGCGGCCGTCGTCGTGCTGCTGCTCCTGCTGATCTTCATCCTGCAGAACAGCGAGCGGGTGAAGATCAACATCTTCGGGGCCAACCCCACGCTCCCGCTCGGCGTGGCGCTGCTGCTCGCGGCGGTGCTCGGGGCGCTGCTCGTCGCGCTCGTCGCGGGCGCGCGCGTGGTGCAGCTTCGGCGCACGGCTCGGAAGATGGCACGCGCATCTCGGTGACACGCGTGGGTCTGTGCGAGTCCTCACAGCGCCCCCGGGGAACACCCGGCCGCCGTGATGCGTGCACCAGATGAGATGACTGACGAAACCACGACGACGAAGAAGGCAGGACTGTCGCCGATCGAGGTCGGTGCCGGGGCAGGCGCAGCGGTGATCGCCGCGTTCGCCTCGTCCTATCTCGGCACGGGCGGCACGCTGGCGGGGGCCGCGGTCGCCAGTGTGGTCGGCACGGTCAGTACGTCCGTGCTGCGCTCCTCGGCCCAGACGAGCGCGCATCGGCTGAAGCAGACCACGACACGACTGCGGGACACCCGGGTCGACCAGGTCCGGGCGACCGACGTGCGCCCGGTCGAGTCGGAGGACGTCGATCCGTACGGGACACAGCTTTTTGCTGCCTCCGACTGGATCGATCCCGAACGCACCGGCGCCGACCCCGGGAGCACCTGGGAGACCCGCACCGGCCCGGTTCCCGGCGGATCCCCGACGTACGGCCCGTACGGTCCGGGCGCGCGCCGGCCGGGCATGCCTGCCAACGTCCCGGCCGGTCCGGACGGCGGAGCGGGACCCGGCGCGACCCGGCCAGGCCCGGGTGCGGCCCGGCCGGCTCCGGTCCCACCGGGAAGCGACCCGACGCTGCCTGCGGGTGGGCCGGGGAACGGGGCTACCCGGCCGCTGCCGAGCAGGGTCGGGGCCGAGGCGACCGGAGACGGCTCGGCGCGTCGGCTCGGGTCGGAGGCGGACGGGCCTGGCAGCTCGGCGCGTCGGCTTGGGTCGGAGACGGACGGGCCTGGCGGCTCGGCGCGTCGGCTCGGGACGGAGACGGATCCGGCCGGCGGCTCGGCGCGTCGGCTCGGGACGGAGACGGATCGGGCCGGCGGCTCGGCGCGTCGGCTCGGGTCGGAGACGGACGGGGGCGGCGACCCGGCGGGTCGGGGCGGGGCGGGGCTGCACCGGACCCGCGGTCGGTGGGTCGTGCTGGGCGCCGGCGCGGTGGCCGCGTTCGCGCTGTCGCTCGGTGCGATCACCGGGATCGAGGCCGTCGCCGGCAAGCCACTGTCCGGGCTGGCCGGCCGCGAGTCCGGCGGCGGGACGACGCTCGGCCGCGCCACCGGCGCGGACAGCGGCTCCGGCCGGACCACGCCGAGCCCGACTCCGACGCCGACCACGAGCGGCGGCGCGACGTCCACCTCCCCAGTGCCGGGCACCGGCCGGACCGTTTCGCCGACCACGCCGTCGCAGGCCCCGTCGAGCCCGGCGCCGTCGCCCAGTCAGCAGCCGACCACCCCGCCGCCGACCCAGGCGCCCAGCACCCCGAACCAGCAGACGCCGTGAGAGGGGCCGCGCCCGACGGCGGCCCCGCTCACTGCGGCAGCTTCACCACCGTGACGAAGAAGTCGTCGATCTGCTGGACCACCTTGATGAACCGCTCGAAGTCGACCGGCTTGGTCACGTACGCGTTGGCGTGCAGGTCGTACGAGCGCAGCACGTCCTCCTCCGCCTCCGACGTGGTCAGCACCACCACCGGGATCGCCCGCAACGACTCGTCCGCCTTGATCTCGGCCAGCACCTCGCGCCCGTCCTTCCGGGGCAGGTTGAGGTCGAGCAGGATCAGACCGGGCCGCGGCACGTCGGCGTACCGACCTTCACGGCGCAGGAACGCCACGGCCTCCACGCCGTCCTCGACGACGTGCAGCGTGTTGCGGAGCTTGTGCTCCTCGAACGCCTCGCGCGTCATCAGCACGTCGCCCGGGTCGTCCTCGACCAGCAGGACGTCGATCACCGCGGGCGGCGCGGCGGTGGGGTCCGTTGTCTCGGTCATTCAGCGGTCTCCGACTCTTCCGGCGGGGGTGGCGCTGCGATCTTCGGCAGCGTGAAACGGAAGACGGTCCCGCTGTCCACCGAGGTGTCCAGCCAGATCCGTCCCCCGTGGTATTCGACGATCTTCCGGCACATGGCCAGCCCGATGCCGGTGCCGGGATAGGCGTCCTTCGGGTGCAGCCGCTGGAAGATCACGAAGATCCGGTCGGCGTACTCCGGCTCGATCCCGATGCCGTTGTCGGCGACCGAGAACTCCCACTGGTCGCCGGCGTCGGCCCAGGACACGGTGATCCGCGGCGGCTGCTCGCCGCGGAACTTCAGCGCGTTGCCGACGAGGTTCTGGAACACGCCGACCAGCAGCGCGACGTCCACCGACACCCGCGGCATGCCCTCGGCCACCGTGACCGTCGCGCCGGACTCCTCGATCGCGATCGAGAGGTTGGCCAGCGCCTGGTCGACCAGCTCGTCGGTGCCGATCTCGACGTGCTCGCGGGTGAGCCTGCCGACCCGGGAGAACGACAGCAGGTCGTTGATGAGCACCTGCATGCGCTTGGCCCCGTCGACCGCGAACGCGATGTATTGGTCGGCCCGCTCGTCCAGCTGCCCCTTGTACCGGCGCTCCAGCAGCTGGGTGAAGCTCGCCACCTTGCGCAACGGCTCCTGCAGGTCGTGCGAGGCGACGTAGGCGAACTGCTCGAGCTCGGTGTTGGACCGCTCCAGCTCGGCGGTCCGCTCGTCCAGCCGCGCGGTGGTGTCCCGCAGCGCGTGGAACTCGGTGACGATCTGGCGGCGCATCCCGTCAACGTCCGCACCGAGCGCGACGATCTCCCGCGGCCCGCTGCCGCGCACCTCGGACTCGAAGTCGCCGTCGGCCACCCGGCGGACCTCGCCGGTCAGTGCGGACAGCGGCCGGAGGACGACCCGGCGCAGCCCCAATGCGAGCACGAGCAACAGCGCGACCAGGCCGATCGCGAGCAGCACCCCGACCAGCTTCAGCCGGCTGGCCGCCGCGTTGAGGTCGGCGCGGGCGTCGGCAGCGGCCCGGTCGAGGTCCCGCTGCAGCGCGTCGAGGCTGCCGCGCAGGTCGTCGAACAGCTGCTTGCCGAGCATCGGCCTGACCGTCACCTGTTGGCCGGCGCGGACCTGGGCGAGGATCGGCTCCGCATACCTCGTCCGCCAGGCGTCGGCCTTCGCCTCGACCTGGTCGAGGTCTGACCGGATGCGCAGCGCCGGGTCGTCGGCCAGCGCGGCCAGCGACCGGGCAGCGGCCGCCTCGTTGCGCTGCCCGGTCTCCCAGGGTTCGAGGAACAGCTCCTGGCCGGCCAGCGCGTACCCGCGGATGCCGGTCTCCTGGTCGACCAGCGCGACCTGTAGCTGCTCGGCGTTACGGAACGCCGGGTCGATGACGTCGACCACCCGGTTGCGGGCGTCGGCCAGGTTGCTCAGCGCGACGGCGCCGCCGGCGATCATCGCGGCGGCGATCACGGTGGCCACGACGGCCAGCACGATGAGCGAGCGGCGCAGCGACCAGGCCCGATCGACCTCCGGTCGCTGCACCGGCGGCGGGGGCGACGGCGGCGCCGGAGCGGTCCGCTCGGCGAGGTCAGTCATCGGTCGGGCTCACCGCCGGCAGCGCGCCGACCAGGAGCACCGCGACGTCGTCGACGAGGTCGCCGCCGTTGAGCGCCTCGGCCTGCTGGATCAGCGAGTCCACGAACGGCTCCGGCGCCGAGCGCCAGGCGGGGTCGCGGCGGACCTGTCGATGCACCAGCTCGGCCAGCCCTTCACCGCCGAGCCGCTCCGGACCGAGGCCGACCCGGCCGTCGATGAGGCCGTCGGTGTGCAGCAGGAGCGCCCAGTCGGCCGGAAGCTCGACCTCGGTGGCCGGCCAGGACGTGCGGGTCACCACCCCGAGCGGCGGGACGACCCGCGCCTCGGACAGCAGCCGTACCGTCTCGCCGACCAACAAGGGCGCCGGGTGGCCGACGAGGTGCATCGAGACCGTACGGCGGTCCGGAGCGATCGTCAGCGTGCAGACGGTCGCGAAGATGTGCTCGCGGTGCCGCTCGTGCACCAGGACCTGCTGCAGCGTCGCAAGGATCTCGTCGGACGGCCGCGAGGCCAGCACCAGCGCGCGCCAGGCGATCCGCAGCCGTACGCCCAGCGCGGCCTCGTCCGGGCCGTGCCCGCTGACGTCGCCGATCATCACGTGCAGGGTGCCGTCCGGGTCGCGGACCGCGTCGTAGAAGTCGCCGCCGAGCAGCAGCCGGCGCCCGCCGGCCTGATAGCGCGCGGCGAACAGGACGCCGGCGCCGGCGATGAGCGGGCTCGGCAGCAGGCCCCGCTCCAGCCGGGTGTTCTCCTCGGCGTGCAGCTGCTGCTCGTGCAGCGCCCGCTCGGTGGCCTCGATCCGGGACCGGCCGATCGCGTACCGGATCGCCCGGGTCAGCAGCTGCCCGTCGACCTGACCCTTGACCAGGTAGTCCTGCGCGCCGGCGGCGACCGCCTCGGCCCCGCGGTGCTCGTCGGCCAGGCCGGTGAGCACCAGCAGCGCGACCCCGTCGGCCTGGCCGGCCAGCCGGCGCAGGCCGTCCAGCCCGGACGCGTCCGGCAGGCCGAGGTCGAGCAGCACGCAGTCCACCCGGGCGACCTCGGCCTCCGCCTCGGCCAGCGTCCGCGCGCGGAGGAGTTCCACCTGGCTGACGGCCTCGTCGAGGAGCTCCTGCACCAGGAACGCGTCGCCGTCGTCGTCCTCTACGAGCAGGACGCGCAGGCTCTCGACCGGTGCTGCGGTGCCCATGACGGGCAAGAGGCTGCTCACGATGCCGCCTGCCAGCACGTTCCCCTGCTCAGATGAACTCTCCCTTGTCCGGCCGCGCGTGCCGTCCCTCGCTTGCCGGCTGGATCGGGAAGCCCGCGCTTCCGCTGGGACGCATGCTAGCGCGGCCTGTGACGCATCTCGGCATTTGTACTAGTAGCTCTAGAACAATACGGTGAACTCGTGCTCGTACGGGTGAACCCCGCCTCGCCGGAGCCGATCTACGCGCAGATCGCGAGCGCGGTCCGGCGCGAGGTCGCGGCCGGGCGGGTGCGGCCGGGCGAGCGGCTGCCCGGCGCCCGCGACCTGGCCGCGGCGCTCGGGGTCAACCTGCACACCGTGCTGCGCGGCTACCAGGAGCTGCGCGACGAGGGTGTGGTCGAGCTGCGGCGCGGTCGCGGCGCGGTGGTCACCCACGCGGCACCGCGGATCGCCGGGCCGGCAGCGGCGCTGCGGGCGTTCGTCGCCGAGGCCCGCCGGGCCGGGCTGACAGCGACCGAGGCGGCGGCGATGGTGCGGGAGGAGATGTCGTGAAGCGGAGCTGTCCGACGCCGCGGCCGCCCCGGACGTCGACGGCGTGCTGGTGATCGCGCTGCTGGTCGGCGTGTTGCTTGGCATCGCGGCGGCACTGGTCGCGCCCGGGGCGCCGGCCGGGTCGGCGCTGGCGAGCGGTCCGGCCCGCGGGCCGCGGCTCGAGCTGGCCCCCGGCGAGCGGGCGGTCTGGTCGGCCTGGACCGGAGTGTCGCCGGCGGTCCTCGCGATCCCGCTGCTCGCCCTCGTCCCGGTGCTGGTGATGGCCGTGCTCGAGATCGCCTCGGCATACCTGCTGCTGGTCGTGCTGCTGGTCACGGTGGTGGTGGCCGGCTCGCTGTACGCCCGGGTCTGGGTCGACGAGCGTGGGCTGACCGTGCGCGGTCCGCTGGGCTTCCCGGCGTACACGGTCCCGCTGGCGGAGATCGCGGCGGTGGACGTGATCGAGGTGTCGGCGATGGGCGAGTACGGCGGGTGGGGCTGGCGGCTCGGTCGGCGGCAGCGGTTCGGCGCGATCTTCCGAAGCGGCGAGGCGCTGCAGGTGACCCGCGGGGACGGGCGGCGGTTCGTGGTCACCGTCGACGGCGCGGCCGAGGCGGCGGCGCCGCTGACCGCGCTGACCGACCGGGCGCACCGCTTAACTTTCTTCCGTCCACAGGGTGTGGGCGACCTTCTCCCAGGTCGGAACGGCGGCCCGGGCCGGCGGTGGGGATACGCACAGGTTGTCCCCAGCACGGTCCGCAGGGCCGGGCGGGTTGTCCACCGGCAGTCCCCAACACGGTCCACAGCGCCTCTCCGACCCCGGCCTCGACCGGCCTTAATCTGAGCAATCGGGCGCTATAGTTCGAACACAGGTTCGAACGGTGGGAGGGGCGGCGCGGTGGCGATCACGGACATCGGGACGTCCGGTCCCGGGTCGCCCGACTTCGACCGGCAGCCACCGCAGGACGTGCAGGCCGAGCAGTCGGTGCTCGGCGGCATGCTGCTGTCCAAGGACGCGATCGCGGACGTGGTCGAGGTGCTGCGGGCCGGCGACTTCTACCGGCCGGCCCACCAGACCGTCTACGACACGATCCTCGACCTGTACGGGCGGGGCGAGCCGGCCGACCCGGTGACGGTCTCGGCCGAGCTGACCCGCACCGGCCAGCTGATGCGCGTCGGTGGCACGCCCTACCTGCACACGCTGATCTCCTCGGTGCCGACCGCCGCCAACGCCGGGTTCTACGCGGAGATCGTCGCCGAGCGGGCCACCCTGCGCCGGCTGGTCGAGGCCGGCACCCGGATCGTCCAGCTCGGCTACGGCGCGGCCGCCGGCCAGGGCGGCGACGTCGACGAGGTGGTCGACCGGGCCCAGGCCGAGATCTACGACGTCACCGAGCGACGCACCAGCGAGGACTACGTCCGGCTCGAGCAGCTGCTGCAGGGCACGATGGACGAGATCGACGCAATCTCCTCCCGCGGCGGGCAGAACGTCGGCGTCCCCACCGGCTTCTCCGAGCTCGACCAGATCACCAACGGCCTCCACCCCGGGCAGATGGTCATCCTCGCCGCCCGCCCGGCTATCGGAAAATCGACGCTGGCGCTGGACTTTTCGCGGGCGTGTTCTATTCGGCACGGGATGACGTCGGCGATCTTCTCGCTGGAGATGAGCAAGTCCGAGATCACCATGCGGCTGCTGTCGGCGGAGGCGAAGGTGCCGCTGCACCACATGCGGTCCGGGCACATGAGCGACGACGACTGGGCCCGGCTGGCCCGGCGGA
>DATBFW010000262.1:0-26167 GCA_036558285.1 Mycobacteriales bacterium | reverse complement strand
CCGGCTGGGGCAGCGCGTACGAGAAGTTCAACCGGGTCGCCCAGGCCTGGGCGGTCGTCGGTGTGGCCGCGCTGGTCCGCACCGAGGGCGGTTCGATCGCCGAGGCCAGGATCGGGCTGACCAACATGGGGCCGACCCCGGTCCGGGCCAGTGCCGCCGAGCAGGCGCTGGCCGGCGTCTCCGGCCGGAACGGCGGCATCGGCCAGGCCACCGACCTGGCCGCGGACGGCACCGAGCCACCGTCCGACCTGTCCGCACAGGCCGACTACCGGCAGCACCTGGCCCGCGTGCTGAGCCGGCGCGCGGTGCAGAAGGCGGTCGCCGCGAGCTGACCGCAGACAACCGCACGACCCGTGGCCGCCTCGAAACCGGGGCGGCCACGGCGCAGTATGGGTGGGTACCGGTGCTGCGGTACCCGGGCGAGGGAGGGCGATTGGACGGGCGTGGTCTGCTGCCGGTCGGCGTGGAGTCACCGGCGGACCTGGTGGGCCGGCTCGCCGAGGTCGGCTACCTGGCGGACGAGGGCCTGGCCACCGCCGCGTACCTGGCGCTGCGGCTGCACCGGCCGCTGTTCTGCGAGGGCGAGGCCGGGGTCGGCAAGACAGAGCTGGCCAAGGCGCTGGCCAGCGTGCTCGACGCGCCGCTGATCCGGCTGCAGTGCTACGAGGGCATCGAGGCGTCCCAGGCGCTCTACGACTGGGACTTCCCGCGCCAGCTGCTGCACCTGCGGACGGCGGAGACGGCGCCGGACTTCGACCCGGCCACGGTCGAGGCCGAGCTGTGGTCGCGCCGGTTCCTGGTCGCGAGGCCGCTGCTGCAGGCGCTGGAGACCAGCCCATCGGTGCTGCTGGTGGACGAGGTCGACCGGGCCGACGACGAGTTCGAGGCGTTCCTGCTCGAGGTGCTGTCCGACTTCTCGGTCACCGTGCCGGAGCTGGGCACGCTGCGGGCCGACGTCCCGCCGGCCGTCGTCGTGACCTCCAACCGCACCCGCGACGTGCATGACGCGCTCAAGCGCCGTTGCTACTACCACTGGCTGGAGCACCCGGAGTTCGAGCGCGAGGTCGCGATCGTCCGGCTGCGGGTGCCGGAGGCGTCGGACCGGCTGTGCGCGGAGGTCACCGCGGCCGCGCACGCGCTGCGCGACGCCGACCTGCTCAAGCCGCCGGGGATCGCGGAGACCGTGGACTGGGCGCAGGCACTGGCGGCACTCGGCGCGCCCGGGCTCGACCCCGGGCTGGCGGCGGCCACCCTCGGCGCGGTGGTGAAGTATCGCGAGGACGTCGAGCGGGTCCGCGCGCTGGACGTCGGTGCGCTGGTCACCCGGGCGGTGATGGGCGCGTGAGCGACGCGGCCGGCGAGTGGCCGGCGGCGGCCGCCGCCCGGCTGGTCGCGGCCGGCGCCGGCGCGGGCGCGAGGGCCGGCGACGCCGACGGGGTCGGTGACCCGGTGCGGGTGCTGGTGGGGCTGGGCCGGGCGCTCGACTCGGCCGGGCTGCGGATCGGGCCGGACCGGGTCGCCGAGGCGGTCCGGGCGGCGGTGGCGCTCGACCCCAACCGGCGTACCGACCTCTACTGGGCCGGGCGGCTTACGCTCTGCGCCAACCCGGACGACGTGCCCAAGTACGACGCGGTGTTCGCCGCGCTGACCGAGGGCGACGTGCCGCGGCTGCGCCCGCGCCCGCAGCACCTGGTCCGGGCGGTGCCGGTCACGCTGGCCGTCCCGGACGCCGGGCTCGCCGAGGACGACGAGGAGGCCGAGGAGGGCGCCGACACCGTGCTGCGGGCGGCGGCGAGCACGATCGAGACCCTCCGGCACAAGGACGTGACCACGCTGGGCGCGGCCGAGCGGGCGGCGCTCGACCGGGCGCTGGCCGCGCTGTCGCTGCCCGGCGAGTCCCGCCCTTCCCGCCGCCGCCGGCCGTCACCGCACCCGGGCGCCGTCGACCCCCGCCGCACGGTCCGGGCGCTGCTGCGCTCCGGTGGCGAGCCGGTCCGGCCGCGCTGGACCCGCCGGTCGGTCCGGCCCCGGCCGGTGGTGCTGCTGGTCGACGTCAGCGGCTCGATGAGCGGGTACGCCGACGTGCTGCTGCGGTTCGCGCACGCGGCAACCCGGCGGCGCGGCGTCCGCACCGAGGTGTTCACCCTCGGCACCCGGCTGACCAGGGTGACCAGGGAGATGGCCGGCCCCGACCCGGAGCGGGCGATGGGCGCGGTCGCCGCGGCGGTGCCGGACTGGTCCGGCGGCACCCGGCTCGGCGCGCTGCTGCGGGAGTTCCTGGACCGCTGGGGCCAGCGCGGCGTCGCCCGCGGCGCGGTCGTGGTGATCATGTCCGACGGCTGGGAGCGGGACGACCCGGCGGTGCTCGGGGCACAGATGCGAAGGCTCGCGTTGTTGGCCCACCGGGTGGTCTGGTGCAATCCGCGGGCGGGCCGCCCCGGGTTCGCGCCGCTGGCCGGTGGGCTGGCCGCGGCGTTGCCGTACGTGGACGACTTCGTCTCCGGGCACAGCCTGGCGGCGTTGGAACAGCTGGCGAGGATCGTCGCCGGGGTGGAGGTACGTGGTGCGTGACGTTCTCGGTTCGCTGCGATCCTGGTACGACACGGGGCAGCCGTTCGCGCTGGCAACGGTCGTCGGAACCTCGAAGAGCGCGCCCCGGGCGCCGGGTGCGGCGATGGCGGTCGAGCCGGGTGGCGAGGTGGCCGGCAGCGTGTCCGGCGGCTGCGTCGAGGGCGCCGTCTACGACCTGGCCCAGGACGTGCTCGGCGGCGAGCCGCCGGTGCTGCAGACCTATGGCTACTCCGACTCCGACGCGTTCGCGGTCGGGCTGACCTGCGGCGGGTCGGTGTCGGTGTTCGTGCAGGCGGTCTCGGCCGGCCAGCACCCGCAGGTCGGCGAGGTGCTCGCGTCGATCGAGTCCGAGCAGCCGGTCGCGCTGGCCACCGTGATCTCCGGGCTCGGCGAGGTCGGCGCGCGGATGGCGGTCTGGCCGGACCGGGTCAGCGGCTCGCTCGGCGTCGAGGGGCTGGACGTCGCGGTCACCGACGACGCGCGCGGGATGCTCGCCCAGGGCGCCACCGGGCAGCGGCACTACGGCCCGGCCGGCGAGCGGCGCCGGGACGAGGTCACCGTGTTCGTCGAGGCGTACGCGCCGCCGCCGCGGATGCTGGTCTTCGGCGCGATCGACTTCGCCGCCGCGGTGGCACGGATCGGCTCGTTCCTCGGCTACCGGGTGACCGTCTGCGACGCGCGCGCGGTGTTCGCCACCGCCCGCCGCTTCCCGGACGCCGACGAGGTGGTCGTCGAGTGGCCGCACCGCTACCTGGCCCGCCAGCAGGTCGACGAGCGCACCGTGATCTGCGTGCTCACCCACGACCCGAAGTTCGACGTGCCGCTGCTGGAGGTCGCGCTGCGCACGCCGGCCTGGTACGTGGGCGCGATGGGTTCCCGCAACACGCACGAGGACCGGCTGGACCGGCTGCGCGAGGCGGGCCTGACCGAGGTGGAGCTGGCCCGGCTGCGCTCGCCGATCGGGCTCGACCTCGGCGCCCGTACGCCGGAGGAGACCGCGGTAGCGGTCGCCGCCGAGATCGTCGCCGGCCGGTGGGGCGGCACCGGCGTGCCGCTCGGCCAGACCGAGGGCGCCATCCACCGGGCCGTGCGCGCCACCGCATGAGGGTCGCCGGCCTGGTGCTCGCCGCCGGCGGCGGCAGCCGGTACGGCGCGCCGAAGGCGCTGGTCCGGCTGCGCGGCCGGCTGCTGGTCGAGCGGGCGGCCGACCTGCTCGCGGCCGGCGGCTGCGACCCGGTCGTCGTGGTGCTCGGCGCCGCCGCGGACGAGGTGCTGGCGACCGCACGGCTGCAGCGGACCCTGGTGCGCACCGTGGTCAACCCGGACTGGCCGACCGGGATGGGCTCGTCGCTGCAGGTCGGGCTGGCCGCGCTGCCGCCCGAGGCCGACGCCGTCGTGGTCGCGCTGGTCGACACCCCGGGGCTCGGTCCGGAGTCGGTGCGCCGACTGGTGGCGGCTGGCGGTCCGGACGGCGCCGCGCAGGCGACGTACGGGGGCCGGCGTGGCCACCCGGTGCTGCTCGGTCGTACGGTGATCACCGAGGTGGCGGCCGCCGCGACCGGTGATCGCGGTGCAGGGCCGTGGTTGGCCGCCCACCCCGAGCGGGTGCGGCTCGTCCCGTGTGACGGCACCGGCGACCCGCGCGACGTCGACGTGCCGGATGATCTCGCCGCAGTGGTGGCGGGGGAGGAGTAACTATGCGCCTCGACCACGAGTTCACCGTCCCGGTGCCGGCCGGCCAGGCCTGGCCCGTGCTGCTGGACATCGACCGGATCGCGCCGTGCATGCCAGGCGCGACGATCACCAAGGTCGACGGCGACGACTTCGAGGGCACGGTCAAGGTCAAGGTCGGCCCGATCACGGTCACGTACGGCGGGACCGCGAGCTTCCTGGAGAAGGACGAGGGGCAGCGGATCGCGGTGATCGAGGCGCGCGGCAAGGAGACGCGCGGCGCGGGCACGGCCAACGCCAGGATCACGGCGCAGCTGTTCGACAACGGCGACGACTCGACCAGGGTCGCGGTGGTCACCGACCTGTCGATCACCGGCAAGCCGGCCCAGTTCGGCCGCGGGGTGATGAGCGACGTCGGCAACAAGCTGCTCGGCCAGTTCGCCGAGTGCCTGGCCGGCGAGCTCGGCGGCGGGTCGACGGCCAAGCCCGCAGCCGCGCCCGCCGGTGCGCCGCCGGCCTCGGCCGAGTCCGGCGTGCCGGCGCCGAGCCAGGCCGAGGGGGCCTCCGGCAACCCGGACAGCGCGTCGGCGACCGAGTCGGGTTCCGCAGTCGGGTCGCCCCCGGCGCCGGCTTCGGTGCTGGACGCGCCGCCGCGGGAGGCCGAGCCGATCGACCTGGTGAAGGCGGCCGGCGGCGCGGTGGCCAAGCGGGTGGTGCCGGCGGTGGGCGCCCTCGTCCTGCTCGCGGTGCTGTTCGTGGTGCTGCGCCGGCGCCGGTGAGGCACCTGTCACATCGGTAACTCCGGCGTCACCGGGCGGGTGCCTCCGGGCGCCCGTCCCGGTTAGACTTTGATCGATCCTTGGGCCGACGTCGTCCCTGCACGCGCACCATCACAGTTGCAGACGACGGGAGCCGCCCGTGATGCCGTTCTCCGCGCTTCCGGCCGCCCAGGGCCTCTACGACCCGCAGTCCGAGCGGGATGCGTGCGGCCTCGCCATGGTCGCTGACCTGCGCGGTCGTCCCACCCACGGCACGGTCACGCAGGCCCTGGCGGCCCTGCACAACCTCCGCCACCGCGGCGCGGCCGGCGCCGAGCCGAGCTCGGGCGACGGGTCGGGCCTGCTCATGCAGGTGCCCGATGCGTTCTACCGGGCGGTGGCCGGTGTCCCGCTGCCGGCGGCGGGGGAGTACGCGACCGGCATCGCGTTCGTGCCGACGGACGAGGGCGCGGCCGAGCGGGTCGCGGAGATCACCGCGGAGCTCGCCGCGCAGGAGCGGTTGTCCGTCCTCGGCTGGCGTGAGGTGCCGACCGACCCGACCGGCATCGGTCCGACCGCCCGGTCGGTGATGCCCCGGTTCCGGCAGCCCTTTCTGGCCCCGACCACCCCGCTGACCGGCCCGCTCGACCTGGAGCGGCGCGCGTTCTGCCTGCGCAAGCGGCTGGAGCGGCGGACCGCCGCCGAGGGCTGCGCGGTCTACCTGCCCTCGCTGTCCGCCCGCACGGTGGTCTACAAGGGGATGCTCACCACCGACCAGCTGGTGACGTTCTTCCCGGACCTGCACGACGAGCGGACCGCGACCGCGATGGCGCTGGTGCACAGCCGGTTCTCGACCAACACGTTCCCGTCCTGGCCACTGGCCCACCCGTTCCGCTACATCGCGCACAACGGCGAGATCAACACGATCAAGGGCAACCGCAACTGGATGCGGGCGCGGGAGGCGCTGCTGGAGACCGATGCGTTCGGCGGCGAGCTGTCCCGGCTGCTGCCGGTGTGCACCGAGGGAGCGTCCGACTCGGCGTCCTTCGACGAGGTGCTCGAGCTGCTGCACCTGTCCGGCCGCAGCCTGCCGCACGCGGTGCTGATGATGATCCCGGAGGCCTGGGAGAACAACACGGAGATGGACCCGTGCCGGCGCGGGTTCTACGAGTTCCACGCCAGCCTGATGGAGCCGTGGGACGGCCCGGCCGGCGTCGCGTTCACCGACGGCACGCTGGTCGGCGCGGTGCTCGACCGCAATGGGCTGCGCCCGGCCCGCTGGTGGCACACCGCCGACGACCGGGTGATCCTCGCCAGCGAGGCCGGCGTGCTCGACGTCGACCCGGCCGAGGTCGTGGCCAAGGGCCGGCTGCGGCCCGGGCGGATGTTCCTGGTCGACACCGCGGCCGGCCGGATCGTCGAGGACGACGAGATCAAGAGCCAGCTGGCGGCGGCCGAGCCGTACCGGCACTGGGTGGCGGCCGGCATGGTCACGCTGGCCGAGCTGCCGCCCCGGGACTACCCGCACCCGCGGCACGAGGACACCCTGCGCCGGCAGCAGATCTTCGGCTACACCGAGGAGGAGCTGCGGGTGCTGCTGGAGCCGATGGCCGCCACCGGCGCCGAGGCGACCGGCTCGATGGGCACCGACACCCCGGTGGCCGTGCTCTCGCAGCGGCCGCGACTGCTCTACGACTACTTCAGCCAGCTGTTCGCCCAGGTCACCAACCCGCCGCTGGACGCGATCCGGGAGGAGCTGGTGACCTCGCTGGCGTCCACGATCGGGCCGGACGTGAACCTGCTCGCCGAGGTGCCGGAGGCGGCGAACAAGATCGTGCTGCCGTTCCCGGTGCTGGCCAACGACGAGCTGGCCAAGGTCGCCGCGGGCACCCCGACCCTGCCCGCGGTCACCGTCCGCGGCCTCTACGAGGTGGACGGCGGCGGTGCGGCGCTGACCGAGGCGATCACCAGGGTGCGGGCCGAGGTCGTCGCCGCGATCGAGGGCGGCGCCCGGATCGTGCTGCTCACCGACCGGGGCAGCGACGCGACGCACGCGCCGATCCCGTCGTTGCTTTTGACCGCGGCGGTGCACCACCACCTGGTCCGGGAGCGGCTGCGCACCAAGGTCGGCCTGGTCGTGGAGACCGGCGACTGCCGCGAGGTGCACCACGCCGCGCTGCTGATCGGCTACGGCGCCGGCGCGATCAACCCGTACCTGGCGATGGAGACGGTGGAGGACCTGTTCACCGCCGGCCGGCTGCCCACCGTCGCCGACCCGGCCGCGGCCGCCCGCAACCTGGTCAGGGCGCTCGGCAAGGGCGTGCTCAAGGTGATGTCGAAGATGGGCATCTCCACGGTCGCCTCGTACACGGGGGCGCAGGTGTTCGAGGCGCTCGGGCTGAGCCAGCAGGTGGTCGACGACTACTTCACCGGCACCTCGTCCCGGCTCGGCGGGGTCGGGCTGGACGTGCTGGCCGAGGAGGTCGCGGCCCGGCACCGGCTGGCGTACCCGCGCAACCCGGCCGAGCGGGCGCACCGCGGCCTGGAAACCGGCGGCGAGTACCAGTGGCGGCGCGAGGGCGAGGTGCACCTGTTCAACCCGGAGACGGTGTTCCTGCTGCAGCACGCCACCCGGTCCCGGCGGTACGAGGTGTTCCGCCGCTACACCGAGCAGGTCGACGCGCTCTCCGCGGAGGCGGCGACGCTGCGCGGGCTGTTCCGGTTGCGCCGCGAGGCCAGGCCGCCTGTCCCGATCGAGGAGGTCGAGCCGGTCTCGTCGATCGTGCGCCGGTTCTCCACCGGCGCCATGTCGTACGGGTCGATCTCGATCGAGGCGCACGAGACGCTGGCGGTCGCGATGAACACGCTCGGCGGCCGGTCCAACTCCGGCGAGGGCGGCGAGGACTCCGACCGGCTGCGCGACCCGCTGCGGCGCAGCGCGGTCAAGCAGGTGGCCAGCGGCCGGTTCGGGGTGACCAGCGACTACCTGGTCTCGGCCGACGACATCCAGATCAAGATGGCGCAGGGCGCGAAGCCCGGCGAGGGCGGCCAGCTGCCCGGCTCGAAGGTCTACCCGTGGATCGCGAAGACCAGGCACTCCACCCCGGGCGTCGGGCTGATCAGCCCGCCGCCGCACCACGACATCTACTCGATCGAGGACCTGGCCCAGCTGATCCACGACCTGAAGAACGCCAACTCCGAGGCGAGGGTGCACGTCAAGCTGGTCGCCGAGGTCGGCGTCGGCACGGTCGCGGCCGGCGTGTCCAAGGCGCACGCCGCCGTGGTGCTCATCTCCGGGCACGACGGCGGGACCGGAGCGGCCCCACTGACCTCGCTCAAGCACGCCGGCATGCCGTGGGAGCTCGGGCTGGCCGAGGCGCAGCAGACGCTGCTGCTCAACGGCCTGCGGGACCGGATCACCGTGCAGGTCGACGGGCAGATGAAGACCGGCCGGGACGTCGTGGTGGCCGCGCTGCTCGGCGCCGAGGAGTACGGCTTCGCGACCGCGCCGCTGGTCGTCTCCGGCTGCGTGATGATGCGCGTCTGTCACCTGGACACGTGTCCGGTCGGCGTGGCGACCCAGAACCCGGAGCTGCGCAAGCGCTACACCGGCAAGCCCGAGTTCGTCGTGACGTTCTTCGAGTACGTCGCCGAGGAGGTCCGCGAGCTGCTGGCCGAGCTGGGCTTCCGGTCGCTGGACGAGGCCATCGGGCACGCCGAGCTGCTGGACACCGCGCCGGCCGTCGACCACTGGAAGGCGGCCGGGCTCGACCTCACGCCGCTGCTGACGGTGCCGCGGCTGCCGGCGGACGCGGCCCGGCGGCGGCTGCGTGGACAGCAGCACGGGCTGGACGAGGCGCTGGACAACACGCTGATCCAGCTCTGCGAGGGCGCGCTGATGGACGCCTCGCCGGTGACGCTGGAGCTGCCGGTCCGCAACGTCAACCGGACCGTCGGCACGATGCTCGGGTCGCTGGTCACCCGGCGGTTCGGGGCGGCGGGGCTGCCGGACGACACGATCGACCTGACCTTCACCGGCTCGGCCGGCCAGTCGTTCGGCGCGTTCCTGCCCCGCGGGATCACGCTGCGGCTATACGGCGACGCCAACGACCACGTCGGCAAGGGCCTGTCCGGCGGCCGGATCGTTGTCCGGCCCGACCCGGCGGCACCGTTCGCCGCCGAGGACAACGTGGTCGCCGGCAACGTGCTGGCGTACGGGGCGACGTCCGGGGAGCTGTTCGTGCGCGGCGTCGTGGGGGAGCGGTTCTGCGTCCGCAACTCCGGCGCGACCGCGGTCGTCGAGGGCGTCGGCGACCACGCCTGCGAGTACATGACCGGCGGGCGGGTGGTGATCCTCGGCGGGCACGGGCGCAACCTCGCGGCCGGCATGTCCGGCGGGCTGGCGTACGTGCTCGACCTCGACCCGCGGCGGGTCAACCCGGCGATGGTCGACCTCGAGCCGGTGTCCGCCGACGACGCCGACGAGCTGCGGGACACCGTGGTCCGGCACGTGCAGCTGACCGGGTCGCCGGTGGCGGAGGAGCTGCTGGCCGACTGGGACGTGGCGCTGTGCCGGTTCACCGCGGTCGTGCCGCGCGACTACAAGCGGGTGCTGGAGGCGACCCGACGGGCCGAGCAGGACGGGCGGCCGGTCGACGAGGCGATCATGGACGCGGCGCGCGGCTAGCGCGCCCCGCTCACGCGGCTGGGGCCAGGCGCTGCAGCAGGGCCCACAGCGCCTCGACGTGCCGGCGCTCGGTGAACGTCGCCCCGATCGACACCCGCAGCACGTACTGGCCGTGCACCCGGGTGTGCGACAGGTACGCCTCGCCCGACTCGTTGACCGCTCGCAGCAGCGCCTCCGACGCCTCGTCACCGGCGACCAGGCGCAGGCAGACCAACCCCAGCGGGTGCGGTGCGACCACGTCGAACCGCGGGTCGGCGCGGGCCCACGACGCCAGCTCCTGGGCCAGCCCGACGCCGGTGCGGATGTGCTCGCGCAGCCCCTCCGCGCCGTACCAGCGCAGCACCGCCCACAGCTTCAGCGCCCGGAACCGGCGACCGAGCGGGATCTGCCAGTCCCGGTAGTCGATGACCGCACCGGACTCGGTCGGCGCATTGCGGAGGAACTCCGGCAGCACCGACAGCGCGCCGACCAGCGCGTCGGGGTCGGCGACCCAGAACGCGTCGCAGTCGAAGTTGGTCAGCAGCCATTTGTGCGGGTTCGTCGCGTACGAGTCGGCGAGCTCGAGGCCGTCGTTGAGCCAGCGCAACTCCGGGCACACCGCGGCCACCCCCGCGTACGCGGCGTCGACGTGCAGCCACATCCCCTCGGCCCGGCAGACCTCGCCGAGCGCGCGGACCGGGTCGATCGCGGAGGTCGAGGTGGTGCCGACGGTGGCGAGCACGAACAGCGGCGTGAGCCCCGCGGCCCGGTCCGCGGCGACGGCGGCGCGCAGCGAGTCGGCGATCACCGACAACGAGGACGGGTCGACGTCGAGCACCCGGATCGCGGCGTCGCCGAGACCGGCGATGCGGACCGCCTTCTCGCCGGCGGAGTGCGACTCGGGGGACAGGTAGACCGCGTACCGGTCGCGGATCCCGTCGGTGCGCACCGCCCCGCCGGAGACCTTGTGCAGCGCGGCGACCAGCGCGCAGACCACGGAGCTGGACGCGGTGTCCTGGATGACGCCGGAGCCGTGGAACCGCTCCGGCAGGTCGAGCAGATCGGCGAGCCAGTCCATCACGACGGTCTCGACCTCGGTCACCGCCGGGGAGGTGGCCCAGAGCATGCCTTGCACGGCGAGCCCCGACGACAGCAGATCGCCGAGCACGCCGGGGCCCGACGCGTTGGCCGGGAAGTACGCGTAGAACGAGGGGTGCTGCCAGTGCGTGATGCCCGGCATCACGATCCGCTCCATGTCCGCGAGGAAGGCGGAGAAGGGTTCCCCCTTCTCCGGCGCGGACGACGGCATCAGCGCCGCCACGTCCCCCGGCTTGACCCGCGCCCCGACCGGACGCGACTCGATGGTCTCCCAGTAGTCGGCGATCCAGTCCACGACCTGGCGGCCGTACTCGCGGAACTCGTCCGGCGTCATGTGCGTCACGGTCCCCATCCTGCCAAGGAGGTCTCGCTCTTTTGGTCTCGTGGCTTCCGAACCCACGCCGACTGCGGCCGCACGAGGTGCCGGGCCAGAACGTGCGAGTCGCGGGTCGGCCCAGCCCCGCCCAGCACCGCCCCAAGGTGACGGAACGGACCGTGGGGTTCCAGGGGGCTCGGCCCCCTGCGCTGGCATACGAACCGGCCCCCAGCGGCCAGGGAGCAGCGAAGCGCTCGCGGCACGCGCAGGCGTGCCGGGAGCGGGACTCGAACCCGCAAGCCCTTTCGGGCAGATGCTTTTGAGGCACCCGTGTATGCCGATTCCACCATCCCGGCTCGGCGCGCACCCGGAGTCTAGCCAGGTACGCTGCGGTCTCCGGCTCGCGACGACGCGTGTCCGCCCCACGCCTTGGAGTGCCCGTGTCCGACGCACCACCCCGCCGCGTCCTCATCGCCGAGGACGAGGCGCTGATCCGCCTCGACCTGAAGGAGATGCTCGAGGAGGAGGGCTACGCCGTGGTCGGCGAGGCGGGTGACGGTGAGGAGGCGATCACGCTGGCCGACTCGCTGCGCCCGGACCTTGTCATCCTCGACGTCAAGATGCCGAAGGTGGACGGGATCGCAGCGGCCGAGCGGATCGCCGGCGAGCGGGTCGCCCCGGTGGTGATCCTCACCGCGTTCGGACAGCGTGACCTGGTCGAGCGGGCCCGCGAAGCGGGTGCGATGGCCTACCTGGTCAAGCCGTTCCAGAAGAAGGATCTGGTGCCGACCATCGAGATGGCGACGTCCCGGTTCGCCGAGATCGTCGCGCTCGAGCAGGAGGTCGGCGGGCTGCAGGAGCGACTGGAAGCGCGCAAGACGGTCGAGCGGGCCAAGGGCGTGCTGATGACCGAGCACGGGATGACCGAGCCGGAGGCGTTCCGCTGGATCCAGCGGACGGCGATGGACCGGCGCACGACGATGCGGGCGGTCGCGGAGGCCGTGCTCGCCGCCGGCTTCGATCTGACCGCCGATTCCGGACGCTGACTCAGTCTCTAGACTGCGCAAACAGATAGTAAAGGCTCGTTGGGACGGTCCGCTCCGGCGTGTCCAGGATTTTCGGCGCGTCGCGGTTCAGTTACGACTTGGCGCGCGGTGACCGGCCTCACTGGACCGTGCGCTATCTTCGCCGGCATCGCCTACCCGGCCTGCCTGGGCGGCTGTCGGCGTGTCATACCCGGTTTCCACGGAGGTAACTCGTGCGGCGTGCGTACTCACGGGGTCTGGTGGCCGCAGCGGCTGCCTCGGCCCTTCTCCTTTCCGCCTGCGGCGGCGGTGACGACAACGGGGGCAGCTCCGGCAGCAGCGGCTCGTCCGGCGGCGGCTCGGCGACGATCGGCTTCATGGGCGCCCAGACCGGCCCCAACGCCCAGCTCGGCATCAACATCTCCAACGGCGTCGAGCTCGCGCTTCAGCAGCACAACGCCAAGTCCGGCGTCACCCAGGTCAAGCTGATCAAGTACGACACCCAGGGCGACCCGACGCAGGCCACCAACCAGGCCAAGAAGGCGATCACCGACAAGGTCGTCGCCATCGTCGGCCCGGCGTTCTCCGGCGAGTCGAAGACCGCCGACCCGATCTTCGAGGAGGCCGGCATCCCGAACGTCTCGCCGTCGGCCACCGCCGTCTCGCTGGCCCAGAACGGATGGAAGTTCTGGCACCGCGTCCTGGCCAACGACGACGTGCAGGGCCCTGGCGACGCCGACTTCATCGCCAAGACGCTCAACGCGAAGACCGCCGCGGTCATCGACGACCAGAGCGAGTATGGCAAGGGCCTGGCGGACGCGGTCCGCAAGCAGCTCGCCACCGACGGCGTCAAGGTCGCGGTCAACGACTCGATCAACCCGGACGCGTCGAGCTTCTCCTCCACGGTCAACAAGGTGAAGCCGGCCAACCCGGACGTCGTCTTCTTCGGCGGCTACTACTCGGCGGCCGGCAAGCTGGTCAAGCAGCTCAAGGACGGCGGCGTGCAGGGCACCTTCATGTCCGGTGACGGCACGCTTGACGCGCAGTTCATCAACGGTGGCGGCGCTGCCGCCAACGGCGCGCTGCTGAGCTGCACCTGCTCCTCCGCAACCGGCTCGAGCGACCCGGCCGTGCAGAAGTTCGCAACCGACTACAAGGCCAAGTTCAACGTCGACCCGGCGACCTACTCGGCCGAGGGCTTCGACGCGACGAACGCCATCCTGCAGGCGATCGACGCCGGCAAGACTGACCCGTCGGACATCAACGACTTCGTGTCGAAGATCGACTTCAAGGGTGTCTCGAAGCAGATCAAGTTCGACGCGAACGGCGAGCTCGCCAACGACCTGCTGTTCATCACCGAGGTGAAGGACGGCAAGCTGGCGTTCCTCGGCGACACCACGCAGGCGAAGCCGAGCGCCTGACCGTTCCGAAACGCTGACGGAGGGCGGGAGCCGGGACTAGAGTCCCGGCTCCCGCCTCGCCGCGTCGCATACCACCCGTGGAGCGGTCCTCATGTGGAATGACTTCACCCAGCAGTTCTGGGCCTCGACCGTCGACGGCCTGACCAACGGCTCGATCTACGCGCTCATCGCGCTCGGCTACACGCTCGTGTACGGCGTCCTGCGGCTGATCAACTTCGCGCACTCCGAGATCTTCATGCTGGGCACGTTCGCCGCCCTCGGTGCCCTGAACCTATTCGGGATCAGCAGCCCGCAGACAGGGCTGGCGCTGGTCGGCACCCTGCTGCTCATGCTGGTGGTCGCGATGGTGGCCTCCGGCGGCAGCGCGGTGTTGCTGGAACGGATCGCGTACCGACCGCTGCGCAAGCGCGGCGCCTCGCGACTGGCCGCACTGATCTCCGCGATCGGGGCGTCGTTCTTCCTGCAGGAGCTGCTGGCGATCTGGCTGGGTCGGGACCAGATCCGAATCCCGCGGGTGATGAACAAGGACACACTGTTCAACATCGGGTCCGGCCAGGTGCGCAACGACAAGGTGCTGGTCGTTGTCGCGGCCGTCGTGATGATGCTGCTGCTGGAGCGGTTCGTGAGCACGAGCCGGCTCGGCCGCGGCATCAGGGCCACGGCGCAGGATCCCGACACCGCGGTGCTGATGGGCGTGAACATCGACCGGGTGGTCATGGTGACGTTCCTGCTCGGCGGCATCCTGGCCGGCGTCGCGGCCGCGCTCTACGGCTTGTTCTTCGAGCTCACCCAATACAACGTAGGCTTCCTCCTGGGCATCAAGGCGTTCACCGCCGCGGTGCTCGGCGGCATCGGCAACATCCGTGGCGCGCTGATCGGAGGCCTGGTGCTGGGACTGATCGAGAGCTACGGGGCCAGCATCTTCGGCACCCAGTGGCTGGACGTCGTCGCCTTCTCCGTGCTGGTCCTGGTCCTCATGTTCCGGCCGACCGGCATCCTCGGCGAGCAGCTGCAGCGGGCCCGGGCATGAGCGCGCTCACCGGCATGCGCAGCCGGGTCCGGTTCCCCGACTTCATCGGGATCCTCGGTGCGTGGTGGGATCGCCGGCGCTGGTACGGGCGGTGGACGGTCTACCTGCTGACGATCATCGGCGCGTTCCTGCTGCCGGCGCCCGCCATCGGTTCGTTCATGACCCCGGAGGCGGACTGGCCGAGCGTCCTGTTCTACCCGATCGGCATCTACGTGCTGTTGGCTATCGGGTTGAACGTGGTAGTCGGCCAGGCCGGCCTGCTCGACCTCGGCTACGTCGCCTTCTTCGCCATCGGGGCGTACACGCTGGCGGTGTTCACCACCAAGCACGGCTGGAACTTCTGGGCGGTCCTGCCCGCCGGCATCATCATCTGCGCCGCGGCCGGGCTCATCCTCGGCACGCCTACCCTTCGATTGCGCGGCGACTACCTGGCCATCGTCACGCTCGGGTTCGGAGAGATCATCCGGATCACCGCGAACAACCTGGACTACACCGGCGGCCCGCGCGGCATCTCGCCGATCCCGCACCCGCCGTCGGACCGCTCGTTCGAGATCTTCGGCGTCACCCCGCTGCGGTACGGCGTGATCGACGCCAAGCCGTACTACTACCTGCTGCTCGTCATCATCATCGTGGTGATCATCATCGTCAAACGGCTGGAGAAGAGTCGGGTCGGCCGGTCCTGGTCGGCGATCCGGGAGGACGAGGACGCGGCCGAACTGATGGGCGTGCCGACGTTCCGGTTCAAGATCGGCGCGTTCATCATCGGTGCCGCGATCGGTGGCTCGGCCGGCGTGGTCTTCGCCTCCCAGACGACCTCGATCACTCCGGTCAACTTCCCGTTCATCCTCTCCGCGCTGATCCTCTGCGCGGTGGTGCTCGGCGGGTCCGGCAACCTGCTCGGCGTCATCCTCGGGGCGTTCCTCATCGCCTGGCTGCCGGAGCGGTTCCGCGGGTTCGAGGAATACCGGGTGCTCACGTTCGGCGCGGCGCTGGTGATCATGATGATAATCCGGCCGGAGGGCCTGTTGCCGTCCCGGCAACGCCGGGCGGAGCTGGCCGAGGGCACCGGCGGGATGGGAGCTCTCGGTGGCGAGGCCGGTCCGGTCGCCGACCAGCGGGTCGAGGCCGACGACGACCTCGTCTCCGGGCACCTGCCCGAGGTGCTCGCCGGCCGGGACGACCGGGAGGGCGGAGCGTGAGCGCGCTGCTGGAGCTCGATGGCGTCACCCAGCGCTTCGGCGGGGTGGTGGCGCTGTCCGACGTCGACCTCAGCGTGCCGGCGGGCTCGATCTTCGCGCTGATCGGGCCGAACGGCGCCGGCAAGACCACGATCTTCAACCTGGTCACCGGCGTCTACACGCCGACCGAGGGAGAGATCCGGTTCGGCGGCAAGCGGATCTCCGGGCAGCGGCCGCACCTGGTGACCGGCTCCGGCGTGGCCCGCACGTTCCAGAACATCCGGCTGTTCGACAACATGACGGCCCTGGAGAACGTGATGGTCGGCGCCGACGCCCGGCACCGGGCCGGCGTGTTCAGCGCGGCGCTGGGGCTGCCCCGGCACCGCCGGGAGGAGAAGCAGGGCCGCGCCAGCGGCCTGGAGCTGCTGGAGTTCGTCGGCATCCCGGCGGTGGCCGGGGAGACCGCGAAGAACCTCTCCTACGGCGGCCAGCGCCGGCTGGAGATCGCCCGGGCGCTGGCCACCGAGCCGCAGTTGCTGCTGCTGGACGAGCCGGCGGCCGGGCTGAACGCGTCCGAGAAGGTGGCGCTGGGCCAGCTGATCCGGCAGATCCGGGACACCGGCCGGACCGTTTTCCTCATCGAGCACGACATGGGGATGGTCATGCAGATCAGCGACCGGGTCGCCGTGCTGGACTTCGGCCAGAAGATCTCCGAGGGCGCACCGGCCGAGGTGCAGAACGATCCCAAGGTCATCGCCGCCTATCTGGGAGCGCCCGCCGATGCTTCTTGAGGTCGAGGACCTGCGGGTCCACTACGGCAAGATCGAGGCGATCCGGGGGATCTCGATCGAGGTCGACGAGGGCGAGATCGTGACGCTGATCGGCGCGAACGGCGCCGGCAAGACGACGACCCTCAAGACGCTGTCCGGGCTGCGCCGGGTCACCACCGGGCATATCCGGTTCGCCGGCGACGACATCACCGGCGTACCCGGGCACAAGCGCGTGCTGCTCGGGATCTGCCAGGCGCCGGAGGGCCGCGGCATCTTCCCCGGCATGACGGTGCTGGAGAACCTGGACATGGGCACGTACGCCCGCCGGTTCCCGGACTATCAGGCCGATCTCGACCGGGTGCTCACGCTGTTTCCCCGGCTGGCGGAGCGGCGACAGCAGCCGGGCGGCACGCTGTCCGGCGGTGAGCAGCAGATGCTCGCCATCGGCCGGGCGATGATGGCGCGGCCGCGGCTGCTGTTGCTCGACGAGCCGTCGATGGGGCTGGCCCCCCTGATCGTGCAGCAGATCTTCGAGATCCTGAAGGAGATCAACGAGTCGGGCACGACGATCCTGCTGGTCGAGCAGAACGCGACGCAGGCGCTGCAGCTCTCACACCGGGCGTACGTCCTCGAGACCGGCTCGGTGGTCAAGTCCGCGCCGGCGGCGGAGCTCCTCGACGACCCGTCCGTCCGCGAGGCGTACCTCGGCGGCGCCGCCGCCCACTGACCCGGCCGCCCGCCGTCCGCAGCGGGCGCCCGGCCGGCTGTCGTCCCGGCTCCGGTGCCGTCACGCTTGCTCGTGGTGCACGGCGCCCTGGCCTGGTGCCCGCGGGCGCTGGCATCAGGTGCCGGGCAGGGCGATGTCCTTGCCGAGCTCGTCGACGCGGAGTGCGCGGACGATCGACTTCGGCGGCAGGTCGAACCAGAGATCCATCTCCAGCCGCCCCTCGGCCGGGACGGTGGCGATCTTCGGCTGGCGGGCGATGTTCATCGCGTCATAATCCGGCTTGTAGGTCTTGCCGTTGGCGTCGACCAGCAGCATCTTCTCGGTGTTGAAGGTGCGGAACGTCGACATGCCGTTGTCCAGCGCCACCCGCACCCGCTCGTACTCGCCCTTGGGCAGCCACTCGGCGTGCGTGCCGATGATCGACAGCAGGTGCACCCGCAGCCCGATCACGCTCACGGTCACCTGCGGTGCGGTGGCACTGGCGGTCGGCAGCGAGGTCTCGAACGGCCGCGCCGTCCTCGGCGCCAGCTGGTACGTCGGGCTGGCCGTGGCCGACGGGGCGGCGGCGGCGCCGGAGGAGTCCGAGCTGCACCCGGCCGCGCCGGCCAGAGCGAGAGCGGCCAGGGTCGAGAGGGCGGCGGTGGCTCGGCGCACGACCCGACCGTATCGCCCGAGTGTCACAGCTCTGCAAAACAGGCCCGGACGGGAAGAACCCGGGCCGCCTGTGGCGCCGTCCCGCGTTTCCGCGTCACGGAACGACCCCTACTCAGCGTGCCCGGGATGTTGCAGAGCGTAGGAGGAATGGGCCGTCGCGTCAATCCGCCGCCGGGTGCTCCTCCGTTCGGCCGCTGCCGGCGGGGATCATCGGCCCGGTAGGGTGTCGCCCTGACCGCCGGTACTCGGGACGTCTTCCCCTCCGGAGCTTCGGCCGGCGGATGGTGGGGGAGGCAGGCGTGTCCCGGTTCAGGGTGCGGGTACGGACGGCGTCGTCCGACGACGTCGAAGACTTGGTGGCGCTGGTCGGCAGCATGACCGACCTCGGGCCGGTGCGCGGTCGCCGGGTCGCGCGCAGCTGGCCGGACGGGTTCCGGACCCAGTGCGAGAAGGTGTTGGCCGATCCGGCGCACCGGGTGGTGGTCGCCGTCGACGAGACCGACGCCGTCGTCGGCGCGGCCGTCTTCGCCGTCGACACCGCGGGCGGCCTGTTCGACCCGCCGGCGGTGTACGTGAGTCACCTGCTGGTCGCTCCGGCCCACCGCAAGCGCGGTGCCGGCCGGGCGCTGGTCTCCGCCGCCGCCGGCTATGCCGAGGAGCTCGGCGTCGACTCGGTCGTGGTGGCGGTCGCGCCGACCACCCGCGACGCCAACCGGTTCTTCGCCCGGCTCGGCTTCGCGCCGCAGGTGATCCGGCGGATCGCCCCGGTGCACTCGCTGCGCCGGGCCCTGGCCAGCGCGGACCCGATCGGCGAGCCGACGCTGTCGCCCGGCCGCGTCGGCCTGACCCGGGCGCTGCCCCGGACGCCCCGATCCCGGTTGCGCCGCACCGGCTAGTCCGCCGGTCACCACCCGGGCGGCCGCCTGCGCCGACCGCCCGCCCATGCCACCGGCCGCCGCGCGACGCCACCCCGTCACGCGGCGGCCGGCGCCATCGCCGACGAGCGACCGGGCCGAGCCGGGACGACGGCCGCCGCTGGACGGGCACCCTTGGCGCAGCGGCGGCGCGGTCGCGACGGTGGGTGTCGTGGGTGTGGAGAGGGGCTGGGCGGCGGGGCAATCTGTCGGACGGCGGTCCTAGACTCCGGGCGTGACCGAGCGACCCCGACTCCTGCTGCTGGACGGCCATTCGCTGGCGTACCGGGCGTTCTTCGCGCTGCCGGTGGAAAACTTCCAGACCACGATGGGCATCCCGACCAACGCGGTATACGGGTTCACCTCGATGCTCATCAACCAGCTGCGTGACGAGCAGCCGACCCACGTCGGGGTCGCGTTCGACGTCTCCCGCAAGACCTTCCGCAACGAGACCTACGCGGAATACAAGGCCGGCCGGTCCGAGTCGCCGACTGACTTCCGCGGCCAGGTCAGCCTCATCCAGGAGGTGCTCAACGCGCTGCGGATCCCGTGGTTCGGGGTCGAGGGCTACGAGGCCGACGACGTCATCGCGACGCTTACCACCCAGGCCCGCGAGCAGGACATGGACGTGCTCATCGCCTCCGGCGACCGCGACTCGATCCAGCTGGTCGGCGAGCACGTCACCGTGCTCTACCCGCGTCGCGGCGTGTCCGAGCTGGTCCGGTTCACCCCGGAGGAGGTCGAGGCCCGCTACGGGCTGACCCCGGCGCAATATCCCGACTTCGCCGCCCTGCGCGGCGACCCAAGCGACAACCTGCCGAGCATGCCCGGCATCGGCGAGAAGACCGCGGCCAAGTGGATCCGCGAGTTCGGCTCGCTGACCGCGCTGGTCGAGCGGGTCGACGAGGTCAAGGGCAAGGCCGGCGACACGCTGCGGGCGCACCTGGCCAGCGTGCTGCGCAACCGGCAGCTGACCGAGCTGGTCAAGGACGTGCCGGTGCCGGTCGGCCCGCAGGACCTGGTGCTCGGCCAGTGGGACCGCGACGAGGTGCACAAGCTCTTCGACAACCTGCAGTTCCGGGTGCTGCGGGAGCGGCTGTTCCAGACCCTGACCGCGAGCCAGCCGGAGGCCGACTCGGGCTTCGACGTGACCGCGACCGTGCTCGGCCCGGACGAGGTGCCGGGCTGGCTGGAGGAGCACGCCCGCTCCGGCCGCCGGGTCGGCGTCAGCCTGCGCGGCAGCTGGGGTCGTGGCACCGGCGTGGTGCAGGGCGTCGGGCTCGCAATCGAAGGCGGCGCGCCGGACGACGCGGCCTACGTCGACGCCGAGGCGCTCACCGACGTCGACGAGCGGGCGCTGGTCGAGTGGCTGGCCGACCCGTCGGTCCCCAAGGCCGTGCACGACCTCAAGGGGATGCTGCTCGCGCTCTACGCGCGCGGCTGGGACGTCGCCGGCGTCACCAGCGACACCGCCCTGGCGGCCTACCTGGCGCTGCCCGGCCAGCGCACGTTCGACCTCGCCGACCTCGTACTGCGTTACCTGCGGCTGGAACTGCGGGCCGGCACCGAGCCGATCGAGGAGGGCCAGCTCACCCTCGACGGCGGCGAGGACGAGGCCGACGCCGCGATCGCCGAGCAGCAGTCTGTGCGCGCCCGCGCGGTCGCCGACCTGGCCCGCGCGCTCGACGACGACCTCGACCGGCGCGGGGCGACCGTGCTGCTCCAGGACGTCGAGCTGCCGCTGACCAGGGTGCTCGCCGACATGGAGCGCACCGGCATCGGCGCCGACCTCGACTACCTGGTCGACCTGCAGTCCGAGTTCGCCGGCCAGGTCAAGGCCGTCGAGCAGGAGGCATACGCGGCGGTCGGCCGGGAGTTCAACCTCGGCTCGCCGAAGCAGCTGCAGGCGATCCTGTTCGACGAGCTCAAGCTGCCGAAGACCAAGCGGATCAAGTCCGGCTACACGACCGACGCCGACGCGCTGGTCTGGCTGTCCGAGCAGGCGCCGGACGTGCCGCTGCTCGGCGCGCTGCTGCGGCACCGGGACGTGTCCCGGCTCAAGACCGTGGTCGACTCGCTGATCCCGATGGTCGACGACCACGGCCGCATCCACACCACGTTCAACCAGGTGATCGCGGCCACCGGCCGGCTGTCCTCGCAGGACCCCAACCTGCAGAACATCCCGATCCGCACCGCGGAGGGCCGCCGGATCCGGCGCGCGTTCGTGGTCGGCGCCGGGTTCGAGTCGCTGCTGACCGCCGACTACAGCCAGATCGAGATGCGGATCATGGCCACGCTGTCCGAGGACGCGGGGCTGATCGAGGCGTTCCAGTCCGGGGAAGACCTGCACACCTTCGTCGCGTCCAGGGCCTTCAACCTGCCGCCGGAGTCGGTCGACCCGGAGCTGCGCCGGCGGATCAAGGCGATGTCGTACGGGCTGGCCTACGGGCTGTCGGCGTTCGGGCTGGCCCAGCAGCTGCGGATCCATCCCGACGAGGCACGCGAGCAGATGGAGGCCTACTTCGAGCGCTTCGGCGGCGTCCGCGACTACCTGCGCGACGTGGTCGCCGTGGCCCGGCAGGACGGCTACACCGAGACGATCCTCGGCCGCCGGCGCTACCTGCCCGACCTCACCAGCGACAACCGGCAGCGCCGGGAGATGGCCGAGCGGATGGCGCTCAACGCGCCGATCCAGGGCTCCGCCGCGGACATCATCAAGGTCGCCATGCTCGGGGTCGACCGCGGGCTGCGCGAGGCCGGGCTGCGCTCCCGGCTGCTCCTGCAGGTGCACGACGAGCTGGTGCTCGAGGTCGCGCCGGGGGAGCGGGAGGCGGTCGAGCAACTGGTCCGGACCCAGATGGGCGGGGCCTACCGGCTCGCCGTCGAGCTGGACGTGTCCGTCGGCGTCGGCCACACCTGGGACTCTGCTGGTCACTAACCGGGGCCTCCGACGGCCGCCAGCTGGCCGGCCGGGCGGCCGTTCACCGGCGGCATACCGGTGGCCTGCGACACTGCGGCGGTGATCGCGCGGGTGTGGCGGGTGGCGGCGGGTGTCGTCGCGGTGGTGCTGGCGGCGGCGTGCAGCGGCGGCGAACCCGCGGCGCGGTCCCGGGCGGACGCGATCCGGTCCACCGCGACCGCCGTCCCGTTCACCGCCTGCGGCAAGGTCGCCTGCACCGGCACCCTCGGCGGCGCCAAGTACGAGATCGAGATGCCCCGCAGCTGGAACGGCACGCTGCTGCTGTTCTCCCACGGCTACCGCCCGGCCCAGCCGGCGCCGCCGGACTTCGCGCCCGTGCCGACCGACGCCCAGGACGCGCCGACCGACGCGGTCGGGACCGCGCTGCTGGCCAAGGGCTACGCGGTGGCCGGCTCCGGCTACGCCAGCAACGGCTGGGCCGTCGCCGACGGCGTGACCGCCGGCGAGCAGCTGCACGACTTCTTCGCGCAGAAGGTCGGCCAGCCCGACCGCACGTACGTCTGGGGCGAGTCGCTCGGCGGCCTCGTCACCGAGATGCTGGCCGAGAAGCATCCGGACTGGATCGCCGGCGCCGCGCCGCTGTGCGGCGTGCTCGGCGGCACCAACCTCAACTTCGACCTGGCGATGGACCTGGCCTACGGGGTGAAGACGCTGCTGGTGCCGGGCCTGAAGATCGACGACTACGCCTCGTACGACGAGGCGAAGGCGAGCTTCGGCCAGGCGCAGAAGGCGGTCCTGGCCGCCACCGACAGCACCGCCGGCCTTGGCAAGCTGCTGCTGCTGGCCGCGCTGGTGGACGCGCCGACCCAGACCGAGAACTACGACGGCTCGACCCTGCGGTCCCGCGGCGGCGCGCTGGTCGAGGGCATCCTGACCGGGCTCGTGTTCGGCACCACGTTCCGGCAGGAGCTGGAGGGCCGGGTCGGCGGCAATCCGTCCGGCAACGAGGACGCCGACTATGCCGCCCGGGTCTCGGCCTCCGAGCGGGCGCTGATCGAGGGCGTCGCGCCCGGCTCGACCGCGGCCAACCTGGCGCTGCTGGCCGACGGCACCCGGGTCGCGCCGGACGACGCCGCCCGGGCGAAGTTCGCCGCGCTCGGCACGCCGGCTGGCGCGATCAAGGTCCCGACGCTCACCCTGCACACCGAGGCCGACCCGCTGGTGCTGGTGCAGAACGAGTCGGTGTTCGCCGGCAAGGTCGACGCGTCGACCGCCAAGAGCGCCGACCTGGTGCAGCTCTACACGAAGGCGCCGGCCCACTACGCCGCGCGCGCGCCGTACGGGGCCGGGCACTGCAACTTCACCACCGGCGAGCTGACCGGCTCGGTGACCGTGCTGGACGGCTGGGTCCGCGGCGGCGTCTACCCGACGGGTCCCGCGCTGACCGCCGCGTTCCGCTCGGACTCCGGCCTCGACCTCAGCTACCGGCCGGGGCCGTGGCCGGCCGCCACCTCCTGACCAGCGTGGTGCGGGCGGTCCAGGCCAGCCCGAGCACGGTGGCGGTGAGCGCGACGGCCAGCGCGGCGCCGACGACGTCGGTCAGCGAGTGGTGCGCGACCGTCGCCACCAGCACGGCCTCGGCCGCGACGACCACCCAGACCGCGATCGTCGCGTGCGCGCGGTCCGCGGCCAGCTGGGCGTAGAGCAGCAGCTGGACGACCCCCAGCGCGGAGCCGACCGCGACGAACATCCACGCCGGCCCGGCCAGCTCCCGGTACGCCGAGCCGCCGACCGCGGCCACCGCCAGCCCGCCGGCCAGCCGGGTCACGCCGGTCATCAGCACGCCGAGCCCGGCCAGCACGGCCAGCCCGGTCCACAGCGTGCGGCCCGGCCTGGGCGAGGCGGCCAGCTGCGGCAGCAGCACCAGCACCACCGCCTGCGGCAGGAAGAACGCCGCCTTCGCCAGCACGGCGCCGGCCCCGTACAGGCCGGACGCGGTCGCCGGCAGGTAGTGCCGGGCCAGCACCGGGTCGAGGTTGGTGAGCAGGTAGAGCCCGGCCAGCGCCTGGCCGGCGACGAGCAGCTCCGCCACCCGCCAGCCGCCGCCGCGGGCCGGCCGCGGCCGGCCGACCAGCAGCCAGGCGACCCCGGTCGAGGCCAGCACCCCGACGGCGACGCCGGCCAGCGCGCCGGTGACGCCGCCGAGCGCGAGCAGGCCGGCGATGCCGCCGGCCACCCGGGCCGCCGCGTAGACGATGAGGATCGCGGCGAGCCGGTGGAAGTCCCGCCGGCCCTGGGCGATCCCCTGCAGCGCAGCCAGCGCGGTGGTCGCGGCGACGCCGGCGGCCACCCAGACCGCGGCCGCGGACCCGCCCAGCGTCAGGAATCGGTCCAGCACGGGCGCGGCGAGCACGCCGACGACCAGCATCGTGCCGGCGGCAGCCAGCCCGAGCCCGACCGCCTCGGCCGTGGCCCGGCCGCGCGCGCCGCCGGCCCGCACCACCCGGACCGCGACGACCGCCTGCAGCGCCAGCGCCGGGACCGAGGCCACCAGCGTCACCGCGAGCAGCGCGACGAACACCCCGTACTGCTCCGGGGCCAGCAGCCGCGCGCCGGCCAGGCTCAGCCCGTACGAGAGCACATTGGCGACGGTCGTGCCGGCCGCCACCGCGATCCCGCCGGCGGCGACGGTCCGCCCGACCGGCGGGCCGGACAGCGTCGGACTGGTCGTGCTCAGTGCGGGCTCCCCACTCCTCGGCGGCTCGCCTTGGTATCACGGACCGGCTACCCGGCGCACGACGACGGGCTCAGGCCCGCCAGGTGGTCAGGCCACGGCGTTCGAACGCGACCTCGGTGACGACGCCGCCCATCCGGGTCAGCGCCTCGGCCAGCCGATGTTTCCGGGCGAAGTCGCAGTAGAACAGGATGTAGCCACCGCCCCCGGCGCCGGTGACCTTGCCGCCGAGCGCGCCGGCCCGCATCGCCACGTCGTACGCCTCCTCGATGAAGTCGGTGGCGATCAGCGGCGACATCCGCTTCTTCTGCTTCCACGCCTCGCCGAGCAGCGAGCCGAACTCGGACAGCTCGCCGCGCAGCAGCGCCGACTTCATCGCCACCGCGAGCTCCTTCTGCGCCCGCAACCCGGCCAGCGTCTCCATCTCGCCGCCGGCCAGCCGGGCGCTCTGGTCCTCGATGATCCGGGCGGACTGCCTGGTGGTGCCGGTCCAGCACAGCAGCAGGTTGAGCTGCAGCTCGTCGACCACCGAGTCGTTGACCCGCAGCGGATTGACGATCACCCGCTCGCCGAACTCGATGAAGTTGAACCCGCCGAAGGTGGCCGCGTAGTGGTCCTGGTGGCCGCCGCGGATGCGCAGGTCGACCCGCTCGGCCTGGTAGGCCAGCTCGGCCACCTCGTAGTCGGTCAGCGGCAGCCGGTGGTGCTCGCGCAGCAGCCCGACCAGTGCGACCAGCATCGTCGAGGACGAGCCGAGCCCGGAGCCGGGCGGCGCGCTGGAGCGCAGCAGGAGGTCGAAGCCGGCGGCACCACCCCCGGCGCCACCGCTGGCACTGTCGCCGCCGAGCCGGCGTATCGCCGCCTTGACCAGGTCGAGCTTGCCGTCGAAGGACGGCTCGGCCCAGGCGTCGAAGTCGAGCGACACGCCGAGGTCGAGGGAGTGCACGCAGATCCGCTGGTCCGCCCGCGGCGTCAGCGAGCCGTACGCGTACCGGTCGATGGTGGCGGACAGGACCGCGCCGCCTTCGGTCTCCGGGAAGGGGGCCACGTCGGTCCCGCCGCCGGCGAAGCTGAGCCGCAGCGGGGCCCTGGACCTCACGACCATTCGTGGTTCGTACCACGACCCTCGGGGTCTGCGCCCCCCGAGTACCCCCCACGAGCGGAAAGCTGACATCCTGCGCCGATGGACCTGCACCTGCCGCGCTCCGGCATGCGCGGGCAGTCGGTCGGCACCCGGGTCTGCCTGCTGCTCGCCGCACTGGCCGTGCTCATGGGTGTCTACCTGCTGGTGTCCCCGCTGGAGCGGCCGACCGCCCAGGGCCCGCCGTTCGACTGCGGCACGGCCGTGGCGCCGGCGTCGGGCGACTTCGCCCGCGCGGTGTGCGGCGACATCAACCTGCGCCGGCAGCTGCAGGCCGGCGCCTTCGGCGTGGCGGCGATCGTGCTCGGCGGCGGCGGGTGGCTGGCGTTCGGGCCGGCCTGGCGGAGGCGCGCGCAGGGTGCCCCGTTCGAGGACGACCCGGACGGGATGCGCGCGGACACGGGCCGCTAGGGTCCGCGCGTGGACGCAGCCGCCTTCGCCGCCGAGCTCGACCGCCTGTTCGACGGACCGCTGACCGACGGGGTGCCGGGCGACCCGCGGTTCGCCGAGGTCGCCGCCGCGGTGCCCGGCTTCTCCACGCCGGCCGAGCTGGCCGTGCTCAACCTGGCCGCC
>DATBFW010000261.1:0-10533 GCA_036558285.1 Mycobacteriales bacterium | reverse complement strand
ACCTGCCGTCGCTGACCGTGCTGGACGAGCGGGGCGTGGTGACCGCGGGCGGGCCGTTCCAGGGACTCGACCGGTTCGAGGCCAGGCCGGCGGTGGTGGCCGCGCTGCGCGAGCAGAGCCGGATCGTCGCGGAGAAGCGGCCGTACGTGCACTCCGTCGGGCACTGCTCGCGGTGCGCCACCACGGTCGAGCCGCGGCTGTCGCTGCAGTGGTTCGTCCGAGTCGAGTCGCTGGCCAAGGCGGCCGGCGACGCGGTCCGCGACGGGTGGGTCGCGATCCATCCGGCGTCGCTGGAGGGGCGCTACTTCGCCTGGGTCGACGACATGCACGACTGGTGCATCTCCCGGCAGCTGTGGTGGGGCCACCGCATCCCCGTCTGGTACGGGCCGGCCGGTGAGGTGGTCTGCGTCGGGCCGGACGATCAGCCGCCGACCGGCGAGGGCTGGACCCAGGACGCCGACGTGCTGGACACCTGGTTCTCCTCGGGGTTGTGGCCGTTCTCGACGCTTGGCTGGCCGGACGACACGCCTGACCTGCGCCGGTTCTATCCGACCAGCGTTCTGGTCACCGGCTACGACATCCTGTTCTTCTGGGTCGCCCGGATGATGCTGTTCGGGCTGTACGCGATGGAGGGCGTCCAGCCGTTCGACGTGGTCGCGCTGCACGGCATGGTGCGCGACAAGCACGGCAAGAAGATGTCGAAGTCGTTCGGCAACGCCGTCGACCCGCTCGACTGGATGGACGCGTACGGGTCGGACGCGCTGCGTTTCACCCTCGCCCGCGGCGCCAATCCCGGCGTCGACGTGCCGATCGGCGAGGAGTGGGTGCAGGGCAGCCGCAACTTCTGCAACAAGCTGTGGAACGCGGCCCGGTTCGCGCTGCTCAACGGCGCCACCACGGCCGAGCCGCTGCCGCCGGCCGAGGAGCTGTCCATGGTCGACCGGTGGCTGCTGTCCCGGTTGGCCGCGGTGGCGGCGGGCGTCGACGCCGACTACGAGCACTTCGAGTTCGCCAAGGCGACCGAGTCGCTCTACCACTTCGTCTGGGATGACTTCTGCGACTGGTACGTCGAGCTGGCCAAGGTGCCGCTGGCTGCCGGCGGCGAGGCGGCGCATCGCACCCAGCTGGTGCTCGGCCACGCGCTGGACACCGTGCTGCGGTTGCTGCACCCGGTGGTCCCGTTCGTCACCGAATCGCTCTGGACGGCGCTGACCGGCGGCGAGTCGCTGGTGGTGGCGAGCTGGCCCCGGGCGGACGCGTCCCGGCTCGACCCGGCCGCTGAGACCGAGGTCGCCGCGCTGCAGGATGTCGTCACCGAGGTGCGGCGGTTCCGGTCCGAGCAGGGGCTGCGGCCCTCGCAGCGGGTCGCAGCGCGGATCGGCGGGCTGGCGGCGACCGGCATCGCCGCGCACGAGCCGCTGGTCCGGGCGCTGACCCGGCTCGACGCGCCGGAGGAGGGGTTCGCACCGACCGCGTCGCTGTCGGTGCGGACGACCACCGTCGAGCTCGACCTGTCCGGCGCGATCGACGTCGGCGCCGAGCGGGCCCGGCTGACCAAGGACCTGGCCGCGGCGGAGAAGGAGCTGCGCACCGCGACCGCGAAGCTGGCCAACACCGACTTCATCGACAAGGCGCCGGAGGCGGTGGTGGCCAAGGTGCGGGCGCGGCTGGCCTCGGCCGAGTCCGACGTCGAGCGGATCACCGGGCAGCTCGGGGCGCTGCCGGCGCCGTGAGCATCGATCAGGCCGAGCAGGATCGGGCCGACCTGGCCCGGGTGCTCGCCGAGCTGCGGCACCGGTGGCCGGAGTCCCGGCTCGACCCGACGCTGGACCGGATCCGGGCGCTGGTCGACGTGCTCGGTGACCCGCAGCGCAGCTACCCGGTGATCCACGTGGCCGGGACGAACGGCAAGACGACCACGGCCCGGATCATCGACGCGATCCTGCGCGGGTTCGGGCTGCGGGTCGGCCGGTTCACCAGCCCCGACCTGGTCTCGCCGACCGAGCGGATCAGCCTGGACGGGGGGCCGATCAGCGACCGGCGGTTCGTCGACACGTACGAGGACATCCGGCCCTACCTGGAGCTGGTCGACAAGGACCAGCCGGTCCCGCTCTCATACTTCGAGGTGCTCACCGCGATGGGGTTCGCCGCGTTCGCGGACGCGCCGGTCGACGTCGCGGTGGTCGAGGTCGGCATGGGCGGGACGTGGGACTCGACCAACGTCGCCGACGGCCGGGTCGCGGTGGTGACGCCGATCGGGCTCGACCACACGAAATACCTCGGCGACACGATCGGGGAGATCGCCGGCGAGAAGGCAGGGATCATCAAGGCGGAGTCGATCGCCGTATTGGCCGCCCAGGAGCCGGACGCTGCGCAGGTGCTGCTGCGGCGGGCGGCCGAGGTCGACGCGACGGTGGCCCGCGAGGGCAGCGAGTTCGGTGTGGCGAACCGGGCGGTCGCGGTCGGCGGACAGGTGCTGACCCTGCAGGGTCTCGCCGGGGTCTACGACGAGCTGTTCGTGCCGCTGCACGGCGCGCACCACGCACAGAACACGGCGGTCGCGCTGGCCGCGGTGGAGGCGTTCCTCGGGGCCGGGGCGGACACCGGCGTGATCGACATTGAGGTCGTGCGGGAGGCGCTGGTCGGGGCCAGCTCGCCCGGCCGGCTCGAGGTGGTCCGCGGCGCCCCGACGGTCATCGTCGACGCCGCGCACAACCCGCACGGGATGGCGGCGAGCGTGGCCGCGCTCGGCGAGTCGTTCTCGTTCCGCCGGCTCGTCGGTGTGGTCGCCGTGCTCGGCGACAAGGACGTCACCGGGATGCTGGAGCAGCTCGAGCCGGTGCTCGACGAGATCGTCGTCACCGAAAACTCCTCGCCCCGCCGGCTCTCGGCCGACGACCTCGCCGCGCTGGCGGTGCCGGTGTTCGGCGCCGACCGGGTGGCGGTCGAGCCGCGGCTGGACGACGCGATCGAGGCGGCGGTGCAGCTGGCCGAGGAGGGCGAGGACCAGCTCGGCGGCGCCGGCGTGCTGGTCACCGGATCCGTCGTCACCGCCGGCGACGCACGCACCCTGCTCGGCGCCGGCCGCAGATCCCGATGACCACGCCACCCCCCGACGACCCGACCCCTCCGCAGGACGAGCCGGTCGGCACGGACGGCGGTGAGGCCAGCGTGCCCGGCGGGGTGGGCGCGGCCGGGGTGGGCGCGGCGGCGGCGGGGGAGGCCGAGCGGGCGGCCACGCGGCGGCGGGAACGGGCGGTCAGCGGGACGCTCGCGGCGGGGCTGATCCTCGAGGGGATCACCGTGCTGTTCGTGCCGATGGCGATCGCGCGGATCGGCCGGGACGGGATCAGCACGACGCAGCTCACCCTGCTGCTCCTGCTCGCGGTCGCGCTGTTCACCACGGCCGGCCTGCAGCGGCGGCGGTTCGGGCTCGTCGCCGCCAGCGTGCTGCAGTTCGCCGTCATCGCCACCGGCGTGCTGGTCCCGGCGATGTACTTCCTCGGGCTGCTGTTCGCCGGCGTCTGGGTCTACCTGCTCTGGGTCCGCCAGGAGATCACCCGCGCCGGCGCCCGCACCGCCCCGAGCTGACCGGGCCGCACGAGGGCTGGGCCGGACCCCGCGCGCGCCGCGAGCGGCGACCACCTACGCTCTGGCCAGTCAGTACTGCACCGAAGGAGTTCCGTGGACACCGAGCGCACCCTCGTCCTGATCAAGCCCGACGGCGTCGTCCGCGGCCTGGTCGGGGACGTCGTCAGCCGGATCGAGCGCAAGGGCCTGCGGCTGGCCGCGCTGGAGCTGCGCACCCTGGACCGCGAGACCGCCCAGACGCACTACGCCGAGCACCGGGAGAAGCCGTTCTTCGCCCCGCTCGTCGACTTCATCACCTCCGGCCCGCTCGTCGCCGCGGTCGTCGAGGGCCCGCGGGCGATCGAGGCGTTCCGCCAGCTCGCCGGCGCCACCGACCCGGTCAAGGCGACCACCGGCAGCATCCGCGGCGACCACGCACTCGAGGTGCAGAACAACATCGTGCACGGCTCCGACTCGCCCGAGTCGGCCAAGCGCGAGATTGCCCTGTTCTTCCCCAACCTCTGACCGCACCGGCGGGCAGAGCCCGGAGCGAGGCTCGTCACAGCCGCTCCGCCGGCCGCGAAACTCAGGCGAAACTGTCCGACCGGCTCGGTAGCGTCCGAACCATGACCGAGCCCCCCGCCGACAGCCTGGTGTACGCCCGCGGCCTCACCAAGCGGTTCGACGGCTTCACCGCAGTCGACGGGATCGACGTCGACGTGTGGCGGGGCGAGGCATTCGGTTTCCTCGGTCCCAACGGCGCCGGCAAGTCCAGCACCATGCGGATGATCGGCTGCGTCTCGCCGGTCACGTCCGGCACGCTGCGGGTGCTCGGGCAGGACCCGGCCATCCACGGCGCCGAGATCCGCGCCCGGCTCGGGGTCGTGCCGCAGGACGACTCGCTCGACCTCGAGCTCACGGTCCGGGAAAACCTGCTGGTCTACGGGCGCTACTTCGGCCTGTCCAAGCCGGTGATCCGCAGTCGCGCCGACGAGCTGCTGGAGTTCGTGCAGCTCACTGACAAGCGCGACGCCAAGGTCGACTCCCTGTCCGGCGGCATGAAGCGCCGGCTCACGATCGCCCGCAGCCTCATCAACGAGCCCGAGGTGCTGCTGCTCGACGAGCCGACCACCGGTCTCGACCCGCAGGCCCGGCACGTGCTGTGGGACCGGCTGTTCCGGCTCAAGCGGCAGGGCGTCACGCTGCTGCTCACCACCCACTACATGGACGAGGCCGAGCAGCTCTGCGATCGCCTCGTCGTCATGGACAAGGCCCGCATCGTGGCCGAGGGCTCCCCGACCGAGCTGATCGCGACCTGGTCGAGCCGCGAGGTGGTCGAAGTCCGGTTCGCGCCGGACGAGCACGAGCCGATGGCGGGCAAGCTGGCCGACCTCGCCGACCGGGTCGAGGTGCTGCCCGACCGGCTGCTGCTCTACACCGACGACGGCGACGCCGCCGCCGCCGCGGTGCACGAGCGCGGGCTGCGCCCGTTCGGCGTGCTGGTCCGCCGGTCCACGCTGGAGGACGTCTTCCTCCACCTCACCGGCCGGACGCTGGTGGACTGATGGCCACCACCACCGCCCCGCTGGCCCTGCGGTCGTTCGAATACTGGCTGTTCCAGTACAGGCGGACCTGGCGCGGGTCCGTGATCAGCACGATCCTGTTCCCGGTCCTGTTCCTCGCCTCGATGGGGCTCGGCCTCGGCACGCTCGTCGACTCGTCCACGTCCGGCGGCGTCGAGGGCCACAGCTACCTCGTGTTCCTCGCGCCGGGCCTGCTGGCCGCGACGGCGATGCAGACCGCGGTCGGCGAGTCGACCTACCCGGTGATGGGCGCGATCAAGTGGATCAAGACCTACCATGCGATGCTCGCGACCCCGCTCGGCGTGCTCGACGTGCTCGTCGGTCACCTGCTCTACATCGGCCTCCGGGTGCTGTTCGGCTCGGCGATCTTCCTCGCCGTGATGACCGCGTTCGGCGCCGTCGACAGCCCGCTCGCGCTGCTCACGCTGCCCGCCGCGCTGCTGACCGGCCTGGCCTTCGCCACTCCGGTAGTGGCCTACTCGGCGGTCCTCGAGAACGACTACGGCTTCGCCGTGCTGATGCGGTTCATCGTGGTGCCGCTGTTCCTGTTCGGCGGTGTGTTCTACCCGGTGACACAGCTGCCGCTGGTGCTCGAGCAGCTGGCCTACCTGACCCCGCTCTGGCACGGCGTCGCGCTGTCCCGCGAGCTCGCGCTCGGCACGGCGACGGTGGGCAGCGTCCTGGTGCACGTCGCCTACCTGACCGTGTGGATCGTGGTCGGCTTCGCCTTCGCCGTCCGCAACTACCAGCGCCGGTTGGCGGTCTGAGATGGCCGACACCGCGACCCCGACGCTCGCCGTTCGGACCACGCCGCTGCCGCTCGCCGGGGGCCGCGCCTGGCGGCTGGTCGAGCGCAACATCGTGGTCTACCGGCGGATCTGGGTGCTGATCGTCTCCGGGTTCTTCGAGCCGCTGTTCTACCTGCTCTCGCTCGGCGTCGGGATCGGGGCGCTGGTCGGCACCGTCGCCGGCCCGGACGGCCAGCCGGTCGACTACACCGCGTTCGTCGCGCCGGCCCTGCTCGCCGCCAGCGCGATGAACGGCGCGATCTACGACTCGACGATGAACGTCTTCTTCAAGCTCAAGTTCGCCAAGACGTACGACGCGATGCTGGCCACCCCGCTCGGTCCGGCCGACATCGCGGTCGGCGAGATCACCTGGGCCCAACTGCGCGGCACGCTCTACTCGACCGCGTTCCTCGTCGTGATGGCCGCGCTCGGGCTGATCACGTCGTGGTGGGCGCTGCTCGCGCTGCCGGCGGCGATCCTCATCGGGCTGGCGTTCGCGGCCGTCGGCATGGCGTGCACGTCGTTCATGCGCAGCTGGCAGGACTTCGAGTTCGTCCAGCTCGCGATCCTGCCGATGTTCCTGTTCTCCACGACGTTCTTCCCGCTGTCGGTCTACCCGCGGGCGCTCCAGATCGTCGTGCAGCTCACCCCGCTCTACCACGGCATCGAGCTGGTGCGGCCGCTGACCACGGGCGCAGGCGTGGGAATCGGCCTGCTCGGGCACGCGATCTACTTCGTCGGGCTCGCGGCGATCGGATTTTCCGTCACGGCACGCCGACTCGAGCGGCTCCTCCTCAAGTAGTCGGAGGCCCTGCGCGGGTAGCATCAACGCACCCGAGCGACCGCTCACGCGCCCGAGGAGATTTGCCGCATGTCGAGCACCACGCTGTCCTTTCTCGGTCGCGACATGGCGATCGACCTGGGCACCGCGAATACGCTCGTGTACGTGCGCGGTCGCGGCATCGTGCTCAACGAGCCGTCGGTCGTGGCCACGAACACCAACACCGGCGAGATCCTCGCGGTCGGCATCGAAGCGAAACGGATGATCGGCCGCACGCCGTCGAACATCGTCGCGGTGCGCCCGCTGAAGGACGGCGTGATCGCCGACTTCGACACCACCGAGCGGATGCTGCGCTACTTCATCCGCAAGGTGCACCGCCGCCGCTACCTCGTCCGCGGGCCGCGGGTCGTGGTCTGCGTGCCGTCCGGCATCACCGGCGTCGAGCAGCGGGCGGTGAAGGAGTCGACATACGCGGCCGGTGCCAGCAAGGTGTTCATCATCGAGGAGCCGATGGCCGCGGCGATCGGCTCGGGCCTGCCGGTGAGCGAGCCGACCGGCAACATGGTCGTCGACATCGGCGGCGGCACCACCGAGGTCGCGGTGATCTCCCTCGGCGGGATCGTCACCAACACCAGCATCCGCATCGCCGGCGACGAGATCGACCAGGCGATCATCTCGTACGTCAAGAAGGAATACTCGCTGTCCCTCGGCGAGCGCACCTCCGAGGAGATCAAGATCGCCATCGGGTCGGCGTTCCCGATGCCGGAGGACGACCAGGCCGAGATCCGCGGCCGCGACCTCGTCACCGGGCTGCCGAAGACGATCGTCGTCGCCGGCGAGGAGATCCGCCGGGCCATCGAGGAGCCGGTCAACGCGATCGTCGACGCGGTGAAGACGACGCTCGACAAGTGCCCGCCCGAGCTGGCCGGCGACGTCATGGACCGGGGCATCGTGCTCGCCGGCGGCGGCGCGAACCTGCGCGGCCTGGACGAGCGCCTCCGCCACGAGACCGGCATGCCGATCCTCATCGCCGACAACCCGCTGCACTCGGTCGCGATCGGCTCCGGCCGCTGCGTCGAGGACTTCGAGGCGTTGCAGCAGGTGCTGGTGTCCGAGCGCAAACGGTCCTGGGCCTGACCGGGGGAGCGCCGCGATGATGGCTCCCACTCGCGGCCAGCGGCGGGCGGTGATCCTGCTGCTGTTGCTCTCGGTCGTGCTGATCACGCTCGACCACCGCGGCGGGGCGTTCCGCGGGGTCCGCGGCGCCGCGCACTCCGTGGTCGACCCGGCCCAGGACGGGGTGACCACGCTGGTCGCCCCGGTCGGCCGGTTTTTCGGCGGGCTCGGCGACCTCGGCGACTCCGGCCGGAAGATCGACGCGCTGCAGAAGGAGAACGCCGAGCTACACCGGCAGCTGCGGGAGAGCGAGCTGTCCAGCACCCGCTCCGACGAGCTGCAGAAGCTCAAGCTGCTGTCCGGGCAGGGCGGCTTCACGGTGTTGCCCGCGGTGGTCACCGGGCTCGGGCCGTCGATCGGGTTCGAATGGACGGTCACCGTCGACGCCGGGCGCCGGGACGGGCTGCAGCCGGACCAGACCGTGATCGACTCCGACGGGCTGGTCGGCCGGGTCAAGCAGGTCAGTGAGAGATCGGCCGTCGTCGTGCTCGCGGTCGACCCCGGCTCGGCCGTCGGCGTCCGGGTCGCCGGCGGCAACGCGCTCGGCGTGGCCGCCGGCAACGGGCTCGGCCCGCTCACGTACACGCCGCTTGATCCCTCGACCAGGGTGCATGTCGGTGACCGCCTGCTCACCGGCCCGTACGGCGGCTCGACGTACGTGGCCGGCCTGCCGGTCGGCGAGGTGACCAGGGTGTCCGGCGACCCAGGCGCCCCGGCCCGGGAGGCGACCGTCGCCCCGTACGTCTCGTTCTCCAGCCTCGACCTGGTCGGGATCGTGCTCGCCTCGCCCAGGGCCGACCCGCGCGACCGGCTCGCGCCGCCATCCCCGGCGGCCACCACGCCGGAGCACACGCCGTGAGGGCCGGGCCGGGCGCCGCGGCCGCGCTGGCGATCCTCGTCGCCGTGGTGCTGCAGGCCGCGGTGCTGTCCCGGCTGCCGCTGCCGGGCGGCCCGCCGAACCTCGTGCTCGTGCTCGTCATCGCGATCGGCCTGGCCGGCGGCGGCAGCGCCGGGCTCGCCGCCGGGTTCGGCGCCGGGCTGCTCACCGACGTGCTCTCCGACCATCCGGTCGGCGTGCTGGCGCTGTGCTTCGCACTGGCTGGTTTCCTCGCCGGCCTGCTGGACCCCGACGTCCGGCGCAGCGTGCTGCTGTCGGTGGTGGTCGTCGCGGTGCTGACCGGCGCGGTCTACCTGATCTACCTCGGCGTGATGGGGTTGCTCGGCCGGCCGGTGGCCGACGGCGCGGCCGGCGTGCTCGGCACGATCGCGTACGACGTCGTGCTCACGCCGTTCGTCGTTCCCCTGGTCATGGCGGTGACCAGGCGATTCGCCCCGGCGAGGCGAGGACTGTGAGCGGCACGGTGACCGGGAGGCGGGCGCGGTGACCAGGGTCCGGCTGGCGGTGATCCGCGTCGTGGTCATCTCGCTGCTGCTCACCCTCGGCGCCCGGCTCTACTACCTGCAGGTGCTCGACGACGACAAGCTGGTCCAGACCGCCAACCGGCAGCACACCCGGGAGGTCATCCTGGCCGCCCCGCGCGGCGCGATCGTCGACGACCGCGGCCGGCCGCTGGTGACCAACCGCAGCTCGCTGGTGGTGAGCGTGAACCGGTCAGCTCTGCAGGCGCAGGCCGACGGCGGCAAGGCCGTGCTGCAGCGGCTCGGCACGCTGCTGAAGGTCTCCCCGGCCGAGCTGGCCAAGCGGATCACGCCGTGCGCGAAGGGCGTGCCGCGCCCGTGCTGGAACGGCTCGCCGTACCAGCCGGTGCCGGTGGTCACCGACACCACGCCGGCGATCGTGCTGACGATCGAGGAGCGGCAGGAGGACTACGCCGGGGTCAGCGCCGAGTCGCAGACCCTCCGGCAATACCCGAACGGCAGCCTGGCCGCGCACTCGCTCGGCTACGTCGGCCCGGTCAACCAGGACGAGCTCGACGCCGCCCGCAAGGCCGGCCGCACCGACCTCAACCTCAACGCGCAGATCGGCCGGGCCGGCCTGGAGAAGACCTACGACGCCTACCTGCGCGGCAAGGACGGCGTCCGGTACGTGACGGTCGACAACAGGGGCACGCTCATCGGCACCCAGCGGGAGACCGAGCCCGAGCGCGGCGACACGCTCGTCACCAGCATCGACCGCAACGTGCAGCGGATCGCGGAGCAGGCGCTGACCGCCGAGATCACCAAGCGGCGGACCGAGCGGGACAAGGAAGGCCAGCTGTACGCGGCACCGTCCGGGGCGGCGGTCGTGATGGACCCGCGCAACGGCCGGGTGATCGCGCTGGCCAGCACGCCCTCGTACGACCCGACCGTGTTCGTCGGCGGGATCTCCAGGACCGAGCTGGCCCGGCTCACCGACCCGAACGCGGGCACGCCGCTGGTGTCCCGTGCGGTGCAGGGCCAGTTCGCCCCGGGGTCGACGTTCAAGCTGTCCTCCGCGTCGGCGGAGGTGATGTCCGGCCGGGCGTCGTTCTCCGGCACGTACAGCTGCCCGGGCTCGCTCAAGGTCGGCAACACGACCAAGAACAACTTCGAGGGCCAGGGCATCGCCGGCTCGATCACCATGCGGATCGCGCTGGCCAAGTCGTGCGACACGATCTTCTACGGCTTCGCCCAGACCGACTGGTACGCCGACGAG
>DATBFW010000260.1:0-8059 GCA_036558285.1 Mycobacteriales bacterium | reverse complement strand
ACCTTGTCGATCTCGTCGAGCAGGATCACCGGGTTCATCGAGCCGGCCTCGCGGATGGCCCGGACCAGCCGGCCCGGCAGCGCGCCGACGTACGTACGCCGGTGGCCGCGGATCTCGGCCTCGTCCCGGACGCCGCCGAGCGACACCCGGACGAACTTCCGGCCCAGCGCGCGGGCGACCGACTCGCCGAGCGAGGTCTTGCCCACGCCGGGCGGGCCGACCAGCGCCAGCACCGCGCCGGAACCGCGCCCGCCGACGACCTCGAGGCCGCGGGACGCGCGCCGGGCCCGGACGGCCAGGTGCTCCACGATGCGGTCCTTCACGTCGGACAGGCCGTGGTGGTCGGCGTCGAGCACCTCGCGTGCGGCGGTGACGTCCGTGGAGTCCTCGGTCCGGACGTTCCACGGGATGTCGAGCACGGTGTCCAGCCAGGTGCGGATCCAGCCCGCCTCCGGGTTCTGGTCGCTGGCCCGCTCGAGCTTGCCGACCTCGCGCAGCGCGGCGGCCTTGACCTTCTCGGGCAGGTCGGCGGCCTCGACGCGGGTGCGGTAGTCCGCCTCCTCGTCGGCCGAGCCGTCCTCGCCGAGTTCCTTGCGGATCGCGGCCAGCTGCTGGCGCAGCAGGAACTCCCGCTGCGTCTTGTCCATCGACTCGCGCACGTCGTCGCGGATCTTCGCGGTCACCTCGGCCTCGGCCAGGTAGGCCCGCGACCACTCCAGCAGCAGCGTCAGCCGCTCCTCGACGTCGGTCGTCTCCAGGATCCTGGCCTTCTGCTCCGCGTCCAGGTAGGGCGCGTAACCGGAGGTGTCGGCCAGCTGGCCGGGGTCGGTGATGTTGCGGATCGAGTCGATCAGCTGCCATGCGCCCCGCGCCTGCAGGATCCCCTCGACCACGGTCTTGTATTCGGCGGCAAGCTCGCGCGCCTTCTCGGTCACCGTGCCGGCCTCGACCGGGGTCGCCTCGACCCAGAGCGCGGCACCGGGACCGGTCACGCCCTGCCCGACCCGGGCCCGGGACGTGCCGCGCAGCAGCGCGCCGGGCTCGCCGGTCGGCAGGCGGCCGACCTGGTCCAGGATCGCCACCGTACCGATCGCCGCATACTTGCCGTCCAGCCGCGGGACCACGAGGACGCGTGCCTCGCTCCGTATCCCGCCGGCAGCGGAGCCCGCGGTGCGGGCCGCGTCGACGGCGGCCTGTGCCTCGGAGTCCAGCTCCACCGGCACGACCATGCCCGGCAGCAGCACACCGTCGGTGAACGGCAGGACCGGGAGTGTCAGGTTCGCCATGAGTCTTCGCACCTCGATTGGATTGAGTCTGTTGCACTCAACGCACCGAAGCGGAGAACCTTCCGGTCGTTCGCTGTGAGCGAGCGAAGAACGGCAACCAACCCGCCCCGTCCAGCATCTCACCAGGTAGTAAGGCTGGTCGGGACGGAAGGAGAACCCGTGAGGATCCGGATCCAGGTGGCCGCGGCGGTGCTGGCGGCGGTGCTGGGCGGGGCCACGGCGTGCGCGGGCGGCGACGGTGGCACCGCCGCGGGGCCGGCGGTGCCGGCGACCGGGCCGGCGACCGGCTCGGCGACCGCCCCGAGCGCGTCGGTCCCGGCCACGTCCGGCACCGCGGCGCCGCCCACGCAGAGCGGGTCGACGGGCTCCGGCGCCCCCGGCCCGACACGCTGCCACACGTCCGAGTTGTCGGCCTCGCTGACCGCAGGCGAGCCGGGCGCCGGCCAGCGGTACGCGACGTTGTCGCTGACCAACACCTCCGACCGCACCTGCACCGTCTTCGGGTACGGCGGCCTGCAGCCGCTGGACGCGGCGAAGAAGCAGCTGCCGATCACGCTGACCCGGGACACCGGTCGGCCGGTCACGCCGGTCCGGCTGGCGCCGGGGGCGAGCGTGGGCCGGACCATCCACTGGACCGCGGTGCCATCCGGCTCGCAGCCCTGCCCCACCCCGGCGTACGCGTCGATCATCCCGCCGGACGAGACCAGCCCGCTGGTGATCGGCTGGTCGCTGGGACCGGTCTGCGGCGACAAGATGGACGGCTGGCCGTACGGGGTGACGCTGTGACCCGCTGATCAACTGCGGTCCCGCCGGTGCGTACCTTTCCCCAGGTGGGCACGCCGTTCGTCCCCGGCGCGGAGCTGGGCCGCCGCTACTACGCGGACGTGGTGCGCCCGCTGCTGGACGCGGAGTTCGCCGGCCTGCCGCACGCGGCCGCGCACCTGGGCGAGGGCTCCGACGTGCTCGGCTACGACACGGCGATCTCGCGCGACCACGGGTGGGGTCCGGCGGTCACGCTGTTCCTGCCGGAGGCAGAGGCCGGGCGGGCACCGGCGATCCGCTCGATGCTGGACGCCCGGCTGCCGGACGTCTTCTGCGGCTACCCGACCGGCGTCGCCACCAACCCGGGCGACCCGACCAGCCAGGTCATGACGCTCGGCGCGGCGGAACGGCGGGTGCGTACGACGACCGTGCGGGCGTTCGCCCGCCGGCAGCTGGGCTGGGACCCGGCCGACCCGCTGTCGGTGGCCGACTGGCTGTCGTTCCCGAGCCAGCAGCTGCTCAGCGTGACGGCCGGGCCGGTGCACCACGACGGGGTCGGCGAGCTGACCCGGCTGCGGGAGCGGCTGGCCTGGTATCCCACCGACCTCTGGCGCTACCTGCTCGCGGCCGGGTGGAGCCGGCTCGGCGAGGAGGAGCACCTGATGGGCCGGGCCGGCCATGCCGGCGACGAGCTCGGCTCGGCGGTGATCGGCGGCCGGCTGACCAGGGACCTGATGGCGCTCGGGTTCCTGCTGGAGCGGCGGTACGCGCCGTACCCGAAGTGGTTCGGCACCGCGTTCGCGCGGCTGGACCTCGCGCCGGCGCTGACCCCGGTGCTGGCCGAGCTGGTCGCCGCGCGGACGTGGCCGGAGCGGCAGGACGCGTACGCGGCGGCGGCCGGCATGCTGGCCGGCCGGCAGAACGCGCTGGAGCTGTGCGCGCCGGTGGACCCGCGGCCGCGGCTGTTCCACACCCGGCCGTTCTGGGTGATCGACGGCGCCCGGGTCGCCTCGGTGCTGGTCGCGGCCGTCGGCGACCCGGCGGTGCGCCGGCTGACCCGGCGCCGGCTGATCGGCTCGGTCGACCAGTGGAGCGACAGCACCGACCTCAAGGACGCCCAGTTCCGCGCCGAGGTACGCCGGTTCTACGGCTGACGGCTCGCCGGGTCTGGCTAGAGCGCGCGGACCAGCTCGGGGGTGAGCGCGGCCGGGGTGCGGACGGTCGCCCGGGCGGTCGCGAGCACGTCCGCCGGCGGCGGGAAGTGCGGGTTGGGCACGGCGACCACGACCATCCCGGCGGCCGCGGCCGCCCGCAGCCCGTTGGCCGAGTCCTCGACCGCCACGCAGGTGGCCGCCTCCGCACTGAGCTTCGTGGCGGCGGCGAGGTAGACGTCCGGCGCCGGCTTGCCCCGCGGCACCTCCTCGCTGGACACCGTGACCCGGAACCGGTCGGTCAGCCCGGCCGCGGCGAGCACCACCCGGATCAGCTCGGGCGGCGACGAGCTGGCCACCCCGAGCGGCCACCGCCCCGACAGCGCCACGACCGCCTCGACGGCGCCGGGCAGCAGCGGCACGTGCGCCCGGTAGCGGTCGGCCATCGCCTCGATCACCACCCGGGCCAGCTCGTCCGGGCTGCCGGCCGCGCCGAGCGTGGTCAGGTATCGCGCCCACTCCGGCGTGCTCATGCCCTGCATCGCGATGGTCGCCTCGTCGGTCCACCGGCCGCCGCGGTCGGCCACGATCGCCCGCCGCACCTCGTCCCAGACCTGCTCCGAGTCCACCAGCACGCCGTCGAGGTCGAACACGATCGCGGCGGGGTCCATCCGCCCATCCTCTACCGTGCTGGCCGTGGAGCTGGGCAAGGCGACCGCGGTGGAGCCGCTGGGCGGCGGGCGGTACGGGGCGATGCTCGACCCGGGCTGGGCGGTCGCCGGCAAGCAGCACGGCGGCTACCTGCTGGTCGTGCTGGCCAGGGCGGCGGTGGCCGAGGCGGCGGTCGGAGCGCCGGCCGAGCTGCCGCACCCGGCCGCGATCAGCGCGCACTACCTGGCCGCACCGGACTCCGGGCCGGCCGAGATCACGGTCGAGGTGCTGCGCCAGGGCCGGACCGCCGCCCAGGCCAGGGCCACCCTCACCGCGGGCGGCCGGCGCTGCGTCGAGGCGCTGGTGACGTGCGGGCGGCTGGCGCCGTCCGCGCCGCCGTTCTGGTCGGACCTGCCGGCGCCGGAGCTGCCGCCGGAGCGGGACTGCGTGGCCGCGCCGGCCAGCGACCCGCGCTTCACCGTGCCGATCTTCGCCGAGGTGGACGTGCGGCTCGACCCGGCGACCGCGGGGTTCGCCGTCGACCGGCCGGCGATGGCCGGACAGATCCGCGGCTACGCCCGGATGGCGCCGACCCCACCGGACCCGTACGCGGTGCTGGTCGCGCTGGACATCCTGCCGCCGGCCCCGTTCGACCTCGGGCTGACCGGGTCGTGGGTGCCGACGATGGAGCTCACCGCGTACCTGCGGGCGCTGCCGGCGGACGGCCCGCTGCGGGTGCGGCAGCGGGCCCGGCTGGTCGCGGACAGCAGGGTGGACGAGGACTGCCACGTCTGGGACTCGACCGGCGCTCTGGTCGGCTCGGCCACCCAGCTGGCCGCGCTGCGGCTACCGCAGCCGTGATTTCCGACCCGGGAGCTGACCTCCGGCGGCTCGTGTGGCAGAGTGTCCCGATCCGTAAGGTGCGTGGACCGTTCAGCCCTACCCCGAGGACTCCGTGAGCCGGCATCGTCCGTCCCGTACGCACGTGTTGCTCGGCCTGGTGGTCGTGCTGCTGGCGACGATCCCGGTGATCATCCCGCTGGTGGTGACCAAGTCAGGCCACGAGGGACCCGTCGGGGTAAGCCTCGCGTCCGGTCCGGCCCGGCCGCCGATCACCGAGAACGCCCCGGCTCCGGACTCCGGCTCCCCGACCGGGACGACCGCGCCGCCGCCGGGGGCCGGCACGCTGGCTCCGGCACCGACCACCACCTCACCGGGCCCGAACGCGACCGCCGTCCCGACGACACCGGCGGCGGCGCCGAGCACGGTCGCGTCCAGCCCGGACGGCTCGTCGTCCGCGGCGCCGGGGCCGACCACGGCCGAGCCGACCACGCCGTCGCCGACGGCCGAGGCGTCGGTGCTCGACGCGGCGGCGAACCTCGTCGTGGTCGACGTGTCCTGGGCGCCGCAGCCGTCCGGCGCGGGCCAGCCGGTGGTGTTCTCGGCGCTGGTCCGCAACACCGGGGCGAGCGCGACGCCGCCGCTGCCGACGGGCGTCGCGTTCGCCGTCGACGGCGCGGTGGTGAGCTGGTCCGCCAGCGACAGCACCCCGCTCGGGCCGGGTGAGCAGCGCACGTTCACCGCCGACGACGGCGTGACCGGCGCGGCCTGGACCGCTGCCGACGGCGACCACTCGGTGCAGGCGACGGTCGACGACACCGGCCAGATCCCCGAGCTGAACGAGGACGACAACACCGCGACCACGCAGATCGTGGTCCCGTAGCGGGTCCTACCGCAGGAACGCCGGCTCGTCCTTGCCCCACGGGCGCGGCGGGGCGGGGAAGTCGCCGGCGTGCAGGGCCGGGCGCGCGTACGTGAGCGGGCCGTGGGTGACGGTGGTGGGGGTGAACGGGCCCGGCTCCGGCTGGATCGACCGGTCGGCGGTGAGCAGCTCGTCCGCGATCCGGGCCAGCGACGTCGAGACGAACCAGCCGCCGCCCTGCCGCAGCGCCGTGGCGACCGCGCCGGCGAGCAGGTAGCCGGCGCTGTGGTCGAGCGCCTGCGCCGGCAGCGCACCCGGGCGTACGCCGTCCGGCGACTCGACCATCGCGATCCCGCTGGCCGCCTGGACGATGCTGTCGAAGCCGCGCCGTCCCGCCCACGGACCTGCGGTCCCCCAGGCGGAGAGCGAGGCGACGACGAGATCCGGGTTCGCCTCGATCAGCCCGTCGAGCGGGAGCGCGCCCGGCCGGTAGCCGTGCACCAGCACGTCGGCCTCCGCGGCCAACTCCGCGAACCGCGGCGACCGCACGTCCAGCACGCAGCTGCGTTTCCCGGCCCCGGTGTCCAGGTGCTGCCACTCGATCTCGGGGATGGCTGGCGGATCGACCCGCAGCACGTCGGCTCCCCACAGCGCGAGCGTCCGGGTGGCGACCGGACCGGCGATCACCCGGGTCAGGTCGAGCACCCGAGCCCCGGCCATGGTACGAGCAGCGCCCTCCGACCGCCGCTGCTCGACCAGCAGCGGCAGCGACCCGACCTGCGACCCGTGCGGGTGCGCGGCCCACTCGTCCTCACTGCGCACCGCCACCGCGATCCCACCCGCCGCGGTCACCCGGTCTTCGATGTCGAGCGCCGCCAGCTCGGCGACCCGCTCCCGCAGGGCTTCCGGCGTCGCCTCGATCCCGAGCGCGCCGCACAGCCGCTCCTCGTGGTGCGGATAGTTCGCGTGCGTCCGCACGAACCCGTCCCGCGCCACAAAGAACCCCGACAACGGCGCCCAAGCAGCCACCGACCGACCAGACACGCGAAAGTGCCGCTCACTGGTGTAGGCGGTGGCCACCCGGTCCGGCGCGGGCGGTGGATCCCCAACCGCCCGAGCGGCGAACCCAACAGCCCCCGCCGCCAGCGCCCCCACCGGCAACACCGCCACCAACGGCGCCACCACCGAACCAGAACCCGCAAGCTCAGACAGACCCGTCACCCCCCGAGTCTCATCCACCACCCGGGTCCCGGGGTCGGCGCCGCCACCAAACAGGAACCGCCGCGCCCCCGCGCCCAGCAGGAGCCGAGGCACGAAGGCCCCCCGGAACGTGCGGCACGCAGGGCTCGGCCCCGCGCCCCAACGAGAGCCGAGGCACGAAGCCCCCCGGAACGTGCGGCACGCGGGGCTCGGCCCCGCGCCCCAACGAGAGCCAAGGAACGAAGCCCCCGGGAACGTGCGGCACGCGGGCCTCGGCCCCGCGCCCAACGAGAGCCAAGGCACGAAGCCCCCCGGGAACGTGCGGCACGCGGGCCTCGGCCCCGCGCCCAACGAGAGCCAAGGCACCAAGCCCCCCGGGAACGTGCGGCACGCGGGCCTCGGCCCCGCGCCCAACGAGAGCCAAGGCACGAAGCCCCCCGGAACGTGGGGCACGCAGGGTTCGGCCCCGCGCCCAACGAGAGCCGAGGCACGAAGGCGCCCCCCGGAACGTGGGGTGCGCGGGGCTCGGCCCCGCGGCCAGCATGAAGCGACCCCGGTCCGCGCTTACCGCGGACAGGGGTCCCCAGGAGCGTGTGGGCGAGGGGGGAGTTGAACCCCCACGTCCTTACGGACACACGGACCTGAACCGTGCGCGTCTGCCATTCCGCCACTCGCCCAGTGGCCGGGCGAGGATAGCACGGGGCCTTGGCCGGCCCGCGGGCGATAATCCCCGCTCAGCCGCTGGTCAGGCCGGCGCTGTCAGGCCAGCACGGTCTCCTCGTACCGGGCGCCGTCCGGGTCGGTGAGGTCGAGCAGACCCCACTCGCGCATCCATCCCTGGGTCCGCTCGAACATCTCCCGGGTGTACGGCTGCGGCACGACCCGCTCGCCGGGGCCGAACCGGCGGACGTCGACGTACTCGAGTCCTTCGGCGGCGAAGAAGCCGCGCTCCTCGGCCACCCATTCCTGCAGCCGCACGTGCGGCTCGACCGTGAACACCATTCTTCGACGCTAGGAGCAGACGAAGGCCGTGACAACGGTCCTTGGCGATACAGATGGGTCGGTACGTCGACTCGGACCGGGGTGGCTTGCATCAGCCGGCCGTTCCCGAGCGTGAGACATGGGGTAGGCCGAGCGCGGATACCATCGGCGGACAGTCGTGGCGAGGAGGGAAGTTCGGTGGGTGTGCTGCAGCGCTTCGAGCGGCGCCTCGAAGGTGCGGTCGGCACTGCCTTCGCGCGCCTGTTCAAGGGTCAGGTGGAGCCGGTCGAGGTGGCCAAGGCGCTCCAGCGGGAGGCCGAGGCCCG
>DATBFW010000259.1:0-13022 GCA_036558285.1 Mycobacteriales bacterium | reverse complement strand
GGCGGAACTCCGACACCGTGCCGGTCACCGTGACCGCGTCGCCGACCACGACGGTCGGCGCGGTGCGGGTGAACACGAACAGGCCCTCGCTGGTCGCCGGGTCGGCGTCCGGGGTCGGGTCCTGGAACCAGAAGCCGCTGGGGGACAGCGCGGTCACCACGCCAGGCACCTCGGCGACCTTCACGCGGGCCTCCGGCGAGACCTGGGCCGCGCCCTGGATGTCGTGGATGCGCAGGCCGGGCACGCCCGGGTCGGGCGGCGTGCCGCCCCCGCCGGTGTTGCGCGGGTTCGGGTCGCCGACGGCGAAGTCGGCCGAGTTGTTGTCGGTGTCCGGGCCGTCGCCGCGCAGGTCGGCGGTCGTGTTGGACAGGCCGGGGGCGGCCGCGGTCTCGAAGTCGTTGGCGGCGCCGTAGCCGACGAAGTCGCGCACGCCGGCGGCGGTGTCGCAGTCGGCCCCGCAGGTCAGCGCCGTCGCGGCGGTGACCAGCGCGACCTTGCCGCTGGCGGCGGACATCGCGATCGAGCCGGTCGCGTCCGGGGTCGGCAGGGCAGTGGCCCCGCCGGTGCCGGCGGCCTCCTGCACCAGGTAGTGACCGCCGGCCGGGATGCTCCCGGACAGCGCGGTCACCTGGTACGAGGTGCCGGCGGCCGAGGCGTACTGGACGGACCAGCCGGCGAGGTCGACCGCGGCCGCGGAGGTGTTCCGCAGCTCGATGAAGTCGTTGGTGAGCGTGGCGCCGGCATTGCCGCCGCCTCCATACACCTGGCTGATCGCGACGTCCGCGGACGCGGCTGAGGCGGGTGGCCCGGCGACGGCGAGGACGCCCATCCCGAGCAGGACTGATGCGGTGAGCGCGACGATGCGCGGCGTGACTGGACGCACCGGCCATTACTAGCAGGGACGGGGCGTCGGCGTCACGAACCGGCGGTGAAAAGGAGGTGGCGGGCTCCATCCGGTCGGCCGCCGCGGGTAGCGTCTGCGCATGGCGTCGCCGCACGTGGACCTGCACGTGGGGGACCGGGTCGTCCGGATCACCAACCCCGATCGGGTCTACTTCTCCGCCCTCGGCAAGACCAAGCTCGACGTCGCCAACTACTACATCGCGGTCGGCGAGGGCATCGTGCGAGCCCTGTACGAGCGGCCGTGCATGCTGCACCGGTTCCCGGAGGGCACCGACGGCGACAAGGTCTACCAGAAGCGGCTGCCCAAGGGCGCGCCCGACTGGGTGCAGACCGTGCAGGTGGCGTTCCCGTCCGGGCGCACCGCCGACGAGCTGTGCGTGACCGAGCTGGCCAGCGTGGTCTGGGCGGTGCAGATGTCCACTGTGGAGTTCCACCCGTGGCACTCCCGGCGGGCCGACACCGAGCGACCGGACGAGCTGCGCATCGACCTCGACCCGCAGCCCGGCACCGGCTACGCGGAGGCGAAGGTCGTCGCGGCCACGGTCAAGGAGGTGCTCGACGACCTCGGCGCGGTCGGCTGGCCGAAGACCTCCGGCAACCGCGGCATGCACGTGTACGTGCGGATCCGGCCCGAGCACGGGTTCACCGTGGTGCGCCGGGCCGCGCTGGCGTTCGCCCGGGAGGTGGAGCGGCGGATCCCGAAGCTCGTCACCACCGCGTGGTGGAAGGAGGAGCGGGGCGAGCAGGTCTTCGTCGACTACAACCAGAACGCGCGCGACCGCACGATCCGCTCCGCGTACTCGCTGCGCGGCGAGCCGGGCGCGCACGTGTCGACGCCGCTGACCTGGGACGAGGTGCCGTACGCGGATCCGCGCGAGTTCACCATCGACACCGTGCCGGAGCGGTTCGCCGAGCTGGGCGATGTGCACGCGGGCATCGACGACCACCCCTGGTCGATCGAGCCGCTGCTGGAGTGGGCCGACCGGGACGAGCGCGACCGCGGCCTCGGCGACGCCCCCTACCCGCCCAACTTCCCGAAGATGGAAGGCGAGCCGATGCGCGTGCAGCCGTCCCGCGCCCGCAAGCCGGACTAGGCCGGGCGGCCGGTGAGGAAGCGCCAGATCAGCTGGCGGGCGGTGGCGTCCGGGTCGACCCAGCCGGCGCCCGGCCAGCGGTGCGCGAGACCGTCCCAGCGGGCCAGCTCGACCCGGCCGCCGGTCCGGCAGGACGTCCACAGCTTCACCGTCGCGGTGGCGACATAGGAGAGCGCGGGCTCGCCGGTGCAGCCGTCCACCGAGCGCCAGCCGGCCGCGGTGGTCGGCGCGGTGGCCGCGCCGGGCGGGACGTAGCCGGGGGCCGCGTGCGGATCGAGGTTGCCGTAGCCGATGAGCACCGGCAGCGGCGGCATCCCGGCCGGGCAGCGCGCCGGCTGGGCCGTCCCGTACGTGGCGACACCCGCGAGACGCCCGGGCAGCGCGCAGGCCGCGGTCAGCGCCAGCCGCCCGCCGTTGGAGTAGCCGATCAGGTAGACCCGGCTGCGGTCGACCGGCGCGTGCGCCTCGATGGCGGGGATCAGCGCCCGCAGGAAGCCGACGTCGTCGACGTGCAGCTGGGCCGCGGCCGCGCAGCAGCCGGTGCGCGCGTTCCACGACCGCCCGATCCCGGCCGGGTATGCCAGCACCGCGTCGCCGTGGCCGGCCAGGTCGGCGAACCCGGTGCGGACCAGCTCCTGGGCGGGCGTGGTGTCCCGGCCGTGCAGCACCAGCACCAGCGGCACCGGCCGGGCCGTCCGGGGGGCCAGCACGATCGCGGTGCGCAGCCGGCCGCCGGCGGCCAGCCGGACCGTCGCCGCGTGCACGCCGGGGCCGACCGCGGTCGTGGTGTGCCAGACCGGGACGGTGCCGGCCGCGGCCACACCGACGTCCGGGGTCTCGTCGGCCGGTGCGGACGCCGGCAGCGCGGTGACGAGCGTGAGCACCGCGAGCAGCGCCAGCACGGCCCGGGTCAGGCCGCGGCGGCGACCGTCTCCCGGTCCAGCGGCCGCGGGTCCACCCGCAGCGCCAGCACCGTTCCCACCGCCAGCAGAACCACCGACAGGGCGAACGGAAGCTGCCAGTTGCCGGTCCGGTCGATGAGGAACCCGAACACGATCGGGGAGACGATGCCCGCCACCCCGAAGCCGGTGTTCATCAGGCCGCTGGCCACCCCCGCGTGGTCCGGGGCGATGTCCATCGGCACCGCCCAGAGCACCGAGTTGGTCAGCTCCAGGAAGAAGAACGACACGGTCAGGCTCAGCGTCACCAGCACCAGGTCGTGCACCAGCAGCGACGGGATCAGCGCCAGCCCCGAGCCGGCCAGGCCGATCACCAGGTTCGCCCGGCGGGCGGTGCGCAGGCTGCGGGTGCGGGCCAGCAGCCGGTCCGAGACCATCCCGCCGAGCGTGTCCGACACCACGCCGGCCGACAGCACCAGGGAGGTGAACAGCGCGAACCCACCCAGCGCGAGGCCGTACTCGTCCTCGAAGAAGGACGGCAGCCAGGTGAGGTAGACCCACAGCATCCACCCGTAGCAGAAGTCGACCAGCGTGACGGGCGCCAGGCGGGCCACCAGCCGCCGCCACGGTACCTGGCGATTCGGCGCAACGCTTGCCGTTCCGGGAGCTGCGTCCGCATATCGGATGTCCAGCTCGTCCAGCTCGGTCTCGGTGACCCGCTCGTCGTCCTGCGGGCGGTCCCGGAACCGGCGCAGCCAGACGATCGACCACACCGCCGACAGCACGCCGAGCGCGATGAACCCGGCCCGCCAGCCGACGGTCGCGACCAGGCCGGCCATCACCAGCGGCGCGACGGCGGCCCCGACCCGGGCCGCCGAGTGGACGACGCCCTGGCCGTAGCCGCGCCGGTCGCCGGGCAGCCAGGACGCCATCGCCCGGGTCGCGGTCGGGAACGCGGCGCCCTCGGACAGGCCGAGCAGCAGCCGGGCGGCGCCCAGCGCGAGCAGGCCGGTGGCCAGGCCGGTCCAGATCGTCGAGATGCCCCAGAGCACCGCCAGCGTGGCCAGCACCCTGCGCGGGCCGAACCGGTCGCCGATCCAGCCGCCGAACACCTGCAGCAGCGCGTAGGGCAGCGAGTACGCGGCCAGCGCGATGCCGAACTGCGTCTCGTTCAGGTGCAGGTCGGCGCGCAGCGCCGGGCCGGCCGCGGAGATCGCGGTCCGGTCCACGTACGAGATCGCGTAGAGCATGCAGAGCAGCAGCAGGACGCGGCCGCGGACGCGGTGCCGCAGCGGGGAGCGGGTCGGCGCGTCGACGGGTCGGTCGCCGAGCAGGGTCACGTCAGGCCTTCCGTAGGGCGGGCTCGGCGGGCCGAGCCGGATCGGGTGCGGTCACGGCGTCGGGTCGGTGGTCCCGCTCCGGCGGCCGGCGGCGCGGGCGGCCGGTGAGCGGCAGGCTGGCCGAGGTGCGCCGGGCCGCCTCGGCCACCAGCAGCGAGCCGGCCAGCGCGAGCACGGTGACCACGCCGGCGGTCACCGCCGCCGGCGGGTCGGCGGCGTGCGGCAGCTCCAGCAGCCCGAGGATGAGCAGCGGGTGCACCAGGTAGACGCCGAAGGACAGGTCGGAGGCGCGGTCGACGGCGCGGACGTGCGGGGCACCGGCGTCGGTCCACCGGGTCGCCGCCGCGAACAGCCCCGCGGTGAGCAGCAGCGCCCACAGCTGCAGCACCGGCTGCACGGCGTCCGACGCGGTGTCGGCCCGGGTGCCGGTGGCGACGGAGACGGCGTACAGGACCTCCATCGCCACGGCGCCGGCCAGGGTCGCGGCCAGCACGCCCCGCCGATGCTCGCGCAGCCAGCCGAGCACCGCGTCCAGGTGCAGGGCGGCGAGGCCACCGGCCACGAACAGCAGCTGGTACGTCGGCAGCAGCTGGGCGGCGTAGTCCCGGTAGGTGCCCAGCGGGCCGGGGGCACCGTGCCCGTAGTGCAGCCAACCGGTGAACGCGACGGCCACCGCCGCGCTGGTGGCGAGCAGTGCCCACGGGTGCCGGCGGGTGGCCCGCAGGAGCGCCAGGAACGCCGGCAGCACCAGGTAGAACTGCAGCGTCACCAGCAGGAAGTAGAGGTGATACCAGGCCGTCCCGGTCAGCAGCGCGGACAAGGCGCCGGTCCACGGCCGGTCCCGCTCGCCGGCAGCCCAGGCCACCACGAGGTAGATCGCCGTCCAGGCCAGGTACGGCACGCCGACCAGGGTCAGCCGGCGGCGCAGCTTGCCGGCATGCCCGGCGCGCTCGGCCGACCGGACCAGCACGATCGCCATGAACACGAAGAACGCCGACCGGGTGTAGTGCAGCAGCATCAGCGCCGCGTGCCCGCCGACGTCGAGCGCCGCGACCGACGAGGTGATCGCGTGCACGGCGACCACGGCGCCGAACGTGATCACCCGGACGAGATCGATCTCCGGCACCCGGCCGCGACCGGAAGCCGGTCGCATCGCCGGTTCCGCAGCGGTGGCCGTCACCCGACCCCCCTACCCACCCCCGGGACCGCGTCCGCGCGGGCCATGTCGGCGACCTCGGCGCGCAGCACCTTGCCGGTGCCGGAGGTCGGCAGCTGCTCGACGACGCTCAGCTCGGCCGGCCGGCGGTCGTGCGGCAGCGCCTGCCGGCACCGCTCCGCCAGCCGCTCAGCCAGCCCGGGATCGTCGCCGGCGCCGACCACGTACGCGACCGGCACCTCGCCGAGCACCGGGTCCGGCCGGCCGACCACGACCGCGTCCCGTACGCCGTGATCCTCCCGCAGCACGTCCTCGATCTCCCGCGGCAGGATCTTCTCCCCGCTGCGGTTGATCAGCTCACTGGACCGGCCGACCAGCCACAGGTAGCCGTCGGCGTCCAGCCGGCCGAGGTCGCCGGTGTCCAGCCAGCCCTCGGCGTCGAAGCGGTCCGCGCCGACCCCGGTCAGGTACGCGGTGATCACGCCGGCGCCGCGGATCTGCACCCGCCCGGACCCGCCGGCCGGCAGCACCCGGCCGTCGTCGCCGACAACGCGAAGCTCGCCGTCGACGGGCCGGCCGACCGAGCCGGGCCGGCGGTCGTCCAGCGGGTTCACCGTGATCTGGCTCGCGGCCTCGGTCATCCCGTACGACTCCAGCACCGGGATCCCGTGCACCTGCTCGAACCGCTCCAGCACCGGCACCGGCAGCGGCGCCGACGCGCTGCGGACGAACCGCACCCGGACCGGATCGGAGGTCGTCGAGGGCTGCTCCGAGAGCAGCGCAATGATCGCGGGCACCGCGTTGACCCAGGTGGCGCGGTGCCGGTCCACCGTCGCCCAGAACCGGCGCCGCGAGAACCGGCGGTCCAGCACCAGCGTGCCCTGCGCCTGCAGGGTCGCGAGCAGGCCGACGACCTCGGCGTTGACGTGGTAAAGCGGCAGCGGGCAGTAGCCGACGTCGTCCGGGCGGAGCCGGTGCGAGCCGGCGACCGCGGTCGCGACGTGGGTGAGCTGCGGCTCGCCGAGCAGGATCTGCTTGGGCTCACCGGTGCTGCCCGAGCTGGACAGCAGCACGCCGGCGGGCCGCGCGACCGGCTCCCGGTCGGGCAGCCGGTCCAGACCGTCCTCGGTGAGCAGCGCGGTCGTGGCCGGGTCGGCCAGGCGTCTGTCCAGCGCGCGCGGCGCGGCCGGGTCGACCGGCGCGGCGACCCGGCCGGTGACGACCAGGCCGAGCAGCGCGAGCGCGAGGTCCAGCGGGTCGGCGAGGGCGATCGCGACGGTCGCGCCGGCCGGTACGCCGGCGGCGGTCAGCCGCCGGTCCCAGCGGTCGACCGAGGTCGCGAGCTCGCGGTAGCTGACCGTCCGCGGGGCGCGCGCGTCTGCGAGGTACGTCGCGTCGCCCCGCCCGGCCGCCGCCCGGCCGATCCACCGGCCGATCTGGCTGTCGTCGTCCACAGGCACCCTTCGAGGCTGGCCGTGCAGTCCGTGCGACGGCCTGGTAAGGGCTATATGCCCGCTGTGCTGCGCCCGAATGCCTGCATCAGGTGGGGGAGAGTTGGGTCACACCCGGACGGCCCATGACCCAACACTGGGGTGGCGGCCTTCCGGCCGGGACGGAGCCGGGCTAGCGGGGCCGGACCGAGATGCCGCCGATGATCGAGAACAGCCGCAGCCGCAGCACCGGCGCGCCCGGCACCGGCTCCGGCAGCCGCACGCTGTGCCCGCCGAGCAGGGTGAACCCGGACACCTCGACCCGCACGCCGGCCGGCACCTTCGCGCTGATGCCGCCGATCAGCGAGAACCGGCTGAACTCCACCTCCGGCGCCGCGAACTCGGCACCGCCGAAGTCCAGGTCGGCGCCGCCGATCAGGCTGATGCCGACCGACCGCTCCGGCACCCACCAGGAACCCTTCCGGGAGACCCCACCGAGCGGCGAGACCTGCCAGCTGGTCCGCGGCGGGCCGGCCGGCCGCTGGCGGCCGGCGACCGGCAGATCGGCGGTGAGCGGGACCAGCTCGGCCCGGGTCGTCGCCGCGTGCGCCTGCCCGACCCGGTCGCTGAACTCGGCCAGCGTCAGCCGGCCCTCGCCGACGGCCCTGCCGAGCTCGGCCGCGACCTGCTCGCGTTCCGCGTCCGAGGCACGGATGTCGCCGCCGGGGGTCTCGCTCATGATCGAACCGTACGCCCCGCCGGCTGAACCGCTCCGCCCGGTCGCGCCGTCATCAGCACCGGGTGACAGGGTGTCGACCGGAGCTGGACGAAGGGAGTCGATCATGTGCCACGACGACGACAGCAGGGCCCCGGCGCCGCCGGTGCGGGGTGAGGTGGCCGCGCACGGCGGGCTGACGCTCACCTCCGCCGACGGCACGGACTTCGCCGCGTACGAGGCGACTCCGGCCGGGTTCCAGGCCGGCGGCGCCGGCATGGTCGTCCTGCCCGACGTGCGTGGCCTGCACCCGTACTACATGGATCTGACCCAGCGCTTCGCCGAGGCCGGCATCCCCGCGATCGCGATCGACTACTTCGGCCGGACCGCCGGCAGCACGGCACGCGACGACGAGTTCGAATACATGCCGCACGTGCAGCAGGTCGACCCGGCCAACGTGCGGGCGGACGTGGCCGCCGCAATCGAGCGGCTGCGGTCCGGGACCGGCGCCGGCCCGATCTTCACGATCGGCTTCTGCTTCGGCGGCAGCCAGTCCTGGCGGCTGTCGGCCACCGACCTCGACCTGGCCGGCGTGATCGGCTTCTACGGCCGGCCCGTGATGGTCAACGACGCGATCGACCAGATGCACATCCCGATGCTGCTGCAGATCGCCGGCGCCGACGCGGCGACTCCGCCGGAGGAGTTCGCCGAGTTCGAGCGCAAGCTCACCGCGCAGGGCGTCGAGCACGACATGAAGGTCTACGAGGGCGCGCCGCACTCGTTCTTCGACCGCTCGTTCGCCGAGTGGAAGGACGCCGGCGCCGACTCGTGGCGCCGCATCCTCGACTTCATCGCCAGCCACTCTGCCGGCTACTCCCAGGTCGGCACGCCCGCCTAGGACGCGGCGCAGGTCGCGTTGGCGGCGGGAACCTTGAGGCGGATGAGGTAGGCGTCCACCGCGGCGGTCACGCAGGTCGTCTTCGGGTACGCGGTGTGCCCCTCGCCGCGCCAGGTGAGCAGCCGCCCGGAGGCGAGCGTGCGGGCCAGCACCTTCGCCGACGCGTACGGTGTGGCCGGGTCGTTGACGGTGCCGATCACCAGCACCGGCGGCGCCCCGGCCGCCCGCACCGCCGGCAGCGGCTCGCGCGGCGCCCGCCACTGCTGGCAGGTGAGCAGGCCGAGCGCGAGCGAGCTACCGAACAGCGGGTACTGCTTGCGCCACGACGTGAGCGCCCGCTGCACGGTCGTGTCCGGCACCTTTCCTGCCGTGTCGGCGCAGTTGATCGCCGTGTTCGCGTCGACGAGGTTGGTGTAGTGGCCCTTGTCGTCGCGCTGGTTGTAGCGGTCGGCCAGCGTGAACAGGCCGCTGGAGTTGCCGTTGTCGGCGTCGGCCAACGCCGACTCCAGCTCCGCCCAGTCGCCCCGGTCGTACAGGGCGGAGACGATTCCCAGCAGCACCGGCCCGGCCGTCGCCTTCCGGCCGCCGCTGCCGCCGGGGATCGGTGACCGCCTCGCCTCGGCCAGGATCCGGTTCACCGTGGCTCGCGGGTCCGGCCCGATCAGGCAGGCCGCGTTGCGGGTCTTGCAGTCCGCCGCGAACTGGTCGAACGCCCGCTCGAAGCCGGCCGCCTGGGTCTGCGCGGAGGCGAGCTCGCCCGCCTTCGGGTCGACCGCCCCGTCGAGCACCAGCGCCCGCACCCGCTTCGGGAACAGCTGGGCGTAGACCGAGCCGAGCCTGGTCCCGTACGAGTAGCCGAGGTAGGTCAGCCGGCCGTCGCCGACGGCCTGCCGCACCAGGTCGAGGTCGCGGGCGGTCTCCTCGGTGTTGTAGTGCTGCAGGTCGTCGCCATACTTGGCGACGCAGTCGGAGGACACCTGGCCGGCCAGCTTCGCCTGCACGGCCAGCGCGTCCCGCGCGTCCGGGTCGAGCTGCAGCGACTGGTCCTTGAGCTGGTCGGAGACGCATTCGACCGGTGCCGACAGCCCGACGCCCCGCGGGTCGAAGCCGACCACGTCGAACCGCCTGAGCAGCGCGGTCGGCAGGCTCAGCCCGAGCCCTACCGCCGCGTCCGCCCCGGACGCGCCGGGGCCGCCCGGGTTGATCACCAGGGAGCCGATCCGCTTCTGCTGCCCGGCCAGCCGGACCCGGATCAGCAGCAGGTCGATCGCCTTGCGGGACGGGTCCCGGTAGTCCAGCGGCACGCGCAGCCGCCCGCAGCCGAACGACAGTGGCCGGTCGCCGCCGGGGGAGTCGCGGATCTGCGGGCGGATGACCGCGCTGCAGTCCTGGAACGTCACCGGCGAGATCGTCGGCTGGGCCGGCGCCGCGGTCGTCGGCGCCGGCGACCCCGGCCGGGTCGGGACCGGGTCGCCCGCGTACCGCCCGTTGCCGTCGACCGAGGAGCAGCCGGCCAGCGTGAGGACGGCGGCGAGCGTCAGCAGCAGGGCACGCGAGATCCGGTGCACCGGCACACCCTAGGCCACTTCGGGCCTAGGACAGCAGGCTGGACAGATCGTACGAGACCGGCACCTCGAGCTGCTCGTACGTGCAGGAGGTCGGGTCGCGGTCGTCCCGCCAGCGGACGAACTGGGTGGTGTGCCGGAACCGGCTGCCCTCCATGTGGTCGTACCGGACCTCGACCACCCGCTCCGGACGCAGCGGCTGCCAGGACAGGTCCTTCTTGGCGTTCCAGCGCGACTGCGCGCCGGGCATCCGGCCCTCGAACTGGGCCTGCGCCTCGGCCCAGTCCCGCCACGGGTGGCCGTCCAGCGCGTTCTCCCGCCACGGCGCCAGCTCCTCGATCAGCTCAGCCCGGCGCTTGACCGGGAAGCTGGCGACGACACCGACGTGCTGCAGCCGGCCGTCGTCGGCGTACAGGCCGAGCAGCAGCGAGCCGAGCAGCGGCTCCTCCGGGGTGCTGGTCTTGTGCCAGCGGAAGCCGGCGACGACGCAGTCCGCGGTCCGCTCGTGCTTGATCTTGAACATCGTCCGCTTGTCCGGCTCGTACGTGCCGTCGACCGGCTTGGCGACCACGCCGTCCAGACCGGCGCCCTCGAAGCTGCCGAACCACTCCCGGGCCAGCGCCGGGTCGTCGGTCACGCTGGTCCGGTGCACCGGGCTGGTCACGTGCGCGAGCACCCGGTCCAGCTTCTTCCGCCGCTCGCCTAGCGGAGTGTCCATATAGGACTCGTCGCCGAGGGCGAGCAGGTCGAAGATCACCAGGCTCGCGGGCGTCTGCTCGGCCAGCAGGTCCACTCTGGACTTGGCCGGGTGGATGCGCTGCAGCAGCGCCTCGAAGTCGAGCTTGTCCCCGGCGGCGATGACGATCTCGGCGTCGACCACGCAGCGTTCCGGCAGCTGCTCCCTCACCGCGGCCACGACCTCGGGGAAGTAGCGGGTCATCGGCCGCTCGTTGCGGCTGCCGAGCTCGATCTCGTCGCCGTCGCGGAACACGATGCAGCGGAAGCCGTCCCACTTCGGCTCGTAGAGGAAGCCGGGACCGTCGGGCACGTCCTTCACCGACTTGGCCAGCATCGGGGCCACGGGCGGCATCACGGGCAGGTCCATCGGATCATTCTGCCTGGCGGGTGACCGCGTACCGGGTGAACAGCGCGCCGTCCTCCTCGAGCAGGCCGGCCAGGGCGAGGTGGACCGCCGGGTGCAGCGGGCCGGACTCGATCCGGCCGGGGCCGGGGCCGGCCAGGACCGGCGACAGGGTCAGGCACAGCTCGTCGACCAGGCCGGCGCCGACCAGCGCGGCGAACAGGTGCGGGCCGCCCTCGCAGAGGATCGGGCCGCGCCGGTGCAGCCGGGCCACCCCGCTGGACAGGTCGTCGACGACCATCACCTCGGCGCACCGCTCCAGCTCCGCGCGCCGGTCGGCGGGGGAGTCCGGCCCGGTGAGCACGACCGGACGGACCGGCGGGTCGACGAACAGGCTGGAGCTGAGATCGAGGTCCAGGCGCCGGGAGACGATCGCGAACGTCGGCCACTCGGCCCGGCCGGTGGCCTGGCGGCGGTCCCGGCGCTCGGCCGGGAACCGGGGGTAGCCGTAGCCCTCGTTCCGGACGGTGCCGGCCGCCACCAGGATCACGTCGGCGAGGTCCCGCAACAGCTGGAAGACGCGCCGGTCACCCGGGCCGCCGAGCCCGCCGGACGCGCCGTCGATGGTGACCGCGCCGTCGGCGCTGGAGACGAAGTTGACCCGCAGGTGCTCGCCCGGGGGCACCGCGTACGCGGCCAGCAGGCCGTCGTCGGTCAGGTCCTCGGCCGGGTACGGCAACAGCTGGCGCACGCGCACATCCCACCACGCCACCAACGCTCACGCAGTCCGCCGTCCCGGGCGCGGTGCCGGGCGCGGTGCCGGGCGCGGTGCCGGGCGCGCGGTGCACCGGCGGGGCAAGGCGGGGGCTGGCAGCATGGGGCGGGTGACTGCTCCTGACGTCCGGTTCGCGCTCGGCCTGCATCGACTGCTCGCCGCCGGGCCGGACCGCAGCTTCGCCTGGTCGCCCTACTCGGTGGCATCGGCGCTGGGTGTCGTCGCGGCCGGCGCCCGCGGCGCGACCCGCGACGAGCTGGCCGCGGTGCTCGGCGACCTGGACGCGCTCGGGCCGGCGCTGGCCGCCGGCGCCGCGTTCCCGGCCGACGCGGGCGTGACGGTCGGCGTGGCCAACACGCTCTGGGCGGACCTGACCCTCCCGGTGGCCGACGACTACCTGGCCGCGGTCAAGGCCTGGCCGGGCGGCGCCGCCCGCGGCGCCGACTTCCGCGGCAACCCGGAGGGGTCACGGCAGGAGGTCAACGCCGACGTCGAGCGCGCCACCCGCGGGCTGATCGCCGACCTCATCCCGGCCGGTCTGGTCGACCCTGACACCAGGGCGATCGTCGTCAACGCCCTCTACCTGCGGGCGTCCTGGACCAAGCCGTTCGAGAAGGGCGCGACGCAGCCGCGGCCGTTCCGGACGCCGGGCGGGACGGTGGACGTGCCGACGATGCGGACCACCCGCCAGCTGCCGTACGCGGCCCGCGGCGGGTGGACGCTGGTGTCGGTGCCGGCCGGCGCCGGTGTGGTCGCCGACGTGCTGCTGCCGGACGCGGACCGGCTGCCGCCGCTGGAGCCGGCCACGCTCGAGGGCCTGCTCGCCGCGGCCCGCCCGACCGAGGTCGCGCTGGAGCTGCCCAGGGTGAAGGTCCGCGGCCAGGCGTCCCTGGCCGAGCCGCTGGCGACGCTCGGGATCCGCCGGCTGTTCTCCGACGCGGCCGACCTGACCGGCGTGACCGGCGGTCGCGAGGGCCTCAAGGTCGACGCCGTCGTGCACAAGGCGGTGCTCACCCTGGACGAGGCCGGCCTCGAGGGCGCCGCCGCGACCGCGCTGATGATGACCCGGCTCGCCGCGATCACCACCCCGCCCCGCCCGGTCCCCGTCCGCGTGGACCACCCCTTCTACCTCCTCGTCCGCCACCGCCCCACCGCCACCCTCCACT
>DATBFW010000258.1:0-9365 GCA_036558285.1 Mycobacteriales bacterium | reverse complement strand
GCCGCGCACGGTGACGGTGCCGCCGAGCCCGCGCAGCTCGTCGACGACCGCAACCGGTACGACGACCCGCCCGAACGCCCCGCCCGCCGGTGCGGTCGCCACCGCGAGCCGGTACCGGTCGCTGGCGACCACGTGCACGGTCTCGCCGTCGGCGTCGAGCAGCACCCCGTGCAGGGCCGGGTACGACGGGTCCGTGCCGACCGCGAACCGGACGGCATCGAGGGCGGCGGCGGGGACGGTGAACTGCACGGTGGTCTGCACGGCGGGCTCCGATCGGTCGAGGAGGGCACGAACCGTGGAGAGCTCCCGTCGGGCGGCGGCCAGGCCGTCCTCGAGCCTGCCCAGGTGCGCGTCGAGCACCGGCCCCGGGTCGGCGCCGGCCAGCAGCGCGCGTACCGAGTCCAGCGGCATCCCCACCCGGCGCAGGCGGGCGACGAGCCGGGCGGCCGCGACCTGTGCCGGTGCGTACCGCCGGTAGCCCGTGTGCGGATCCACCGACGCCGGCACCAGCACGCCGGCCCCGTCGTAGAACCGCAGCGCGCTGACCGGCAGCCCGGACAGCCGGGCGATCGCGCCGATCGTCAGCAGGGGGTCCTCCACGCCGGACGACCCTGGTCCCTCGACCCGCTCGAGGGTCAACCCGCCGACCGGGCCCGGACGAGCTCGACGTTCGCCCGGCACACGTCGGCCCAGTCCGTCGGCGCCAGCCCGAGCTCCCGCTCGGTCGCCCGCGAGTCGAGCACGAACGGCCGGACGAACTGGTAACGCGTCTCCTCCAGCTCCCGCACGACCGGGTTGACCAGCCCGACCGCCCGCAGCCCAAGGTGCGGCAGCGCGCGCACCCGCACCGGCGGCACGCCGGCCGCGCGGCAGTGGTCCGCGACGGCCTCCTGCTGGGTCCGGGGCGGGTTGGTCAGCGCGTGCCAGACCCGCCCGAGCGCCGGCTCGTACGCGGCCGCCGCCACCAGCGTGCGGGCCATGTCCGGCGCCCAGGTCCAGGAGTGCGGCTGGTCGGGCGCGCCGATCACGCGGACCGGGCGGCCGGCGAGCGCCCGGGGCAGCACCCGGTCCAGCACCGACTGGTCGCCGGCGCCGAGGTAGTCGGATGCCCTCACCTCGACCGCGCGGATCCGGCCGTCCCGGTGCCGTGCCAGCGCCTGCGCCGTCATCTCCGCCCTGACCCGCGCCTTCGGTCCGGCCGGCCGGTCCGGCTGGCCCTCCCGCATCGGCTCCGTCACCGGCCCGTACGGGTAGAGGTTGGCCGCGGTGGCCAGCACAGCACCGGCGGACTCGGCCGCCGCCAGCAGCGCCGAGGCGATCGGCGGCCACATCTCGGCCCACCTGTTGTACGGCGGGTTCACGCAGTTGTAGATGACCGCCGCACCGCGGGCCGCCGCCGTCACGGCGGTCGGGTCGCCCGCGTCGCCGCGGACCCGCTCGACGCCGGGACGGTCCGGACCGGCGCCGGACCTGGTCAGCACGACGACCTCGGCCCCGTCGGCGGCGAGCAGCTCGGCCACCGCGGTGCCGACCGAGCCGGCGCCGAGCACGAGGTGCCGGACCGTGGTCATGGCCGGCAACCTACGCCGGTCGGCGGCTCAGGTCAGCTTGGCGCCGACGGCGAGCAGCTTGGCCCGGAAGTTCTCGTAGCCGCGGTCGAGCAGCTCGGCTCCGCTGATCGTCGAGGTGCCCTGCGCGGACAGCGCCGCCAGCACGTACGAGAAACCGGCGCGCAGGTCCGGCACGTTCAGGTCGGTGCCCTGCAGCTTGGCCGGGCCGACGATGACCGCCGAGTGCCGGTGGTTGCGCGAGCCGAACCGGCACGGCGTGGAGCCGAGGCACTCGGTGAACACCTGGATCTGCGCGCCGAGTGCCCGCAGTGCCTCGGTGTAGCCGAGCCGGTCCTCGTACACCGTCTCGTGCAGGACGGTGACGCCGTCGGCCTGGGTGAGCGCGGTGACCAGTGGCGGCTGCCAGTCGGTCATGAAGCCCGGGTGCACGTCGGTCTCGATGACCAGCGGCCGCGGCATCGGCCGCTCCCGCCAGAACGTGACCTCGCCACCGTCGGAGGAGAACTCGAAGTCGCCGCCGGCCCGCCGGTAGACGTTCAGGTAGGTGGCCAGGTCGCCCTGACGCACGCCGTTGACCGTGATCCGCCCGTCGGTGGCCAGCGCCAGGCCGGCCCAGGACGCGGCCTCCAGCCGGTCCGGGATCGCCGTGTAGTCGACCCCGCGCAGCTGGTGCACGCCGGTGACCTGGATCGACCGGTTGGGCCGCACGGTGATGAGCGCGCCCATCCGCTGCAGCATCCCGATCAGGTCCATGATCTCCGGCTCGACCGCGGCGTTGTTGAGCACCGAGTCGCCGGCCGCGACGACCGCGCCGAGCAGGAACTGCTCGGTCGCGCCGACGCTCGGGAACGGCAGGTCGATGACCGCGCCGCGCAGCCCGCCTGGCGCGGTGAGCTTGTAGCCGGTGGCGGTGCGCTGGGTCGACGCGCCGAACGCGCGCAGCACCTCGAGGTGGTAGCCGACCGGGCGCTCGCCGATCGAGCAGCCGCCCGGCCGCCAGATCTCCGCCTGGCCGGTGCGGTGCAGCAGCGGCGCGCAGGTGAGCACCGGGATCCGGCTGCGCTCGTGGAAGACGGCCAGCTCGCCCTCGCCCGCCACGTGCACGGCGCGGGCGGTGATCGTCACCACGCCGGCGTCGGCGTTCGTGCTCGTGGTGGAACCGAGCGCCTCGACGAGGTCGGCGACGATGCCGATGTCCCGTACGAACGAGACGTTGCGGATGGTGACGGCCTGCTCGGTGAGCAGCGCCGCGACCATCAGCTTCGGGACCGCGTTCTTCGAGCCGCGCACGGGCACAGTGCCGTAGAGGGGAACTCCACCGGTGATGTGCAGCGTGTCGTCAACGCTCATCGAGCTGGGATCTCCGTTCCGTCGCTCCGGTCGGTGCGGGAGGGGCACGTCGTGCCGCAACCGCGCCCCCCGGAGTTGATGTTCCCGCCTCGGTCACATGACGCCGTACGGGCCCAACGCGTTGCGTCCGTACGGCCGGTGAGACTACCCGGACCCCGCGGTTTCGCCGGGGAACCGGGGCCCTACTACCCTCCTGCGGGGTCTTCGCCGGGGAGGACCGGACCGGGACGCCAGCACGCTGAGGGGATCGATGACGCAGAGCACTCTGCCGGGTACCGGACCGTGGTCCTGGCTGGAGCCGGGCCTGTGGGTCTACCGCTCGCGCGAGCTCGACCTGCTGGGACAGGCGGACGGGCTGCTCGCCGACGCCGTGCCCGCGGCGCAGCAGGGCGGCGCGGCGCTGCTGGAGGCGAAGCGCCGGCTGCACGCGGCCGGTGTGGGCGCGGCGACCGCGCCGGCCTCGGTCGGCGGCGGCGGGCACCGGTACGTGGTGCAGGTGGGCATCCAGTTCCTCGCCGGTTACCGCGACCTCACGCTCCGGGACGTCGCCCACGTGGGTCACGGCGCGCTGCTGGCCCAGGATCCGGGTTGGCACGGGCGGGCCGAGCTGGCCGCGGTGATCCGCGGCGCGCTGGTCGGCCTGGCCACCACCGAGCCGGCCACCGACCCGCAGGGTGAGGAGGAGCTGGCAGCGGTCAGCACGCGCGCGCTGCGTACCCCGAACGGGTGGGAGATCAGCGGGCGCAAGACCTGGGTGTCCCGGGTGCTGGAGGCGGACGCGTTCGTGGTGTTCGCGCGCAGCCCGGAGCACCTCGGCGCGTTCTACCTGCCGGCCGGAGCGCCCGGGCTGACCGCGGAGCCGGCGCCGCGGCCGGACGGCGGCGAGACCGGCCGCGGCTGGTCCTGGGGCGACCTCGTGCTGGACAAGGTGTCGGTGCCGCCGACCGCGGTGCTCGGCGCGCCGGTCGGTGGTGTGGCGGTGTTCCGCCGGCACCTGGCCGACTACCGCCCGCTGGTCGCTGCGACCTGCCTCGGCGCGGCGGCGGCGGCGGTGGACGACTGGGTCGAGCGGGTGCTGGCCGCGCCCAACGCCGGCTCCGGACTGCCCGACCCGGTCATCGAGCGGCTCGGCGACCTGCGCGGGCGGGTGCTGCTCGCGCTCGGCGGGCTGTTCACCGGCGCGGCCGGCCCGGGCGCGGTGGACAGCTCCTGGTCGAAGATGGCGAAGGCGCAAGCGGTGAACACGGCGATCGAGGTCGTCCGGGCGGTCGTGGCGCAGATGGAGACCGTGCCGGGCGGCGTGCCGGCCGACGCGCTGGCCGAGGTGCGCCGGGTGCGGGCCGAGCTGACCGCGTTCGAGGCCGCTGACGGTGCCCGGGCGCCGCTGCTGCGCTCGGCCGGCGAGCGGTTCGTGCAATATTCGGCGGCGATCCTGGACGAGATCTCGGAGCCGACCTCGACGATGCCGCGCCCCAACCTGCCCGACTGATCCGATTCAGTCCTGTTCAGCCCGGGGACGCCCGATGGTCTACCAGTGGGTAGCCAGCGCGTGACCGAGGGTTTCTACGCCATCCCACGTTGAGTAGTCAAGACTTTACTTTCCGCCAAAGACCGAGCAAGCTCTGCCACCGAGCGAGGCCTTCGGAACCCGCCGGAACGAGCCCGCCGGACAACCTCATTCAGACTTCCCCGCGAGACGGGGGCGGCTTCCCAGTGCCGGGCCCGCCCCCGTCATCCAATTCTGCGCGCGCCCGGTGAGGGCACCGCCGGGAAGAAGCCGGGCTCGCCGTACCCGGCCCGGTCGTACGCGTCGGTGATCGCGGACCGGACCCCGTCCAGCCGGTCGACCGGCACCAGCGCGAGCACACATCCGCCGAACCCGCCGCCGGTCATCCGGGCGCCGAGCGCCCCGGCCGCCTCGGCCGTCGCAGCGATGAGGTCCACCCGAGGCACCGTGATCTCGAAGTCGTCCCGCATCGAGGCGTGCGAGGCCGACAGCAGCGGGCCGATGTCCGCGACCCGGCCGGCGTGCAGCGCCGCCACCGTGGCCAGCACCCGCGCGTCCTCGGTGACCACGTGCCTGGCCCGGCGCAGCAGCTCGCCGTCGAGCCGGTCCAGGTCGGCCTCGGTCGCGTCCCGCAGCGCCGGCACGCCGAGGATCCGGGCGGCCTGCTCGCAGGACCGGCGGCGGTCCGCGTACGGCCCGTCGGTGAGCTGGTGCGGCGACCGGCTGTCGACGCCCAGCACCGCCAGCCCGGCCGCAGCCGCGTCGAACGGGACCTGCTCGGTGGCCAGCGTCCGGCAGTCCAGGAACAGCGCATGCGCGTCCGTGCACAGCAGCGACGCCATCTGGTCCATCACGCCGGTCGGGGCCCCCACGAAGTCGTTCTCGGCCCGCCGGGCGAGCCCCGCCAGCGCCGTGCGCTCCAGGCCGAGGCCCAGCAGCTCGTCCAGGGCGGCGGCGACCGAGCACTCCAGCGCGGCCGAGGAGGACAGCCCGGCGCCCTCCGGCACGTCGCTGTCCACCGCCACGTCGAAGCCGCCGGCGACGTCGTGGCCGGCCTCGCCGAACGCCCACACCACGCCGGCCACGTACGCGGCCCACCCGTCGACCCGCCCCGGCGCCTGCTCGGCCACCCGCAGCTCGGCGTCGCCGTGCCGGGCCGAGCGGGCCGCGAGCACGCCGTCGGTGCGGGCGCTCACCGTCGCGGTCGTCGCGTACGGCAGCGCGAGCGGCAGCACGTACCCGTCGTTGTAGTCGGTGTGCTCGCCGATCAGGTTCAGCCGGCCCGGCGCCCGCCACCTGCTCACCGGGGTCATCTCCCGCTCGCTCATGGCCGGCGGGACTGCTCGAACTTCCACGCGTCGGCGACCATCTCGTCGACCGTGGGCTTGCGGGGCGTCCAGCCCAGCTCCTCCCGGATCTTCGCGCTGGACGCGACCAGCACGGCCGGGTCGCCGGGCCGGCGCGGGCCGACCTGCGTCGGCATCGGGTGCCCGGTCACCCGGCGTACCGCCTCGACGACGTCGAGCACGGAGAACCCGGCGCCGTTGCCGAGGTTGTAGATCCGGTGCTCGCCGGGCGTGGTCGCGGCCAGCGCCAGCAGGTGCGCCTCGGCCAGGTCGTCGACGTGCACGTAGTCGCGGATGCAGGTGCCGTCCGGGGTCGGGTAGTCGGTGCCGTTGACCGCGAACGCCGGCCGCGTGCCCGCCACCACCTGCAGCGCGATCGGGATGATGTGGGTCTCCGGGGAGTGCCGCTCGCCCTGCGGTCCGGACGCGCCGGCCACGTTGAAGTAGCGCAGGCTCACCGCGCCGAGCCCGTGCGCCTGCGCCTCGGACGTGATCATCATGTCCACGGCCAGCTTCGACGCCCCGTACGGGTTCGTCGGCCGGGTCGGCGCCGTCTCCGGGATCGGCACCTCGTCCGGCTCGCCGTAGGTGGCCGCGGTCGATGAGAACACCAGCCGGGGCACGGCGTTCGCCCGCATCGCGTCCAGCAGCGCCAGCGTGCCGGCCACATTGGTCCGCCAGTAGCGCTCCGGATGCTCGACCGACTCGGCCACCACCGCCTTGGCCGCGAAGTGCAGCACCCCGTCGTACGGGTCGCCGTCGGCGAGCACGGCGCCGGCCCGCTCCGCCACGTCGCCCTGGACGAACGCGGCGCCGTCCGGGACCGAGTCCGCGTGCCCGGTGGACAGGTCGTCGAGGACCGTCACGTGGTGCCCGGCCCGCAGCAGGTGCAGGGCCACCACCCCGCCGATGTAGCCGGCGCCGCCGGTCACGAGCAGCCGCACAGGTCCTCCCCGAATCGCCTCCCGAGCCCGGGCGCCTCAGAACAGCGACCGTACACTGACCCGGGTGAGCGGCACCTGGGTCGACGCCCTGCTCGTGCTCCTGTTCGTGCTGCTCGGGGGCTGCTTCTCCGCGGCCGAGATCGCGCTGGTGTCGCTGCGGGAGAGCCAGGTCAAGTCGCTGACGGAGCAGGGTGCCCGCGGCGAACGGCTGGCCAAGCTCGTCGGCGATCCCAACCGGTTCCTCGCCGCGGTGCAGGTCGGCGTCACGCTGGCCGGGTTCTTCTCGGCCGCGTTCGGCGCGGCGACGCTGGCCGAGCCGCTCGGCGACCAGCTGGTCCGCTGGGGGCTGCCCGACGGGCTCGCCCACACGCTCGCGTTCATCGGGATCACGATCCTCATCTCGTACGTGTCGCTGGTGCTGGGCGAGCTGGCGCCGAAGCGGCTGGCGCTGCAGCGGACCGAGGCGGTGGCGCTGGCCGCGGCCGGCCCGCTTGACCGGATCGCGACGCTGGCCCGGCCGGTGATCTGGCTGCTGTCCCGGACCACCGACCTGGTCGTGCGGCTGGTCGGCGGCGACCCGCGGGCCAACCGGGAGGCGATCACCGACGAGGAGCTGCGCGGGCTGGTCGCCGCGCACGAGTCGCTGCCGGCCGACGAGCGCAAGCTGATCGACGACGTGTTCGACGCCGGCGACCGGCAGGTGCGCGAGGTGATGGTGCCGCGGACCGAGGTCGACTTCCTCGAGGTCGGCACGTCGGTGTCGCGGGCGGCGCGGATCGCCCGGGAGGCGCCGCACTCGCGCTACCCGGTGCACGGGCGGGACTCCGACGACGTGGTCGGCTTCGTGCACATCCGCGACCTGCTCGACCCGGACGTGCCCGGCGGGCGGGCGGCCACCGTCGGCGGGCTCGCCCGCGAGGTGAAGCGGCTGCCCGGGACGAAGAAGGTGCTCTCCGCGCTGTCCGAGATGCGCCGGGAGGGGCATCACCTGGCGATCGTCGAGGACGAGTACGGCGGGACGGACGGCATCGTCACCCTCGAGGACCTGATCGAGGAGCTGATCGGCGAGATCAGGGACGAGTACGACGAGATCGGCGCGGCGCCGGCGCGGCCGGGCGGGCCGGCCGAGGTGGACGGGCTGCTCAACCTCGACGACCTGTTCGAGCAGACCGGGCTCCGGCTGCCGGAGGGGCCGTACGAGACCGCGGCCGGGTGGGCGATGTGGAAGCTGGGGCGGCTGCCGGTGCGCGGGGACGTGCTGACCGAGCGGCCGGTGGGCGCCGACGAGACGTGGACGGTGGAGATCCTCGAGCTGGACGGGCGGCGCGCGTCCCGGCTGCGGGTCGTCCCCCCGCAGCCGCCGGAGCCGGAGCGCGCTCCCGAACGCACCCGCGACCCCGCCGCGGCCCCGCCGCCCGCTGACACCGACCGCACCCCCGCCGCCGCCCCCGTCCCCAACCGCGCCACCCGCTGACCCGGACCTCAGAGCGCCCGCGTCCCACCGCCGAGCCCGCGACGTCCGGGATGTCCGCCGCGAGGGCGCAGGCCGCACCCCTTCCCCACCGCGCCACGCGCTGACCGTGCCCGCTGCGGGGGTGCGGCCGTTCACTGGTCTAATCGCCGGGTGCAGGTGAACCTCGGCGTCGCCATCCCGATCCCGACGCCGTGGGCGGAGGAACTGTCCGAATGGCGGGCGCGGGTCGGCGACCCGGCCGCCGAGCGGGTCCCGCCGCACGTGACCCTGCTCCCGCCGACCCTGGTCGCCACCGCCGCGGTGCCGGAGATCGAGGCCCACCTGGCCGAGACCGCCGCCGCGTACCCGCCGTTCGAGATGCACCTGTCCGGCACCGGCACCTTCCGCCCGGTCTCCGACGTCGTCTTCGTCGTGGTTGCGGCCGGCATCGCCCAGTGCGAGCGGCTGGAGGCGGCCGTCCGCACCGGCCCGCTGGCCCGGGAGACCCGCTTCCCCTACCACCCGCACGTGACGGTCGCCCACGACATCCCGCCGGACGGCCTCGACCGCGCGTACAAGGGGCTGGCCGCCTTCGACGCCCGCTTCCCGGTGTCGGCGTTCAGTGTGTTCGCGCAGGAAACGGGCGGGGTATGGGTGCCGAGGAAGGACTTCGCTCTCGGGGGGAGCTGACATGGCCTGGGAGCTGACATGGCCGGTCTGAAGGACCGGGTGATCGGGATGCTGCGCCGGGAGCGGGCCCGGCGTCCCTGGCTGGACCACCTGATCCGCGCCTACCAGCAGTACAAGCGCGCGAACGGCGACCACGTGGCCGCCGCCATCACCTACTTCAGCTTCCTGGCGATCTTCCCGCTCGTCCTGCTCGGCGCCTCGATCGCCGGCTTCGTGCTGGCCAACAACGCTGACCGCCAGCAACAGCTGGAGGAGGTCATCAGCGAGAACGTGCCGGGCTCGCTCGGTGACACCCTCACCCAGGCCGTCCAGTCCGTGATCAACAACCGCGGCAGTCTCGGCGTGATCGCCCTGCTCGGTGTGGCGTACGCCGGGCTCGGCTGGGTCGGCAACCTGCGCACCGGCGTGCAGATGGTCTGGGCCAGCGAGGTCACGAAGGAGAACTTCGTCAAGGCCAAGCTCGAGGACCTGCTCGTGCTCGTCGGCCTCGGGATCGGCATCGTG
>DATBFW010000257.1:0-11473 GCA_036558285.1 Mycobacteriales bacterium | reverse complement strand
CGGATCAAGGTCGACGACGACTACCGCACCTCGGTGCCGCACGTCTACGCGGTCGGCGACGTGATCGGTTTCCCCGCGCTCGCCGCCACCTCGATGGAGCAGGGCAGGCGCGCGGCCTACCACGCCTGCGGCGAGCCGGTCGAGACGCCGATGAACGACGCCCAGCCGATCGGGATCTACACGATCCCGGAGATCTCCTACGTCGGGATGACCGAGGACCAGCTCACCGAGGACTCGGTGCCGTTCGAGGTCGGCATCTCCCGCTACCGGGAGCTGGCCCGCGGCGCGATCCTCGGCGACTCGTACGGCATGCTCAAGCTGCTGGTGCACTCCGAGACCCGCAACCTGCTCGGCGTGCACGTGTTCGGCACCGGCGCGACCGAGCTCGTCCACATCGGACAGACGGTGATGGGCTGCGGCGGGACCGTGGACTACCTGGTCGACGCGGTGTTCAACTACCCGACGCTGGCCGAGTCGTACAAGGTGGCGGCGCTGGACGCGATGAACAAGATGCGCGCCGTGGAGCGGATGTCGCTGCTGTGATTTCGCCCGAGGGCATTTCTGTGAGAATGCCCCGGTGAGAGTCGTCCCGTCCCCGGCCGGACCGGAAGCGGAGCTGGCCCGGCTGGCCCGGCCCACCGGTCCATGGATCCACCTGCTCGACGCCGCGCCGGCCGATGCCCGGCAGCTCGGCTGGCTGCTCGGCCAGCACGGGATCGTGGTCCGGCACCTGCGTGGCCACTGTGGACGGTCGACGTACGGGCTGCTGGACGAGGTGGGGGCGGCGCTGCAGCTGCCCGGCGACCCGGTGGAGGACTGGGCCGGGCTGGCCGCGCTGCTCACCGACATGTCCTGGCTGCCCGGCGCCGGGCACGTGCTGGTGGTGAGCCGGGCGTCGCTGCTGCTCGCGGCCTCGCCGGCGGACGAGCTGCGCGGGCTGGTCGAGGTGGTGCGCGAGGTCGCCCGGGCCAGGGCCGAGGAGGGCGAGCCTGTCCCGTTCCACCTCGTGCTGCAGGACGACACGCTCGGGCTGGCGGCGCTGCGGGCCCGGCTCGACGCGGCCGGGGCGCGGTACGCGGAGCTGACCGGCTGGGATGCCGAGGAGCCTGCGGCCGGGGCCGCGGTCTCGGCCCGGTCGGCGCTGTCCGGCGGTCCGGTCGACCAGGTCGACCTGGCCGCCGGCACCGCGGTGTCCACTGTGGACGGCGTGCGGGAGCTGCGCCGGGCCTGGGAGGAGTTCCGCGGCGGGGCCGGCGGGCCGGTCCGGGTGTACGTGCCGGTGCTCGGCGGGCCGGTCGACCTGGTCGCCGTGGCGGGGGCGCTGTCCGCGGCCGTGGCGGCGGCGGGGGCGTGTTGCGTGGTCGTGCCGGTGCCGGCCGACCCCGCGCTCGCCGACCCGCGCCAGGCCGCGGTCGCCGCGGCCGCCACCGAGGTCTGGCCCGACCCGGCCGTCCCCGGACCGGAGGCGATCGCCCCCGAGCCGCCGGCCGCGGAGGCGCCCGTCCCCGCAGACCCCGCCATGGAGCGCCCCGAGCTCGCCCAGCCGGCTGTCGCCCAGCCGGTTGTCGAGCGGCCGGTTGTCGAGCGGCCGGTTATCGAGCGGGCGGCCGGCGAGCGATCGGGCGTCGAACAGGGCGCCGTGGAGGAGACCGGCGTCGGGGGGACCGGGGTCGGGGGGACCGGCGTCGGGGAGACCGGCGTCGGGGAGACCGTGGGGCCGGCGGATCCGACCGGGAGCGGGCCGGGGGACGTGCCCGGTGCCCCGTTCGAGTTGATCGCGGCGAACCTGCAGTGGGAGTTCGACTCCGGCGCCGAGCTGGACGACGCGGTGGACGCCGCGCTGCGGGCGCACGCCGAGCAGAGTGCGCGGACCGCCGCGCTGTTCCGGACCTGGGTGCACGACCCGGCTGGAAGCTGGGTCCGGGTCCTGCTCGGCTACGTCAGCCGCGGCTCGATCGCCGACGTCGACTCCGAGCGCACCGCGCTGGTCGACGTCCTGCAGAGGTCCGGCGCGGCGCGCTGCTGCGTCGAGGTGCTGGCCGGCACGGACGTCACCGACGCGCACCGCTGGCTCGAAGCCCGCTGCCTCCCGCTCTGGCCCGCGGCCCCGGCCTCGCCGGCCTCGCCGGCCTCGCCGGCCTCGCCGGCCTCGCCCGCCTCGCCGGCCTCGCCGGCCGACGCCGCCCTCCCCGACGACGCCGAGTTCCGGCCCGGCCCGCAGGTCGACGACCCGCGGCACGCGGCGATGCTCGCCGGCCTGGTGGCCTGGGCGAGCGGCCGCGCCGGCGTCGTCGGCCTGGTCACCGCGTACACCGGCGAGGACCGGCTGGTGGTCGGCGCGGCGCTCGACGGCGAGGCCGACCCGGCAGAGGTCCGGGCCTCGGCGCCGGCGCCGGTCGAGCCGTTCGCACCGGCCCGCGGCCTCGATCCGGTGCACCTGCGGCTGAGCCGCACGTCCACCCGGATCTGGACCCGCCGGACCGAGCGCGCTCAGCCGGAGCCGGCCCGCCCGGCCGGCGGCGCCCTGCCGCGGCCCGACCTGCCGGTCGTGGTCGAGCAGGGGCCGCCGCCGACCAGGGACACGGAGGATGCCCGCGGCGACGTCACCGTCGACGACTTCACGCTGGTCGGCATCGACCGCGACACGGCGGTCGGCAGGGGCGACCCGCGGCCCGACCAGCAGGACGCGGCGCTGGTCGAGTACGCCCAGACCAGGCCCGGCGCGGTCGCGCTGCTGCGCGGCGTCACCGAGGACGGGCTGAAGGTCTACTGCCTGGCGGTCGAGGAGACCGTCGACCCCGAGGCCGCCCGCCGCGAGCTGGCCGGCGCCGCGAACGCCGCCGGCCTCACCCGCGCCGCCGTGGAGGCGTTCGCCCCCGCCGGTGCGATCTCGGCCTTCCACCTCGACCTGGCGGTCGGCACCACCCGGCTCTGGCCGGCGAAGTCCTAGCGTCAGGCATCGGCCCGGCGCCGCAGCAGCGCACGTTCCTGCTCGTTCGTGGCCAGCTCGGCCGCCCGGGTGTACTCGGCCCTCGCCTCGTCCGTACGCCCGAGTGAGGTGAGCAGCTCGCCGCGGACGCTGGGCAGCAGGTGGTAGTCGCGCAGCGCCCGGTGCTCGCGCAGCCCGTCGACGATCTCCAGCCCGGCCTCGGGTCCGTACGCCTGCGCCACCGCGACGGCCCGGTTCAGCTCGACCACCGGCGACCCGGTGACCACGGCCAGTTCGGCGTAGAGCGAGGCGATCCGGACCCAGTCGGTCTCCTCGACCGACGGCGCGACCGCGTGGCACGCCGCGATCGCCGCCTGCAGCCCGTACGGTCCGCTCCCGGCGCGGCGCAGCGACTCGAGCCCGGCTGCGATCAGCTCGCGGTCCCACCCGTCGCGGTCCTGGTCCCGGAGCAGCACCGCCTCGCCGGACGGACCGATCCGGGCCGCCGACCGGGACGCCTGCAACTGCATGAGCGCGAGCAGGCCGTGCACCTCGGGCTCGCGCGGCGCCAGCGACGCCAGCAGCCGGCCCAGCCGCAGCGCCTCGTCGCTGAGCGCCGGCCGCACCCAGTCGTCCCCGCTGGTCGCCGCGTACCCCTCGTTGAAGATGAGGTAGACGACCTCGAGCACCGAGGCCAGCCGCTCCGGGCGCTCGGGACCGGACGGCACCTCGAACGGCACCCCCGCCTCGGCGATCGTCCGCTTCGCCCGGCTGATCCGCTGCGCGACCGTCGCCTCGGTGGACAGGTAGGCCCTGGCGATCTCCCGGCTCGACAGCCCGCCGACCAGCCGCAGCGTGAGCGCCACGCGCGACTCCTTGGTGAGCACGGGATGGCAGGACATGAACATCAGCCGCAGTACGTCGTCCTCGATGTGGTCGACGGCGGCGGCAAGATCGGCGCTGAGGTCCGGCACGACCGCCTCCGCGGCGAGATAGGGCGCCACCGATCGGAACCGCTCCGAGCGGCGGAAGTGGTCGATCGCGCGCCGCTTGGAGACCGCCATGAGCCAGGCACCCGGGTTGTCCGGCACACCGGACTCCGGCCACTGCTCCAGGGCCGCGACCAGCGCGTCCTGGGCCAGGTCCTCGGCGAGTCCGAGGTCCTGGGTCATCCGGGTCAGCCCGGCGACCAGCCGGGCGGCCTCGGTCCTCCAGATCCTGCTGACCACCTCGGGTGCCGTCACCCGCCCGATCAGACCGGGCGGGGACGGCATCCGCAACCGGTCAGCCCATGACCTGCCGCACCTCGGCCTCGCCCTCCCAGGTGGGCCAGTGGTCGGTGTGCACGTCGATGATCTTGCGGGCGGCCTCGACCGCCTGCTCGTACGTGTCGACCTCGACCAGCGCGTACCCGCCGACCAGCTCGCGGGACTCGGCGAACGGGCCGTCCAGCACGGTGGTCTTGCCGCCGGTGACCCGGATCTTCGTCGCCGCGTCCGCGGTCGGCACCAGCCCGTTGGTGTCGACGATCGTGGTGGTCTTCTCGATCTCCTTGATCGTCTCGTCCATCGCCTGGAACAGCGACTCCGGCGGCTGGCCGACCTGCTCGCTCATCTTCAGCAGTACGAGAGCTCGCATCGTCCGTCTCCTCGCGTCGTGTGTGTCGTACGACAACGCGTCGCGCGGGTCAGCCGGTTCTCGACATCGCGCCGGAGATTTCTAGAAGCTCTGCTCCGGCACGTCCATCAGCGCGTTGTCGGTGGACTCGACGATCTTCCGCCGGGCGGCGAGCTCGGGTAGCACCGAGGTGGCGAAGAACCGGGCCGCCGCGAGCTTGCCCTCGTAGAACGCCCGGTCCCGCTCGGACACCGGCCCGGCGTCGAGCGCCTCCGTCGCGACCGCGGCCGAGCGCACCAGCAGCCAGCCGACGATCAGGTCACCGAGCGAGAACAGCAGCCGGGTCGTGTTCTGCCCGACCTTGTAGACGTGCCGGACGTCCTCCTGCGCGGACATCAGGTAGCCGACCATCGCTCCGATCATCGCCTGCACGTCGGCCAGCGCGGCCGCGAGCGCCGCCCGCTCCTCCTTCAGCCGCCCGTTGCCGGCATCGCCGGCCGCGAACGTGCCGATCTCAGTGGTCAGCGCGGTCAGCGCCGCGCCGTTGTCCCGGACGATCTTGCGGAAGAACAGGTCGAGGCCCTGGATCGACGTGGTTCCCTCGTACAGGGTGTCGATCTTGGCGTCCCGGATGTACTGCTCGATCGGGTAGTCCTGCAGGTAGCCCGAGCCGCCGAGGACCTGCAGCGACTGGGACAGCAGCTCGTACGACCGCTCCGAGCCCAGGCCCTTGACCAGCGGGAGCAGCAGGTCGTTGAGCCTGGCCGCGGCCTCGTCGGTCGGGTCGGCCAGCACAGCGTCCTGCTGGGTCGCGGTGAACAGGGCCAGCGCCCGCATCCCCTCCGCGTACGCCTTCTGCAGCATGAGCATCCGGCGCACGTCCGGGTGGTGGATGATCGTCACCCGGGGCGCGGTCTTGTCGGCCATCTGCGTGAGGTCGGCCGACTGGACCCGGCTCTTCGCGAAGTCCAGCGCGTTGAGGTAGCCGGTGGACAGCGTCGCGATCGCCTTGGTGCCGACCATCATCCGCGCGCTCTCGATGATCTTGAACATCTGCCGGATGCCGTCGTGCACGCCGCCGACCAGCCAGCCGACCGCGGGCCGGGCCGGGTCCTCACCGAAGGTCACCTCGCAGGTGGTGGAGACCTTGAGGCCCATCTTCTTCTCGACGTTGGTGACGAATACGCCGTTGCGCTCGCGCAGCTGGCCGGTCTCGAGGTCGGCGTGGAACTTCGGCACCACGAACATCGACAGGCCCTTGGTGCCGGGGCCAGCGCCCTCCGGCCGGGCCAGCACGAAGTGCACGATGTTCTCGGTCAGGTCATGGTCGCCCGACGTGATGAACCGCTTCACGCCCTCGATGTGCCAGGAGCCGTCGGGCTGCTCGACCGCCCGGGTGCGCCCCGCCCCGACGTCGGAGCCCGCGTCCGGCTCGGTGAGGATCATGGTCGAGGCCCACCGCTTCTCCACCATCCACCGGGCCCACTTCTTCTGGTCCTCGGTGCCGATCACGTAGAGCAGGGTCGAGAAGGACATGCCGGACGCGTACATGTGCACGCCCGGGTTGGCACCGAGGACCATCTCCTCGGCGGCCCACCGCAGCGACGCGGGCACGACCGTCCCGCCGAGCTCGGCCGGGACCTGCATCCGCCACCACTCGGCGTCCATGTAGGCCCGGAACGACTTCTTGAACGACTCGGGCAGCCGGGCCGAGTGGGTCTGCGGGTCGAACACCGGCGGATTGCGGTCGGAGTCGAGCAGTGACTCGGCCACCGGACCGGAGGCCAGCCGCTCCACCTCGGCGAGGATCCCGCGCGCGGTCTGCTCGTCGACCTCGTCGAACGGCGCGCTGCCCAGCCGGTCCTGCACGCGCAGCAGCTCGAAGAGGGTGAACTCGATGTCCCGCAGGTTGCTCTTGTAGTGACCCATTGCCGAGGGAACTCCGTTCGACCATGCGGCTACTCGTCAGTAACCCCACGGTATTACCCACCGGTAACAAGTCGCAAGCGATTCGCGAGACTGAGCCCGATCGGTCAGCCGCGCAGCCGCTGCTTCATCTCCTCGAGCGTCTGCAGGATCAGCTCCTCGGTCCGCTCCCTGGTCACGCCGGCGCCGGCCAGCGCCGCCAGCAGCGGTCCGTCGTCCTGCAGCAGGGCGAGCAGGATGTGTTCGGTGCCGACGTAGTTGTGGCCGAGCCGGAGCGCCTCCCGCAGGGTGATCGCGAGCACGCGGCGGGCGTCCGGGGAGAACGGCACGGTCTCGTCCTGGTGATCGTGCGTGCCGGTGCCGAGCGTGGTCGTGACCGCGGCCCCGATCCGGTCCAGCGGTGCCTGCGCGGACAGCACCCGGGCGGCCACGCCCTCGGGGTCGGCCAGCAGGCCGAGCAGGATGTGTCCGGGCTGGACCTCTTCGAACTGGGCGGCCCCGGCCAGCCGCTGCGCGCTCGCCAGCGCCCTGCGGGCCCGGTCGGTGAACCGGGACCAGTTGCCGAGCTCGGGAACGTCCGGGGAGCTGCGCGGCACGAACCGTTTCTGCGCCGCCTGTTTGGTCACGCCCATGCTCCGGCCGATCTCGGTCCAGGACGCGCCGGCCCGGCGCGCCTGGTCGACGAAGTGCCCGACGAGGTGGTCGGCGTTGTCGGTGAGCTGCTCGGCGACGAGCACGGCGTCGGAGAGGTGGGTGAGCGCGTCGGCGTCCGGGTGGGTCGCGTGCACGACCGCGATGAGATCGTCGAGGCGTACGGGCGGAGTGGCTTCGGTCATGCGTCAACCATAGGTTGACGGCCTCACGTCGTCAACCCTGGGTTGACGACGCCCGGTCCAGTACGAGCGCGATCACCGCGGGGTGCGCCCCCAGCGGTTCGGCCACCAGGTCGGCGCCGGCGCCGGCGAGCCGGTCGGCGAAGTGACCGGGCGCGAGCAGGTACGGCGCGATCGCCACCCGGTGCGCGCCGGGCGCCCGCGCCGCGGCCACCGCGGTCGGCACGTCCGGCGTCCCGGCCGAGCCGAACCCGACGGTCACCTCGGTGCCGAGCTCGGCGCCGAGGAGGCCTGCCTGGGCGTGCACCGAGGCGATCGCGTCCGGGTCGGACGAGCCGGCGGCGGCCAGCACGACCGCGTCTCCCGCGCGCCGGCCGGCCTCGTGGAGCCGGTCGGCCAGCGCGACCGCCAGCCGGCGGTCCGGTCCGAGCACCGGAGCGTGCGCGGTCGCCGGGCGGGCGGTGGCGATCGCGGCGGGCAGGTCCACCCGGTCGTGGTAGCCCGAGGTCAGCAGCAGCGGGACGAGTACCACCCGCCGGCCCGCGGGGATGCCGGCCAGCGCGGTGGGCACGTCCGGTTCGGCGAGCTCGATGAACGCCGCGCGGACCTCCAGCGCCGGAGCGGCCCCGCGCAGCCCGTCGACGAGCTGCCACACGGCGCGAATGCCAGCCGGGTTACGGGTTCCGTGTGCGACACACAGCAGGACGTCCCATTCGTACTGTCTGCCCCCTTTGCTTTTTATGTCCAACCCCCTATGCTGGGGACGTGCTTGCACATGCACTGAGTCTGGCCGACGCTGCGCGGGACGTCGCGCTGGGTGTCGCCGACTCGCGGCGGCTGCACGAGGCCTTCCTCGCCGCCACCGTCTACTGCGAGCGCGGCTCCGAGCCCGGCTTCCGGGCGCTCGGCGTGCCCGACGCCGGCGTCGTGCCGGTGTTCAGCTCGGTCGAGCAGCTCGCGCTGGCCCGCGGCACGGTCGGCTGGTTCTCGCTGACCGGCGCCGACCTGCTGGCCGAGCTGCCCACCGGCTACGACCTCGTCCTCGACATCGCCGGCCAGCACCCGCTGCGGCTGCACCCGGGAGCGGTCGGGGTGCACGCGACGATCTCGCTCGGGGCGGTGACCGCCTGATGCTGCGCGTCCAGCCGGAGCTGCTCACCAGCAGCACCCGCGCCCTGCGTGACGTCGCCGAGGTGTCCCGGGCGCTCGACGCGTCCCGCGGCGAGATCACCGACCTGCTCGGCCGGGGCGGGTCCGACCCGGTCAGCCGGTCGGCGGAGGCCTTCCTCGACGCCTGGAGCGTGGCCCTGCGCGGCGTGTCCGAGCGGGCTGCCCTGCTCGGCGACCAGCTGCACACCGCTTCCAGCGAATACCACCAGGCCGAGCAGCGGCTGCGCGGCCACCTCGGGAGCGGCCCCGACGGAGGACCGGCATGACCGGGGTGACGCCGGCAGCCGACCCGGCCGAGCTGATCCCCGGCGACCCCGACGGGGTGGAGCAGGTCGCGGCCCGGCTGGCCCGGGTCGCCGGCAGCGCCGCCGACGCGGCCGGCAAGCTGCACACGCTCGACACCGACGTGTGGGCCGGCGAGGCGGCCGAGCTCTATCGCGGCGCCATCGGTGACGTGCCCGACCGGCTGACCCGGGCGGCCGACGCGTTCGGCACCGCCGCAGAGGCGTTGCGCGACTACGCGCAGGTGCTGCGGGACGCCCGGTCGACGGCCGGCAACGCCGTCCGAATGGTCGAGCGCTCCACCCCCGACACGGCTGCGGCCGACCAGCAGTCGGCCGATGCACTGCTGGTCCGGGCGACCGCTGAGGTCGACGCGGCCGGCCGGCTCGCGGCCGAGCGGCTGGCCCGGGCGCAGGCCGACGCGCCGACGCTGCCGCCGGCCGGCGCCGGCACCGACCTCGCGTTGCGCGTCGACACCGAGCACCAGCTCGACGACCCGGACGGGTTCGTCTCGACGCCCGACGGCTGGGGCGACTCGGTCGCCGACATGCGCTACACGTCCACGCACGATGTGCCTTTTTCCGGTGCGCTGGGCGGCGAAGCAGGGCAGCCAGCCTCAGACGTCGACGGTTGGCAGGAATGGGCCACGTCCGGTTCCGGACGCAACATCGGTGTGATTGAAGCGGGCACGGTGGCGGCTGCGGGTGCAGCGGTGGCGGCCGTCACGGTGATCGGCCGGCGCCGCGACCGGACCGCGTTGTCCCTGGTCGGGCTGGACGAGGACGAGTTGCGGCGGCGCCGGGACGAGCTCGGCGGGTCACGCCGGCATCGCGACGGCGATCTGGGTCCGGTTCGTGCCGCCCGGCTCGGCTCGGCCGCTACCTGGCGCACGCGGCTTGCCTCCGCGGCCCGTCCGCCGAGTACGGTCCAGCACTGGACCGGCTCCGGGGACGGTCGGCCGGCGCACGGCAGCGCGCCCGCCGACGGATCGGGGTCGATCGACCGTGACGTGAGAGGAGCCGTGCTGCGCAACGGGCGTCCGACGCACGAAGCGTCGTGACCCACGTCCGGTGTGCGGACGATCGCGCCAGTAGCTGGGGGCCTGCCAGTGCCGAGCGAGGCACCGAACGACCAGTCGGGAATGCGGCCCGACCCCGGGTACCCCGGGGCGGAGCTCGGCTTCCGGCCGGTCAACGACCTCGAGGGAATCCTCGTCCGCAGCGTGCTCTCCGGCGCCCGGGCGACCCTGCTGCGCGCTCTGGCCCGGTCCACCCTGTGCGTACCAGTTCTGCCTGAACGGCCAGGTCAGGAGCCGTTCGACGGCGGTGGGTCGGCGGCGGCCTCAGCCGGAGAGGTCCGGCTTCCGTGCGTCACGGATTCCGAAGGCACACACGCTCTGATTTACACCTCGTACCGCCAGATGGCGCTCGCGCACAGGTTGTCGGATGACGCACCGTGGACCGAGGTTCCGGTCGGGACGCTGTTCGAGAAGTGGCCGCCGGATGTCGATGCGTGGCTGAACGGAGGCGGCGAGTTGGGTTTCCCCCTCGACCCGACGGACATCTCCACCGTGGCCGACCTGGCCGCCGGACTCGAGGTCGACGAGGCGTACGAGATCGGCCCGGACGACGTCTTCTCCGACTTCCCCGGCCCGGCGGTGCCGGACCAGGTCGACTGCGCCGTGGTCCTCGCGCTGTTCGAGATGCCCGAGGTGCTGGAGGTGCTGCGGGTGTTCCGCCGGCTGGAGGAGCCGGGCGGGCGCACCTGGCGGATCCTGCTGGTGCTGGTGGACGCGGGCTCCAGCGGCATGGCGATCGCCCAGACCGTCGCCGACGCTGTCAACGAAGCGTCCGACGAGTGCTGCGAGGTGCACGTCGCTGACGTGCACGACGACGAGGTATACGACGCGGTGTCGCACTTCCTCCAGGTCGGCGTCCCGCTCTGGCGCCGGCAGGGGCTGCAGGTGCCGGACACGCTGGAGGGCCTCGACGGGGCCTGACGGGCCGTAGAGTTCGGGCCCGTGCCCAACCACTCCGCCTCGTCGCGCCATCCCGCCCGCTGGGCCGTGGGCGTCGCGGTGCTGGCGGTGGCCGCACTCGTACTCATTCTGCGGCCGGCCGTGGGACACAGCGGCGACCGGGCCGCGCCGGCGACCGTCACCACCGCGCCGTCCCCGACCCCGCTGCCCACGACCCCGTCCCCGACCCCGCTGCCGACGACGCCGAAACCCACGCCCAAGCCGACGCCGGTGACGATCCCCGCCTCGGGCACCGGGCAGTTGGTCACCGTGCCCGGCACCGCCGGCCCCACCGGTCCCGGCACCCGGATGACCTACCGGCTGGAGATCGAAGGCGGCCTGCCGCTCGACGGCGCGGCGGTGGCCGCGCAGGTGCAGCGGACGCTGACCGACCCGCGCGGGTGGCAGCCGATCGAGCACGTCGCGTTCGTCCGGACACCGGGGCCGGCCTCGTTCGAGCTGATCCTCGCCTCACCGACGATGGTCGACCGGCTGTGCTACCCGCTGGACACCGTCGGGGAGCTGTCCTGCCGCAACGGCAACCGGGTCATCCTCAATGCGAAGCGCTGGGTCGACGCGGTGCCGTGGTATCGCGGCCACCTCGACGACTACCGCGCCTACCTGGTCAACCACGAGGTAGGGCACCGGCTCGGGCACGGGCACAAGGGATGCCCGGCGCCGGGCGCGCCCGCCCCCGTC
>DATBFW010000256.1:0-35748 GCA_036558285.1 Mycobacteriales bacterium | reverse complement strand
CAGCGGCCACCGCCTTCTCCGCCTCGGAGCCGTCGACGTGCACCGCGGCGACGAGCTTCATCTGCACCGGCGCGCCCACCCTGACCACGGCTCGGTCGAGGTCGGGCCGGAACGTCACCTCCTCGTCGGGCACGTCGGCGGCAACCACCGCCCGGCGCGGCCGCGCATCCGGATCCTGGTCGAGCAGCCGCAGCGACCCGCGCGCCGCGTCGAGCAGCGCCGCATACTCCAGCTCGTCGAGGTCGCTGTCCCGATACCAGTCGCGCAGCTGCGGCGTCACTGCGAACCCGGTCAGCGGCGCCGGCCCGAGCTCGCCGCTGTCGACCAGCTCCCGGAGCGTCCTCGTGGTCGCCGGAAAATACACCCGCATCAGCTCACCGTCCCCGTTCGCAGTGACCGATCCGGGCCGCCGTCACCCCGGCGCAGCGCCTCAGCGCTCGTCCGTAGCGAGGTCGCCAGCACCGCCTCCCGCCGCCGCGGGTCCATCAGGTTGGCACCGATCGCCTGCAGGTCTTCCGGACCCGGCCCGAGCAGCGTGACCGCCGTGCCCGATGCGCGCAGTGCCTCGGCATCGGCGAGCACCCGGCGCGTCACAAGCCGGCGCCACCGCCGCTCCGCCCGCGCCATCGCTGCCCGCGGCCGGTCGTAGGCGAAGGAGGCCATCGGCGCCAGCACGTACACCTCGTCGAGCCCAGCATCCGCCAGCAGGTCGAGCGAAGTAGGTGACAGCGTCCCGCCGTCCACGTACGGCCGGCCGTCGATGACGACAGGCGCGTACCAGCCCGGGATGGCGCAGGACGCGGTGACCGCGTCGGCCAGCATCGTTGGCGGCGCACCGTCCCGGCCGAACACCGTACGAGTCCCGGCGGCATAGTCCATCGCAACGATCCACGTGCTTGGGGCGGCCGGCCAACCGTTGCCCGGCAGCGGCTCGGAGACCAGCTCGACCATCCGGTGCAGCGGACGCAGCGTCCCGCGACCGCGCGGCATCGCCGCGGTGAAGGCGGCCATCGGTGGCACCCGGCGCGGGTGCCGGGCGGCCGTCAGCAGCAACCGAGGCGAGCCGATGCCGAAACCGGGTCGCGGTGGCACCGCTCCCCCGCTGTCGCGGTCGTAGTCCCAGCTGATGTCCGGGTCGGCCGGTGCCGGGATGCCCTGTTGGTGGCGCAGCGCCACGTCGATGCCGATCCCGCTGCCGAGCAGCGCGGCCAGCACGGAACCGGCCGACGTGCCGATGCAGACCTCGACGTCGCGGGCGTCGAAGCCCTCCTCCGCCTCCAGCACGCTGAGCGTGGCGATCATCCAGGTGAGCCCGAGCACGCCGCCGGCTCCCAGCACGAGCCCGCGGCGTACCCCGTTCCCGTCCGCGGCAGTCATCTCACCGTATCCACGAGCTCGGCCAGTGCCTCCTCCAGCAGCGCCCCGATCACCTCGACATCGGGCAACGCGTCCTGGTCGGCGTTGAGCCCGTAGTAGACGCGCCCGTTGTAGGACGTGAGGCCGATGCTCAAGCCCTGCCCGCGGGCGAGCGGCACCACCGGGAACAGCTCGAGCATCTGGGCTCCGCCCACGTACAGCGGGAACTGCGGGCCGGGCACGTTGCTCACCACGAGGTTGAACAGCCGGCGGGTGAAGCCGTTGGCGGCCCGGGCGCCGAGCGAGTGCAGCGTCGGCGGCGCGAACCCGCCGAGCGCGACGAGCGCGTCCGCCCCGACCGACTGGCCGGACTCCTTGTGCCCCCTCATCGCGAAGCTGACCTGGGACAACCTGACGACCGGATCAGGTTCGCCGACCGGCAGGTCGACCAGGTAGGACGAAACCCGGTTTCCGCCGCCGCCGCGCTGTTCGTCGGTCCGGACGGAGACCGGCACCATCGCTCGCATCGTGGTCGAGGCGGTGACCGCCTCACCCCGGGACAGCAGCCAGCCGCGCAATGCGCCGGCCACGGTCGCGAGCACCACGTCGTTGACCGTGCCGCCGTGCGCCTTGCGGACCCGCTTGTAGTCGTCGAGGTCGGTGCGGGCGACGCCGAACCGCCGCTGCTCGCCGATCGGCACGTTCATCGGAGTGGACGGAGCCGGGCGTGCGGCGATCCTGGCCGCGGCTGCCAGACCGCCGATCGCGCCGACCACCTTGCCGGTGGTGGTCCGCAAGTCGAGCAGGCCCATCCGCACGGTGTCGGCCACGCCGGTCGGCCGCCGGATCAGGTCGCCGACCGCGTCGGTGACGAGGCCGACGGTCCCCGGCTGCGGCGCCGGCATCCAGAGGTCCTCGGGCACGTCGCGTGGGGTCGGGGTGACGTCGAGGATCACTTGGCCGATGTCGACCGCGCTGATCCCGTCGACCATCGCGTGGTGGGTCTTGCTGATGATCGCGATGCGGCCGCCCTCGAGGCCCTCCACGAGGTACATCTCCCAGAGCGGGCGGTTGCGGTCGAGGCGCCGGGACATCAGCCGACTGACCAGCTCGTGCAGCTGCTCGTCCGAGCCCGGCCGCGGCAGCGCGGACCTGCGTACGTGGAAGGTGATGTCGAAATCGGCGTCGTCCACCCAGACCGGGTTGGCAAGGTGACCCGGCACCCAGCGGATCTTCTGCCGGTAGCGCGGGACCAGGCTGATCCGGTCCTCGATGAGCGCGACCAGACGGTTGTAGTCGAAGCCGTCCGGCGGCGGCTCGAACACCAGGAGGCCGCCCACGTGCATCGGAGTGGTCGGCTCCTCCATGTAGAGGAACGAGACGTCGAGCGCGCTCAGCCGATCGGTCATATGGACGCACCTCCTCGCCGTCCGCGGGGGACCGGGGTGGTCCGCGGGAGCACGACCATCGTGACACGCGAGCTCGGTGGGCGTCGGCGGCCGTCCACAAGCCAGAAGTTGTCCACAGAACGCGACATCGGACTTGCGGTCGGGGTCCACGCCCGCATGGACACACGCCGCACGCGGGCGAGCGACTCGTCGGAGTCCGCGGTCAGCGCAGGAACGTCTCGAAGAGGATCTCCAGCTCGGACACCGTTGTCTCGAGGTCGACGTGCTGCACGCCGACCATGCCGGCCGCTGCCGCTGCTCGCACGTTGGGGCGGAGGTCGTCGATGAAGACGATCTGCTCCGGCGGCAGGCCCAGCCGCTCGGCGGCAAGCGCGTAGATCGCCGGGTCCGGCTTGCGTAGCCCGACCTCGCCGGAGATCACGACCGCGTCGAAGAGCGCGTCCCAGCCGTCGCGCTCATAGTCGAGACCCCAGGAGTTCGACAGCAATCCGGTCCGGACACCGGCCGTCCTGACCGTTCGGACGACGTCGATCATGCCGTCCTCGACCCGCATGCCGGAGAACATCCGGGTGAGCATGCCGGCGGCACGGTTGGCCGCACCCGGCCGCGCCGGCGTCCGTTCGATCAGTTCGGCCGCGAGCAGGCGCTCGAATTCGGCCGCACTGATCCGGCCCGTCTCCAGATCGTGCACGGGGCTGCGATCAGCGCCAGGTCCGAGCCAGCGACGCATGAGCTCGGCGAACCGGTCGGGGTCGATGCCGTCCGCCTCCACCCACTCGGCCATGAACTCGGGCAGCGGGTTCGTCAGCACGCCCCCGTAGTCGATGAGAAGTCCGCGAAGCTGTCCGCCCACTCCGTCACGTCTACCGGAAACGCGCCAACGGCACACCCCGAGGGGCCGGATCGGCGGGGTGAACACGCTGGGAGGGGCCCGGGGTCGGAGAGCTCCGGCCAGCTCAGCGGCGGGTGAACCGACGGCGCCGTCGGGCGGGCACCGGCTCGGGGATGCAGGTCACGGTGCGGGCCACGTCGACAAGGGATCGACGCATCGGGCTGGCCGGTGCGACCTCGGCGAGCGTGGCGCCGGCCCGAGTGGCGGCGTCGAGCGCGGCCGAGTCGGTCGGGAGGTGGGCGCTAGCCTCGATGTCGCCCCAGCGCCACAGCGCCGCCGCGACGTCGCGGGCCGCGGCGGTGCCGGTGACGCGGTTCGCGACGACGAGCGGCAGGACGCCGGGGAGCGCCGCGCGCAGCTCGTCCAGACCGCGAGTGAGCCGGTGCAGCCCGATCGGATGGGCCGCCCCGACGCAGAGCACCACGTCCGCGGCCGCGAGCACGGCCAGGGTCGCGCCGTTGCGCTGAGGTCCGGCGCGCTCCTCGTCCTGCTCCAGGCAGAACCCGCAGTCCACCACCGTCAGCGCGCACAGCCGGCGGGACTCGTCGAGGACGGACGGCAGTCCCGCCGCCCGCAGCTCACGCCAGCCGCCCGCCCGAGGGAGGCCGGTGAGCACCCGCAGCCGCGGGCGTACCTGCCTGGTGCGCTGAGCGAGCAGGGTCGAGTCCAGCCTGCCGGCCGCCGCATCGCGCGATGCGAGTGCGAGCCCGGCGGTCTCGTCGAGGAGGCCGATGGTTGGCGCGACCGTGCCGCCGTACGGATCCGCGTCGGCGAGCAGCGTCGAGACCCCGAGCCGCGCCGCCTCGTCCGCCACGCCGATCGCGACCGTCGTCCGCCCCGGAGACCCCGCCGGACCCCACACCGCGACGACCCGCCCGCAGCCGTGGTCCGCCGCCGCGCGCGGCGGACGGCGCGCGTAAGCCAGGTCACGGAACTGCGTCTCCGCTTCGGAGTCGGACTCGGCGTCCGGCTCGATGACAACCGCTGCCGTCGGCGGGACACCCACTGTCACCGGCAGGTCGCGAAGGACGGGCGGATTCACACTGGCTCCTCTCGATTGCGTCGGCGATGTTATACACCCTTCTGACCGTTTTGCTCACTAAGTCACGGTGCGGGGTTGGACTCACGTCCATCACGAGTACGTGGCCGATGCCACACTGACGGTGGGTCGACATGAGATGGCGCTGGAAGGAATCGATGACCCCGGACCGCTTTCTGACCCTCGGTGACGTGGCCGACGTGCTCAACATCTCCGCTTCCCAGACCTACGCCTTGGTGCGCAGTGGCGTGCTGCCGGCGATCAAGATCGGCGGCCGTGGGCAGTGGAGGGTCGAGCGCGAACAGCTCGAGGCATACATCGAGCGGATGTACGACGAGACCCGACGGTTCGTCGAGGCCCACCCGTTGGGCCGGGACGAGCCACTGCCCCCGGACTGATTCGCTCTCATCGGTGGCGGCGGATGCCGCCGCTACCCCTCCCGCGGCATCTCGCGCCGGCGTCCCGTCGGGATCTCGACGTGGCTACGCGAATCGACGCGCTGCTGCGAGACAGTCCGCACCGGACGGCCAATCGTCTCATGTGGACGGTGAGTCGTTCATTCCACTGGCAGTCGAGGCGGAATGTCGAAACCAATTCTCGCCGCGCCGAATCTGAGCGGGGATTTGCTATTTTGCGCGGATCGAAAACTCCCTTTTGCCCGTTTCTCCCAGTATCATCCTTAGCGGCCAGCGTTCACTCCGAGGAAGGACCTTTCCCGTGTCCGTGCCCGCGCTCGATCCCTCGTCCGGAGGGGCCGGCCGACCACGCCGGCCCACCGTCCGCCGTGTGCCGCGGCTGGAGCCGCCGTACGACGACGAGCTCCCCGACGGTCCTCTCGGCGTGATCCGGCAGCGCGAGGAGCTGCCGTTCGAGGAGCCGGCGCCGCGCCGGTTCGAGCACGAGATCGACTTCTTCGATCCGCAGCCGACCGCGCGCCGGGATCTGCCCGACCCTGAGATGTGGGCGACCCGGTTCATGCAGGCGGTGTTCGAGACCCTGGCCGGTTCGCGCGCGTCGGCGCAGCTGCAGGAATGGACGAGCCAATCGGTCCGCTCGCAGATCTCCCGGATGACCTACGACGCGCGGTGGAAGACCGCGCCCGGAGTGGTGCCGCTGGTCAAGTCCGTACGGGTAAGCGAGCCCGCCGACGGAGTGGCCGAGGTCGCCGCGGTCGTCCTGCGAGGGACGGTCTACTCGGCGGCGGCCGCCCGACTGGAGGGCTTCGACGGCCGCTGGCGCGCGGTCGCCCTCGAGGTGCGATGAGCCGGAGACACCGCCGCCCCGGACCAACGCGGTCCGGGGCGGCGCTGGCAGCGGGGTCAGCGAGCCGCGGCCGGTGCGCCGTGGCACCGCTTGTACTTCTTGCCCGAGCCGCACGGGCAGGGCGCGTTCCGGCCGGGTTCGCCACTGCTGACGGCGGCCCCTCCGGTCGCGGCCTTCTCCGGCTCGGTGGCGTCCAGCGTGGGCGACGAGTATTGCAGGTTGTCATCGCGGCCGCCGGTCTGCAGGCCCTTCGCGGTCAGCGCCGGCGCCGACCGCTCGACGACCGGAGCCACCAGCGCGGGCACCTCCTCGGCGTCCACCGCTGGCTCGTCCGGCGCGGGCTGCTGGACTTCGACCTCGACGTTGAACAGGAAGCCGACCGACTCCTCCTTGATCGCGTCGAGCATCGCGTTGAACATGTCGAAGCCCTCGCGCTGGTATTCGACCAGCGGGTCGCGCTGGGCCATCGCCCGCAGGCCGATGCCCTCCTGCAGGTAGTCCATCTCGTACAGGTGCTCGCGCCACTTGCGGTCGAGCACCTGCAGGACGACCCGCCGCTCCAGCTCCCGCATGACCTCGGAGCCGAGCTCCTCCTCACGCGCCTCGTAGGCGGCGTGCGCGTCCTCGACGAGCAACTCGGTCAGCTGTTCCCCGGACAGGCCGTTGCGGTCGCCGCCGGCCTCTTCGATCACCTCGTCGACGGTCACGGAGATCGGGTAGAGCGAGCGCAGTGCGGTCCAGAGCTGGTCGAGATCCCACTCCTCCGGGTAGCCCTCGGAGGTCGCGCCCTCGACGTAGCCGCTGACCACGTCGGTGATCATGTGGTCGACCTGGTCCTGCAGGTCGGCACCCTCGAGCACCCGTCGCCGCTCGTCGTAGATGACGGTCCGCTGCCGGTTGAGGACCTCGTCGTACTTGAGCACGTTCTTGCGGATCTCGAAGTTCTGCTGCTCGACCTGGGTCTGCGCCGACTTGATCGCCCGGGAGACCATCTTCGACTCGATCGGCTCGTCGTCGGGCATGTTGAGCCGGGTCATGATCGTCTCGACCGCGGCGGCGTTGAACCGCTTCATCAGGTCGTCGCCGAGCGAGAGGTAGAAGCGCGACTCGCCCGGGTCGCCCTGCCGACCGGACCGGCCACGCAACTGGTTGTCGATGCGCCGGGACTCGTGTCGCTCAGTGCCGAGTACGTACAGTCCGCCGGCCTCGACGACCTCGTCGTGCTCCTTCTGCACCTGCGCGCGGACGTCCTCGAGGGTGGACTCCCAGGCCGACTCGTACTCCTCCGGCGTCTCGGTCGGCGACAGACCGCGATCGCGCAGCTGCATGTCGGCGATGAACTCCTTGTTGCCGCCGAGCTCGATGTCGGTACCGCGGCCGGCCATGTTCGTTGCGACGGTGACGGCGCCAGGCCGACCTGCCAGCGCGACGATCGCCGCCTCCTTCTCGTGCTGCTTGGCGTTGAGCACCTCGTGCGGGATGCCCCGGCGCAGCAGCATGGACGAGAGCAGCTCGGACTTCTCCACGCTGGCGGTGCCTACCAGGACCGGCTGACCCGCTTCGACCCGCTCCGCGATGTCCTCGACGACCGCGTTGAACTTGGCGCCCTCGGACTTGTAGACGACGTCGGGCTGGTCGGCCCGGATCATCGGCATGTTGGTCGGGATCGGCACCACGCCGACCTTGTAGATCTGGTGCAGCTCGGCGGCCTCGGTCTGCGCCGTACCGGTCATTCCGGCGAGCTTCTCGTACAGGCGGAAGTAGTTCTGCAGGGTGATCGTGGCGAGAGTCTGATTCTCGTCCTTGATCACGACGCCTTCCTTGGCCTCGATCGCTTGGTGCATGCCCTCGTTGTAGCGGCGGCCATGCAGGACGCGGCCGGTGAACTCGTCGACGATGAGGACCTCACCGTTGGTGACGATGTAGTCCCGGTCGCGCTTGTAGAGCTCCTTGGCCTTGAGCGCGTTGTTGAGGTAGCCGACGAGCGGGGTGTTGACCGCCTCGTACAGGTTTTCGATGCCGAGCTGGTCCTCGATCTTCTCGACGCCGACCTCGGTGATCGCGACGGTGCGCTTGCTCTCCTCGACCTCGTAGTCGGTGTCCTTCTTGAGCATCGGCGCGAGCCGGGCGAACTCCTGGTACCACCGGGCGCTCTGCTCGGCCGGACCGCTGATGATCAGCGGGGTCCTGGCCTCGTCGATGAGGATCGAGTCGACCTCGTCCACCAGGGCGAAGTGATGCCCGCGCTGGACCAGGTCGTCACGGCTCCAAGCCATGTTGTCGCGCAGGTAGTCGAAGCCGAACTCGTTGTTGGTGCCGTACGTGATGTCCGCCGCGTAGGCCGCGCGCCGCTCGGCCGGCGGCATCTGCGCGAGGATCATGCCGACTTCGAGCCCGAGGAAGCGGTGGATCCGGCCCATCCACTCCGCGTGGTACTTGACCAGGTAGTCGTTCACCGTGACCACGTGGACGCCGTCGCCGGCGAGCGCGTTGAGGTACGCCGGCAGCGTGCTGACCAGCGTCTTGCCCTCACCGGTCTTCATCTCGGCGATGTAGCCCATGTGCAGCGCGGCGCCGCCCATCATCTGGACGTCGAAGTGCCGCTGCCCGATGACCCGCTTGGCCGCTTCCCGCACCACCGCGAACGCCTCGGGCAGGATGTGGTCGAGCGTCTCACCGTCGGCCAGCCGCTCCCGGAAGACGTCGGTCTGCTCCCGCAGCTCCGCGTCGGTCATCTCGACGTAGTCGGGCTCGAGCGTGTTGATGTGATCGGCAATCACCTTGAGCCGGCGGAGGATCTTCCCCTCTCCGGCGCGCAGGATCCTGTTCAGTACCACGGTGCGACGTCAGCTCCCTCGATACGGCTCGACAGACACCATCGTAGGCGGCTGTGTGGCGCACCACCCTGGGTGTCGAACGGACGGATGCCTGGTTCCGTGCCGGGTTATGAACACCGCGCCGCGGTGCGAGGAGGCAGCGTGACCGGGTACGCGGAGGTCGAGTGGTCGACCGCTCGGGTGGAGACGGCGCAGCTGCTCCTTCGCCCGCTGCGACCACGCGATCTGGACGAGCTGCGGCGGGTCGACGAGGACGGCCGGCTCTGGCAGTGGGCCGCCGCGGACGACCGGGGGACCAGCTGGATGCGCACGGCGGTGACCGAACGGTCCACCGGCCGGCTGCTCGGCGTCGCCGACCTGTCCGTCGATCCGTGGCGATGCGCTGCGACCGCCCGGCTGGAGGTGTGGATCGCCGGCTGGGCCCGGCGACGCGGATACGGCGGGGAGGTCGCCCGCTCGCTGTCGGCGTGGGCGTTCCGGCACGGCATGGCGCGGGTCGAGCTGCTCGCCGATCCGGTGAACGAGCCGGCACAGCGGCTGGCGCTGGCCGCCGGGTTCCGCCGGGAGGGGCAGCTGCGGGCGGCGCTGCCGACCGGCCGCAGCCGCACGGATGCGATCGTGTACGCCCGGCTCGCCACGGACTCGGCGCTGCCCTTGCGACGCGGGCTGCCGGACGTCCGCGAGCTGTCCGACGGCGTGGTGACCGTGCGCCGGGTCAGACCCGGAGACGAGGACGCCCTGCTGGAGGAGCGGCTTGATCCCGAGTCGCGGCGGTGGGCCACCTCCACGCGACTCTGGACCGCGTCCGATGTCAAGGTATTCGTCGCGGGCGCGGCGTCGGCATGGCTGGCCGGCACGGAGGCCCGGTTCGCGATCGTCGAGACCGGCACCGGTGACTGCGCCGGTTCGCTCGGCCTCCGAATGACTGTGCCCGCGTTCCGGATCGCCGAGATCGGCTACGGCCTGCGCGCCGGCTGGCGCGGGCGCGGTCTTGCCACCCGCGCCGTGCGGCTGGTGGCGGACTGGGCGTTCATTCAGGTCGGGATCGCCCGGCTCGAGCTCGGCGCTGCCGCCGCCAATACCGCCTCCCGGCGGGTGGCGGTCAGAGCCGGCTTCCAACTCGAGGGCGTCGCCCGGCTGCGGCTGCCGACCTCGGACGGCGGCCGCACGGACGAGGCCCGGTTCGGCCTGATGCCGCCGAGCTGATACCCGGGTCAGGTGATCTCGATCAGCTTCTCCCGCACGGCGTAGACCACGGCCTCCATCCGCGAGTGCAGTTGCAGCTTCTCCAGCATGTTGCGGACGTGGTTCTTCACCGTGTTCTCGCTGATATACAGCTCGCGGGCGATGTCGCGGTTGTTCATGCCGCGGGCGACCAGCCGAAGCACCTCCATCTCGCGAGTGGTCAGCCGCGGGGTCGGCGCAGCCTGCGGCGACTCGCCTCGCTTCGCCAGCGCCGCGAACTCGGTGAGCAGCTTCGAGGCGAGGGCTGGGCTGATCAGCGACTGCCCGGTCTGCACCGCCCGGATCGAGGAGGCCACGTCGTCGATCGGGAGATCCTTGAGCAGGTAGCCGCTGGCGCCGGCCCGGATCGCCTCGTAGAGATCGCCCTCGTCGTCGCTCATCGTGAGCATGAGGATCTTGGTGGACGGCGCCGCGGCCTTGATCGCCGAGCACGCCTCGATCCCACCCCGCCGGGGCATCTGGACGTCCATGAGCACGACGTCGGGCAGCGTCTCGATCGCCTTCGCCACCGCGTCCGCGCCGTCCCCGGACTCCCCGACGACCACCATGTCGGGCTCCAGCTCGAGCGTCACCCGCAAACCGCGCCGAAACAGCGCGTGATCGTCCACGAGCAGCACCCGGACCGCGTCCGGCCGGCTGGCCCGACCCGGTCCCATGTCCTCGGTCACCGATCTCCCCCGCATCCTGCGACGCCGTAGCGCCGGTCTCCCGACGCACACGGCGGGCATTCTGCCATCTCGAGTCGACCAGGGACCAGTCGGGGTACGGCCAGTCGGCCGAACGCACTCGATTCAGTCGACCAGCCGGATGACCCCGTAGTCGTAGCCCTTGCGGCGGTAGACGACGCTCGGCCGTCCGGTCTCCGCATCGGAGAAGAGATAGAAGTCGTGGCCGACCAGCTCCATCTCGAACAGGGCACGGTCGATCGTCATCGGCCCGGCGGAGTGCTCCTTCTCCCGGACGACGAGGCCGCCGAACTCCTGCTGCTCCTGTTCTTCCTGAGATCCGTCCAAGGTGGCCACCGGCGTCGTCCCGTTCAGTGCGATGCCACCGGTGGCGGCCGCTACCGACGTGGGAGTGCGGCTGCCACGGTGCACCCGGCGCCGATCCGCCGCACGTCGCATCCGGCTGTCCAGTTTGGTCACCGCGGCATCCAGCGCGCGGTAGAAGTCGGACGCGCAGGCTTCCGCGCGGACCACCGGTCCACGGGTCGCGCAGGTCACCTCGACGCGTTGGCAGGAGGCCGACTGGCGCCGATTGCGCTCGTGGTAGAGCTCGACATCGACACGAATGATGCGGTGGTCGTAGCGCTCGACACGCTCGATCTTCTCCGTGACGTGCTGCCGGAAGTGGTCGGGCACCTCCACGTTCCGGCCCCTGACGGTAACGTCCACGCGACCTCCACTGCGGTGATGGGCGCCCGCCGCGCGCGGCTCCGCACCGCGGCGAGTTCGGCCCGCCACGAGCGGCACACCACCGGAACCAGAGCCGGTGCCGGCGTGACGCCTCCTCTACCCAGGTCCTCCCTGACGTTAGCTGAGCCGGGTGGGGTGCGGACACCCCGCGGCGATCCTGGTCCACCGAACTCGTACCCGGCCTGCGTGCGACCCACCGCTGAAGTCCCGGTGAATCTTCTGCATGCTCCTGTCCGACAGGCACAGATCGTAGCGAGAGGCTGCTCTTTGTATATCGATGGACAGTGCGTTGAGTGCCGGCGACGGCGGCCACGCCGATGACCGGAAGGCCCGCACTGCGGAGGGCCGCCGCAGCAGCGGCGACGGTATTCCCCGTCGTCACCAGGTCGTCAACGATCATCACCCTCGTCGACCCGGCCGATCCGACTCGCTCCGGCCGAGCGACGAACTTGCCCGCCGCCGCGGTCCGGCGCTCGGCCGCGGTGAGCTCAGCGCTGTCCGGCGCGTCGGCGGCCAACCGGAGCACATGGGCGACCCGGGCTGCGACGCCGCGCCGCCGCAGAGCGCGAGCCGCGTGCCGGGCCAGCCGCTCGACGTGCTGGCCACCCCGGCGTCGGGCGACCGCATCGGCGGACGGAATCGGGACGAGCAACATCGGCCCGCCGTCCAACTCGGCGACGGCCGCCGCCAGCGCGCCCGCCAGCGGCCACGCCAGGTCGTGACGCCGGCGCTCCTTGTACGCGAGCAGGCATGCACGCACGACGCCGGCGTAGTCCGCCGCAACCGCCACCCGCGGCAGACCCGGCGGGGCGGGGTCCGGGCGATGTCGCCGAGGCCGAGCGAACGCCTGCCGGCATCGCTCGCAGACGGGTCCACCCGCGGCGGAGCAACCGACGCATCGGGTCGGGAAGGCCAGATCTGCCAGCACGGAGAACACGCGACGACGGTGCCGCCGTCAGCCGGCTCCCGGTAGGGCGAGTTCGCGATCTGTGGACAACGGTCCCGCTTGTGGATGGCGAGTTGAGCTCACCGACACGACGTTGGTACGACTGCCCCTGCTCCGGACGAGAGGAGGTGGAGCAGTGGGATGCCGTGGGTGGCGTTGGTGGTGTCGGATCTCAGCCTGGGTAGGCGGGCGCCGACTCGCCGCCGCGGCGGTCCTCCACCTTCGTCCACGACTCGCTGGCGACCGGCGTCCGCCAGAGCGTCCCGGCGGCGATCGTCAGCAATGTCGGGCCGGCGGCGACCGCGGTCGGCGGTCCAGGCAGGCCTGCCGTCGAGACGAGCACTGCCGGCGACCCTCCGTCGACATCGACGGAGTAGAGGCTGCTGTCCTGCTCGCCGGAGCGTGTCAACGCGACCACCGTGCCGGCGTCGGACCAGCTCACGTCGGAGACGGGGGTGTCACCGACATCCAGCGGGCGCAGGCCTTGGATCTGGGCGGCGCCGTCGTCCCGGGCCACCACGCCGATCCAGAGCCGCTCACGACTGGTCGGTCCAGCCACGACGGCGACCCTCGCTCCGTCGCGGGACAGGCTGAGCGCACGGATCGGACCGATCTGCTGCGCCTGCGGCACCTCGACGGAATAGGCATGGCCGTCGGTCGTGACGAGGAGCACGTCGCTGGCATCGCGCACGGTCCAGACCTCGCGGATCCCCGATCCCCACGTCGGCCGACTCAACGAGGCGCCGGACACGGTCGGACGCAGCGACCCGGGAGCACCGACGTAGAGCGCCCGACCACCGGTCGCGGTGCGCCGAACCACCGCGACGGAGCTCTCGTCGACCGAGGCCGCCACCGAGACCGCTCCAAACGAGCCGCGCCCGGCGGCTCCGGCCAGCGGGGCGCCCTTGGTGGTCCACACCGCGCCGTCGCGGATGAAGTAGCCGGACGCATTCACCGAGAGGCTGTCCGGGGCGAAGCCCTGCCAGTTCTTCAGTTGCTGCAGGGTGAGGTCCGGATTCTTCGGTGGCCGGATCAGCTGGCGGTCGGAGTAGACCTCCACCGCGCCGACGCCGAGTTGGCTGAGCGTCCAGACGAGCTGGGCGAAGCCCCCTGGAGGCAGAGTGTCCTCCTGGTCCCCCAGACCCGTCAGGTAGACCTTCACACGGTCGCGTTCCTGCACGATGTTGGACTCGAGCGTGACTCCGTTCAGAGCGGTCGAGACCGCGTCACCCAGCCACTTCGACGGTCCGTGTTCGAGGGCGGTGACCAGCAGGGTGGCCAGCGAGTCGGGCGGCGCCGCGTACCAGCGGACGTCCGGGACCACCTTCGACTCGCCCGAGTTGAGGAAGTAGACGTCGTACGGCCGGTAGGCCGACTCGAACGTGCTCAACTCGATGAGCAACCCTTGGGGAGGATTATCGATCCGCCACTCCCCGTCGACCTTCGTGAGATGGAACGGGTGGTTGAAGGCTCCCTCGATGGGGGCATACGAGCCGTCCTCATTGATGCGCCCGTGTCGCTGTGCGGACAACTTCATGACCGAATCGCCCTGTTGGGTGTCCACGTAGAAGCTGTTCTCGATGATCAGCGCGCCGGCGTTGTCGTTCCAACGCTTGGAGGCGGCGGGCGTGAGATACGCCCGGGCCCGGGTGTGTGCGCGCTCGGTGCTACCAGCTGCCTTGAGGAAGTCTCTGACGACGTCTTCAGGAGACTCTCCCGGTCGAGGGACTATCCCGTCGTAGCGGATGTCGCCGCCGGCCGGCGCGGCTGCCGGCACGGACTGCGGGATGACCTGGGGCGAAGATGCGACGGGAATGCTGGCACAGCCAGTGCTCACCAGCAGCGCGCCAGCCGTGACGAGGAGACCGACCGTCGTTCTCCGGCGGCGCCGGACAGATCCGATCATGTCGGCCACCCCAGAGCAGGGCGCTGGCCGGTGCCGGCGGGCCGGGTGACATCGGCTGGCTCGATCGGCAAGGGCGACGACACGACGGCGTCACCGCTGTGCACCGGCAGCGTCAGCCGGAACTGGGCACCGTGGCCAGGACGACCCCAGGCGTGCAGCCATCCGCCGTGCAAGCGCGCGTCCTCGAGGCTGATCGACAGACCGAGGCCGGTGCCTCCGGTACGCCGGTTGCGCGACGGGTCCGCGCGCCAGAACCGGTCGAACACCAGCGCGGCTTCTCCCGGGCGCAGGCCGACGCCGTGGTCCCGGACGGTCACCGCGACCGCCCGCCCGTCGCCTCTCAAGGCGATCTCGACCGGCCTCCCCTCGCTGTGCTCGACCGCGTTGACCAGGAGGTTGCGCAGGATCCGCTCCACCCGGCGGCTGTCGACGTCCGCGACGACCGGGCCGTCCGGCATGTCCACCTCGATCGCGACGTGGGCTCTGTCGGCGACCGCCGCGACCGTGTCCACCGAGCTGCGGATCAGGCTGCGCAGATCGATCGGGTCCGGCTCGAGGACGGCCACGTGGGCGTCGTACCGGCTGATCTCCAGAAGGTCGGCGAGGAGGGATTCGAATCGGTCGAGCTCGTCATGCAGCAGTTCGGCGGACCGAGCGACGTGCGGCTCGAAGTCCGGCCGGGAAGCGTGCAGCACGTCCGTTGCCATGCGAATCGTCGTGAGCGGGGTGCGCAGCTCATGAGACACGTCGCTGGTGAAGCGGCGCTGAAGCCGCGACATCTCCTCCAGCTTGGTGATCTGGCCCTGCAGGCTGTCGGCCATGTCGTTGAACGACGCCGCCAGCGCGGCCAGGTCGTCCTCACCGCGGACGGTCATGCGCTCCCGCAGCCGGCCGGAGGCAAATCGCTCGGCGACCTCGGCCGCTACCCGCACCGGCCGAACGACCTGACGCGTGACCATCAGCGCGACCACCGCGAGCAGGGCGACCAGCAGGATGCCTGTGAGCAGCACGGTGTTGCGGACGAGGGTCAGCGTCCGCTGCTCGGCCTCCAGCGGGAACAGGTAATACAGCTGAACGGCGCTCTGCTGTCGCGGGACCGGCGCGCCGACGATGAGGCCCTTGGTAAACGTGCCGTCCCCGGCACGCACCGGCGAGTACATGTCCGCAAACTTGCCCTGCTCGACCAGCTGGCGCAGTTCCTGTGGAACGTCCGCCACGTTCGTGGAGCCGGAGACGGACGGCGTGGCGCCCTGGACGACGACGACGATCGAGAACAGCCCGGCGGCGGCACCGCGGTTGCCGACTGTGTCGAGCAGGGCCTGGGTGGCCCGGTTCAGACCGTTCTTGTCCTGCGGAGCCGCGGCAGCGAGCTGGTCTTGAATGACTCGGACGCCGTTGATCACCTCCGCGTGCGCCGCGCTGCGCTTGCTGTCCAGCACCCCGGAGCTGATCGCCCCGACCGACAGGATGCCGGCGATCATCACGACGAGACCGGAGAGCAGCATCGTGGTCACCGCTACCCGGAGCTGCAGAGAGCGGCGCCAGCGCTCCACGACCCAGCGGAACCAGTTGGCGACGGTGAAGCGGGCATCGATCCGCCTGCGCGCGAGCCGCGCACGGAGTCGGTGCCAGTCGGGCCGACCCGGCTTGGTGCCGCGCGCCGCGTCGGCAGTGTCCGCGGACGAGGCGATCGACGTCGGACCCGTCCCGACGACGTCCACGGTCGGCTCGGCGGATCGTGGTCCCGCGGTCAGCCTCGCCAGGGCGATGGCCGAACGCGCGGCAGCCGCGTTGACGACCGAGGGGGGCACCTCAGGCGACTGCGAGTCCGGGGCGGCCTCGGTGACCGGCTGGACGCCACCTCCGTCACCCGAGAGCGCCGACGGCGGCAGGGTCGGGGACATGGCGCCGGTCGCGGCGGCCGGGGGTGCGGGCGACGGGACGCCAGGTGCCCCGGGCGCTGCCCCTTCCTCGTCGACAGCGCCTGCCGTCTGCGGAGCCTCGACGGCGGGGTGATCCGGCTCGACGGCGATCGTCCCGTCCGGGCCGGTCCGGGGCTGGACGGTCACGGAGGTCCTGCCTTGTACCCGACGCCGCGGACGGTCAGGACGATCTCGGGGTGCTCAGGGTCGCGTTCGACCTTCGAGCGCAGCCGCTGCACGTGGACGTTAACGAGCCGAGTGTCCGCAGCGTGCCGGTATCCCCAGACCTGTTCGAGCAGCACCTCTCGGGTGAAGACCTGGCGGGGCTTGCGAGCCAGCGCGACGAGCAGGTCGAACTCGAGCGGCGTAAGCGGAATCTGCTGGCCGTCACGGGACACGGAGTGGCCCGGCACGTCGATCAGCACATCCCCGATAGCCAGCGACTCGGCCGGCGGCTCGTCCGTACGCCGGAGCCGAGCCCGCATCCGGGCGACCAGTTCCTTCGGCTTGAACGGCTTGACGACGTAGTCGTCGGCCCCGGACTCCAGGCCCAGCACGATATCTACAGTGTCACTCTTGGCGGTGAGCATGATGATCGGAACGCCGGACTCTGCGCGGATGAGCTTGCAGACGTCGATGCCGCTCATGCCGGGCAGCATGAGGTCGAGCAGAACGACGTCCGGCTTGATCTCGCGGAACGAGTTGAGCGCCCGACCGCCGTCCGCGACGAAGGCAGGGTCGAAGCCCTCCCCACGCAGCACGATCCCGAGCATCTCTGCGAGAGCCGGGTCGTCATCGACGACCAGGACGCGTCCCTTCATGCCCCCATGGTGTCATCCGAGCGAGCGGGTGTGTCGTGCAACACCACAGCGACCCGACCGCGGGCACCCTCAGGGCGTCAGCAGCCACGTGACATCATGGGCCGACCGGCGCCCAGGCGCCCCGATCGGGACGGGAGGCAGGGGAGCGTCGATGAGCCAGGAGCCGGGCCTGGACGGCGAGGTCCAGCGCGCTGGTCCGGCCGCCGCGCCCTGGTCCGCACCCGATCCGACCGGTGCGGACCGCGCCACCCCCGCGGGCGGGGTCCACGCTCCGACCTCCCAGACCCTCCCGCCGGCCTACCGGGCCCAGCAGGACGGGATCCCGCTGCGGCCGCTCGGCGTCGGCGAGCTGCTGGATGGCACCTTCAGCACCATCCGACGTAATCCGCGGGCGACCGTCGGGCTGGCCGCAGTGCTCGTCACGCTGCAGCAGGTGATATCGCTGGCTGTCGATCTCGGGACGAGTGGGCTTCCGACGCAGATCGGCATCGGCGACGAGACCGCGTCGATCCAGGACCTGATCGGCGGGTTCGGCGGGATCACCAGCGCCCTCGTGTCCGCTGTGATCGGCGCCGTGCTCACCGGGATGCTCGTGGTCGTCGTCTCCGAAGACGTCCTCGGTCGTCGGGTCGGCGCCGCCGACGTGTGGCGCCGGATCCGCCCGCGGCTGTGGCCGTTGCTGCTGGCGGCCGCCATCGCTGGGATCCTGCCGTACGTCGGGCTGGTGTTCCTCCTCGTTCCCGGGCTCATCCTGTGGGCGCTGTGGGCCCTGACCACGCCAGCGCTCGTGCTGGAGGGGCTCGGACCGATCGCGGCGCTGCGCCGGTCGGCTCAGCTCGCCTGGCCTGCGCTGATCCGGGTGTGGTCCGTCCGCGCACTGTCGGTGCTGATGGGGCTGCTCATCCAGGCACTGATCGCGCTGCCGTTCGGGCTCATCGGGGTCCTGATCGTCGTCGCCAATGACCCGGATCCGGGGACCGCGGCGACCGTCGCCGTCCTCGCCGTGGAGGTGCTGGGCGGGATACTGGCCGGGATGATCACCGCGCCGTTCCTGGCCGGTGTCCTGGCCTTGCTCTACATCGACCGCCGGATGCGGGCCGAGGGCCTCGACTTCGTGCTCCGCCGGCAGGAGCGCACAGCCGGCCGGGCCGCGGTCGGTGGTGGAGCACCATGACCGTCTCCGGCGTCGCGGCGCAGCTCGCAGCGGTTGCACCGGTCGGGCGGGACGAGGCCCGCCGAGCCGCCGAGCGGGAGTTGTCGAAGGGCATCTACCACCGGGGCGAGCCGGGCCCGGTGACGCGGGCCTTCGAGACGGTCATCGATTGGATCGACCGGTTCCTCGATCGGCTCGCCGCCGGAGCGCCCGGCGGATCGTTGGGAGCGCTGGTGCTGCTGGCGATCGTCCTGGTCGTCGCCGGTGTCGTGCTGTGGTGGACCGGCCCGATCCGTCGCGGCGCACGCATCCGCCAGCCGCACGTCGAACTCTCCGGTGACGTCGGCACGGACGAGCATCGCCGCCGGGCGGACGAGCACGCGACGGCCGGGCGGTTCGCCGAGGCGGTCCGGGAGCGGATGCGGGCGATCGTCCGGGAGTTGGAGACGCGGGGCGTGCCCGACCCGCGGCCCGGGCGTACGGCCGACGAGGTGGCGCGAGAGGCCGGCGCCGCCGTGCCGACGATCGCCGGCGACCTGCGGGCGGCGGCAGTGACCTTCGACGAGATCTGGTACGGCGGTCGGCCGGCCACACCGCAGGCCGACGCGCTGATGCGGCAGACAGACGATCGGGTTCGCCGGGCGCCGATGGTGCTCGCCGGCCGCGGGGATCCCGCGGTCGCCGGTTACCAGGTGCCGCGATGAGCGCGCCCGTGTTCATCGATGATCGGCCGGCCGAAGCAGCACCGTCCACTGTGTCCGGTGCGTCGGCACCCGCGCTGTGGCGGCGGTATCGGGTCGTGCTGCTCGTGGTCGTGCTAGTCCTCCTCGCCGCCGTCGCGATCGGGGTGTCCCGGTCACGAGGCGTGCAGGCACGGCTCGACCCGCGATCGGTGGATCCCGAGGGCAGCCGGGCGCTGGCGACACTGCTCGGCGACCGCGGTGTTCGGGTCGACCGCGTCACCGATCCGACGGCGCTGGCGACGGGCCTGAGTTCGACGAACGCCGTGCTCGTTCCGATTCCGGGGCTGCTCGACGAGAGTGCGGCGCGAGCGCTGGGCGATGCGAGCGAGGGCAGCGTGGTGCTCGTCGGCCCGCCCAGGAGAGTGATCGAGGCGATGACGGCGGACGTCCGGTCCGCATCGTTCGTCTCGGTCCGGGTCCGGTCGCCGGCGTGCGACGAGGCCGCGGCAATAGCCGCCGGGGATGCGCTCATCGGCGGCAGTACATACGAGTCCGGTGACGGCACGCGCTGCTACGGCGGAGAGGGCGACGCCGCACCGATGGTCATCGGGACCACGCGCGGCGGCGCACGACTCGTCGTGCTCGGGACGGGCAGGATGCTGACCAACGACCGGTTGGACGAGGACGGGAACGCGGCGCTCGGACTCAACCTCCTCGGCGGCGACGGCAGCGCCACCGAGCTGCGGTGGCTCGTGCCCGCCCCCGGGACGGCGTCGAGCGGCGAATCGACCTCCTCGATCCTGCCGGACTGGGTTGTGCCGGCCGCACTGCAGTTGCTGCTGGTCGGGCTGCTGGTGGTGCTCTGGCGCGGGCGGCGGTTGGGGCCGCCGGTGGTGGAGCCGCTGCCTGTGGTCGTACGCGCGGCCGAGGCCGTCGAGGGACGGTCCCGGCTCTACCGGCGGGCGCAGGCGCGGGACCAGGCGGCGGAGGCTTTGCGGTCGGGAGCGCTCGCGCGGCTGGTGCCGCGGCTCGGCATCGACTCGGCCCGCGGGGCGGAGCCGCTGCCGGGGGCGGTCGTCGCGGCGGTCGCGTCCCGCTCCGGGCGACCCGAAGCGGCGGTGCAATCGGCGTTGTTCGGGCCGCCGCCGGCCGAGGACACCGGCCTGGTCGCCCTCGCCGACTCGCTCGACTCGATCGTCCGCGACACGCTCGACCCGGAGGGACCGCACCAGTGAGCCAGCCGCCGACCTCACGGCACGAGACCGCGCCGGGGGAGAATGTGATCACATCGCAGAGCGACTCCGCGGCCGGTGGTGCCGGTACGGGCCCTCCGGAGACGCGACAGAGCAGTTCGGCTCCCGACGCGCCGGCCGGCGACCAGGGGATCGAAGCTCAGCCGAGACCGCCGGGTGCGCCTGGCGGCGACCAGGAGTTCGGGTCACCGGCAGGACATCAGCATGGTTCTTCCGGCGGCGACCAGGTGTTCAGCGCTCCGCTGGGACGGCCGGGTGGTGCCAGTGGCGACCAAGGCTTCGGCACACCGACCGGACAACAGCGTGGTCCGGCCGGCGACCAGGAGGGACTCGGGCCTCCGCCGGCATCGGGGGGCGACGCTGCTGGCGGTGGCCACGGCTTCGGCTCGGCCGCAGGACGAGAGCGGGATCATGTTGGCGGCGACGAGAGATTCGGGGTTCTCCCCGGACAACCGGGTCGCGCTGCTGGCGGCGGCCAGGAGCTCGACGCGCCTGCGGGACAGCAGCGTGGTCCCGGTGGTCCTGCGGGCGCGGGCCAAGGGGTCGGGTCGACGACGGGGCCGGGCGGGTTCAGGCCGGCGCCAGTGGGCGGGACCAGCGGCGGGGCCGGCGGGATGGCGGACTCGGAGCGGGCGCGCGCGGCGCTGAACCGGCTCCGGGCCGAGGTCGGGAAGGTCGTGGTGGGGCAGGACCCCGCGGTCACCGGGCTGGTGATCGCGCTGCTCTGCCAGGGGCACGTGCTGCTCGAAGGCGTGCCTGGCGTCGCGAAGACACTCATGGTGCGCGCGTTGTCGGCGGCGCTGGCGCTGGACACGAAGCGGTTGCAGTTCACGCCGGACCTCATGCCGGGCGACGTGACCGGATCGCTCGTGTATGACGCGCGGACGGCCGAGTTCTCCTTCCGGCCGGGGCCGGTCTTCACCAACCTGCTGCTCGCCGACGAGATCAACCGGACCCCGCCGAAGACCCAGGCCTCGCTGCTGGAGGCGATGGAGGAACGGCAGGTCTCGGTCGAAGGCGAGCCACGGCGGTTGCCCGACCCGTTCGTCGTGGTCGCCACGCAGAACCCGATCGAGTACGAGGGAACCTACCCGCTCCCCGAGGCGCAGCTCGACCGGTTCCTGCTCAAGCTGACCGTTCCGCTGCCGTCGCGGGACGAAGAGTTCCGGGTGCTCAACAACCACCACCGTGGCTTCGACCCGCGCGACCTGGCCGGGGCTGGCGTGACCGCGGTCGCCGACCGCGACGACCTTGCCGCCGGGCGCGCCGCCGTACGGGGGGTGCAGGCCGCGGCGGAGGTGCTGGCCTACGTCGTCGACCTGTGCCGGGCGACGCGGCAGTCGCCGTCGCTGTCACTGGGTGCCTCGCCGCGCGGTGCGACCGCGTTGCTGGGCACGGCGAAGGCGTGGGCCTGGCTGTCCGGGCGGGACTACGTGACCCCCGACGATGTGAAGGCGCTGGCCCGACCGACGCTGCGGCACCGGGTCGCGGTCCGGCCCGAGGCCGAGCTCGAAGGCGTCACCGCCGACGGCGTGCTCGACACTGTCCTCGCCTCCGTGCCGGCACCGCGCTAGCAGAGACAGCACGATGGCCATCACCGGACGCACCGCCCTCGTCGCGGCACTCGGAGTGCTGCTGGCACCGCTGGGCGTGGTCTGGGTGCTGGCCGTGATCGCTCTGCTCGCCGTCGGCGTCGCTGCGGACCTGGCGCTGGCCGGGCGCATCGCGGACCTGCGGATGGAGCGGTCCGGCGGCACCAGCACCCGGCTCGGCCGGCCCGTGGAGGTCGCACTGCTGGTCACCAACGCCGGCCGACGGCGCGTACGCGGGCCGCTTCGCGACGCGTGGCTGCCGTCGGCGGGTGCCACGCCGCGGACCCAGCAGATCGACGTGCCGCCCGGCGAGCGCCGGCGGCTGGTGACCACGCTGGTGCCGACCCGGCGCGGCGACCGGACCGCCGCGCACGTCACCATCCGATCGCTCGGGCCGCTCGGGTTGGCCGGGCGGCAGCGGCGCCACCAGGTGCCGTGGTCGGTACGGGTGCTGCCGCCGTTCACCTCCCGGAAGTTCCTGCCGGAGAAACTGGCCCGGCTGCGCGAGCTCGACGGTGCGGTGACGCTCAACCGGCGCGGGCAGGGGACGGAGTTCGACTCGTTGCGGGAGTACGTGGACGGTGACGACGTCCGCTCGATCGACTGGCGGGCGACCGCCCGGCGCGGCGACGTCGTCGTGCGGACCTGGCGACCCGAGCGAGACCGCCGGCTCGTCTGCGTGCTCGACACCGGCCGCACCTCCGCCGCCCGAGTCGGCGACATGCCCCGGCTCGACGCGGCGATGGACGCCTGCCTGCTCCTCGCCGCCGTAGCCGCCCGGGCCGGTGACCGGATCGACCTGCTCGCCGCCGACTCGGTGGTCCGGGCGTCAGTCGAGGCCGCGTCCCGCAACGAGGTGCTGCCGACACTCGTTCAGGCGATGGCCTCGTTGGAGCCGGCGCTGGTCGAGTCCGACGCGCAGCTGATCGCCGCTGAAGTGCTGCGCCGCGAGCGAAAGCGGGCGCTGGTCGTGCTGTTCATGTCACTGGACGCCGAACCGATCGAGCAGGGACTGCTGCCGGTGCTGGGCGGTCTCACCTCACGGCACACGGTGGTGCTGGCCGCGGTCGGCGACCCGCGGGTGGCAGAGCTGGCCGCGCGGCGCGGCGACACCGCGGCCGTGTACGACGCCGCGGCGGCCGAGCGGGCGCTGGCCGAGCGGCGGCGAGTGATGGCCCTGCTGCGCCGGCACGGAGTGCTGCTCGTCGACGCGCCAGTGGACACGTTCGCCTCCTCGGTCGCCGACGAATACCTGGCGTTGAAGGCTGCCGGCCGGCTCTGAGCTCAGGCGGCGCGTCGGCCGCGTTTCCCGCCCCGTTCACCAGGACGATCATGAGACGGGAGCTACGTCTTCCCGCAGGCCGACGTCGAGGTCGCCGCTCTCGCCGGTACGGACTGCGCGCCGGCCGAACCGGATGACGTAGGTAAGGAACGCCGCCTCGGCCACCACACCGATGCCGACCCGCGCCCACGTCGGCAACGGCGACGGCGTCACGAACGCCTCGATCACACCGCTCACCGCCAGCACCACGACCAGCCCGAGCGCGACCGTGATCGCCTCCCGTCCGGCCGCGGCCAGCGCCCGACCGCGGGGCAGCGGGCCGGGGTCGACCCAGGACCAGCCCATCCGCAATCCGACCCCGCCCGCGACGAACACCGCGGTCAGCTCGAGCAGCCCGTGCGGGCTGATCAGGCCGAAGAACACGTCCGCGCGGCCGCTGCCGATCATCAAGCCGCCGATGAGGCCGACGTTCAGCGCGTTCTGCAGGAGCACCCAGATCGTGCCGAGCAGCGTCACGCCCAGCACCAGCGCGGCGGCCGCGGACACGACGTTGTTCGTCCACACCTGCAGGGAGAAGGACTGCGCCGGGTTCTCGGAGTAGTACGCGGCGAAGTCGTTGTCGACCAGCTGCTTGATCTGCTCCGGGGTGCCGATCCGGTTCCACAGCTCGGGATGGGCGGCGATCCACCCCATCAACCCGAACGCCACCGCGCAGAACCCGACCGCCGCGGCGCACCACCACCGCCAGGCCCGGTATACCGCCACCGGGAACGTCACCGCCGCGAACCGGCGCACGTCCGACCATGCCGGTGCCGACCCGCCGGCCACCGTTCCGCGGGCCCGGGCAACCAGCGAGGACAGTCGACCGACGAGCGCCGGGTCCGGCGAGCGAGTGCGGACCAGGGACAGGTGGGTCGCCGTGCGCTGGTAGAGCAGCACCAGCTCGTCCGCCTCGGCACCGCTCAGCCGGCGCCGGGAAAGCAGCTCCTCCAGCCGCCGCCACTCGCCCGAGTGCCGCGCGACGAAGGCGTCGACGTCCACGGCCCAGAGCCTATGCGGGAGGATGGGCCGGTGTCCGACGTGGTGACCGGTGAGGCGGTCGCGCTCGACCTGCGGATCGCCCAGCTGCCGTCCCGGCTGACCGCGGCCGTGCTCGACCTGCTCGTGATGGTCGCCGCGTACGGCGGGCTGACGGCGGCGGTGCTCTACGCCGGTCTGTCGGACGCGGACCCGGCCCTCACCGCCACGGTCAGCCTGTCGCTGCTGGTGCTCGTCTTCCTCGGCTACCCGGTCGCGATGGAGACGCTCACCCGCGGGCGGACGCTCGGCAAGATGGCCCTCGGGCTGCGGGTGGTCAGGGACGACGGTGGGCCGATCGCGTTCCGGCAGGCGTTGGTGCGCGGGCTCGTCGGACTGGTGCTGGAACGGCCCGGGCTCATCCTGCTGGGGTTCGGCCCGGCGGTCGGGATGACCGTGGCGATGTTCTCGGCGCACGGCAAGCGTATCGGCGACATGATGGCCGGAACCGTGGTGCTGCAGGAGCGGCTGCCGATCCGTCCACAGTGGACGCCGGTGATGCCGCCGCCGCTGGCCTGGTGGGCGCCGACGCTCGACCTGACCAGGTTCGACGATGCGCTGGCGCTGTCGGCGCGGGAGTTCCTCGGGCGGGCCAGCGAGCTGTCGGCGCCGGCGCGGGAGGCGCTCGCGGCGGAGCTCGTCGACGAGGTCAGCGGGCGGACCAGGCCCGATCCGCCGCCCGGTACGCCGGGATGGGCGTACCTGAGCGCGGTGCTGGCCGAGCGGCGCCGCCGCGAGGAAGACCGGAACCTGCGGGCCGCCGGACGGCCGGGGCTGCCGCCAGGCTGGTACCCCGGTTGGCCCACGCCGCCCAGCGGACCGCCCGGCTACGGCGGCCCACCCGGATACGGGGGACCGCCCGGCTACGGCGGCACACCCGGCTACGGCCGACCGCCCGGTTACGGCGGACCACCCGGCTACGCAGGCGGACCACCCGGCTACGGCCGCCCACCGGGTCGCGGCAGCCCGCCTGGGTAGGGCGGCCCGCCCGAGCACGGTGGCCCACCCGAGCACGGCCGCCCACCCGAGCACGGCCGCCCACCCGAGCACGGCCTCCCACCCGAGCACGGCCACCCACCCGAGCACGGCCACCCACCCGAGCACGGCCACCCACCCGAGCACGGCCCCCCACCCGAGCACGGCCACCCACCCGATCACGGCCGCCCACCCGATCACGGCCTCCCACCCGATCACGGCCACCCACCCGATCACGGCCACCCACCCGATCACGGCCACCCACCCGAGGTAGGGCGGACCGCCTGGGTACGGCAGGCCGCATGGCGACGGTGGGCCGCATGGCGACGGTGGGCCGCCCGGCCACCGGTGGACCGCCCGGTACGCGGGAGGCCACCGCCGTACGCCGGAGGCCCGCCGAGGTGGAGCGTCAACGGGACGGCAGGGCCCCGGCCCGAGGAAGGGCCGGGGCGGTCAGGTCAGCTGCCGTGTTCCCAGGAGGTGAGGTAGTCGGCCTGGGCGGGGGTCAGGGTGTCGATGTCGATGCCCATCGACGCCAGCTTGAGGCGGGCGACCTCCTTGTCGATCGCCTCCGGCACGTCCAGCACGGACGGCGACAGCGAGGTCGCCTCGCTCGTCAGCCACTCCGCGGTCAGCGCCTGGTCGGAGAAGGACATGTCCATCACCGCTGCCGGGTGCCCCTCGGCGGCGCCGAGGTTGACCAGCCGGCCCTCGGCCAGCAGTAGCAGCCGCCGCCCGTCGGAGAACACGTACTCGTCGGTCTGGTGGCGGACCTTCGAGTTCTTCGCGACCGCGTTGTCCTCGAGCCACTTCACGTCGATCTCGATATCGAAGTGCCCGGAGTTGCAGAAGATCGCGCCGTCCTTCATCACCTCGAAGTGCTCAGCCCGCAGGACGTCGCGGTTGCCGGTCACGGTGATGAACACGTCGCCGATCCGCGCGGCCTCGGCCATCGGCAGGACCTTGAAGCCCTCCATCGCCGCATCCAGCGCCTTGGTCGGGTCGATCTCGGTGACAACGACGTTCGCACCCATCCCCTTGGCCCGGGAGGCGACGCCCTTCCCGCAGTAGCCGTACCCGGCGACGACGACCGTCTTCCCGGCCAGCAGGGTGTTCGTGGTCCGGAAGATGGCGTCCAAAGTGGACTGACCGGTGCCGTACCGGTTGTCGAACATGTGCTTGGTGTCTGTGTCGTTGACCGCCACCATCGGGAACTTCAGCGCGCCGTCGGCGGCCATCGCCCGCAGCCGGATCACGCCGGTGGTCGTCTCCTCGCAGCCCGCCTTGACCGTCCCGAGCAGCTCGGTGCGCGTCGTGTGCACCGTGTTGACCAGGTCGCAGCCGTCGTCGAAGACGAAGTCGGGGCGGCTGTCGAGCGCCGAGTTGATGTGCTCGTAGTAGCCCTTGTTGTCGACGGCGTTGCGGGCGAACACGCTGATGCCGTAATCGGCGACCAGCGCGGCCGCCGTGTCGTCCTGAGTGGACAGTGGGTTGGATGCGCACAGCGCCAGCTCGGCACCGCCGGCCTTGAGCGTGCGCATGAGATTCGCCGTCTCGGTGGTGACGTGCATGCAGGCGGCGAGCGTGACGCCCTCGAACGGGCGCTCCTTCTCGAACCGCTCGCGGATCTGGCGCAGCACCGGCATCGAACGCTCGGCCCACTCGATCCGCGCCTTGCCCTGCGCGGCCAGCGAGAGGTCGGCGACGTCGTGCTTGGGAAGCTCGGTCATGGCTCCGACGGTAGGGGCGGCACGCCAGCCGAGCCGCCTTCTTGACAAGAGATTGTCAGAAAGCTTGGCTAGACAGGTGTTGAGCATCACCGATGCGGCCAAGATGCTGCGTACGACCCCGCGCATGCTGCGTTACCGCGAGTCGCTCGGTCTGCTGCCCGCGCACGGCTCGCCCGGGGCACACCGCCGGTACGACGAGGAGGCGCTGCGAGCGGCCGCGTATGCGATCACGCTCGAACAGACGTACGACGTGAGCCCGTCGGCATTGGCGTTCGCGCTGCGCGTGCTCAACGACCCGGTCGTCAACGCGGACGTGCGCCGGCTGTCCCAGTTGACCGGCCCGGGAACCGCCCCACTGGCGGCGCTCGACTTCGATCAGCAGAAGGCGCGGCGGCTGCTGCTCGCCCGGAATTCGATCATGCCCCGCGCTTGAGTCTTGCGGCCCCGGGCGCGAGAGTATGCCCGACGCCCGGCCCGTCCGGGGGCGGCCGACCGAGACAGGAGCCACGTGCAGGAACACCTGGGCGACGTGCTCGGCTCGGCTCCCGGCGAACCGGAGTCCGACGACGAGGCGTTCGAGCAGGTCCGCGAGCGAGTGCAGGCGCTGATCAGCGCCGCCCGCACGCTCTCCGACACGTGCGCCGACTTGGCCGATGCGCTGCGTCCGGTGCCGGGAATGATCTCGGACGACCCGATCGTCGCCGGGTTCGGACGGCTGCGAGCGGAGCGTACGGCGGCGTTGCTGGACGAGGCGGCGTCGGCGGCGCGGGGCACGCTCGGACTGCTCTACTCGGCGTACGGGGCGCTGGACAACCAGCGGCCGCGGGTCAGGCCGCCGGGGCCGCCGGCTGGGAGCGGGACCTGGCCGGACGCGTTCGTCGAAGTGCCGTCGCGGGCGTTCACCGTGGACGACGAGGCGGGCACGGCGGTTGCGCAGCGGCCGTGGGCACGGCCGGAGTCGACGTCGCCGGACGTGACGGACCCGCACGGGATCTCCGCCGCGACGGACGAGGCGACAGACACCGCGTTGATCGCCGAGCCGACGGCGACAGAGGCTCTCCCGGCGGTCGATGAGGGCACGGACGGGCCGATCGCGATCGCCGGGCCGGACGGCATGGGCGTCGCTGCTGACGAGACGACGAACGAGCCGGTCGGGACTGCGACCGCGGTCACGCAGGAGCCGGCCGAGGTTGCCGGTGAGCCGGCGACGGATCTGGGCGACCTGATCCGAGCGCCGGACGGCGTCCCGGACGAGGCGACAGGCGAGTTCCCAGCGACCGGTGGAGCGGACGTCGATACCTCGCGCGGCGCGACCGACGACCGGCCGACCGCGATGAGCGACCCGGGGGAGACGGCAGCGGACCCCTCGGCCGCCGAGACCGACATGGACGCGAGCGGGCCGGACGCCGTGAATACCCCGACGAGCGCGGCCTCGCGTGGGCTGGCGGCCACGGAGGAGGACCCGCGGGCGGCCACGGGCGACCTGGACTCGGCGATCGACGCGGCAGCCGACGCCCTGGACCGCATCGCGGACGAGGCACGGCCGACGGAAGACGTTGGCGGCGTCGACGCGGACGTGGCGGAGCCGGCGGAGGACACGCTGGGTCGAGGCGCCGACGTTGTGCAGCCGGCCGACGGCCCGCTGGGCCGAGACGCGGAGGAGCCGGACGACAGGCTGGGTCTAGGCGCGGACGCGGAGGACGCGGCGGGCGGCGGGGTCGAGGTGGCGCCGGGGCCGCCGATGGACGTGACGCCGCTCGGCATGGACGAGCCGGACGGCGGGCCGGACGATCTCGACGGGGAAGGGCTGCGGGGCTGGGCTTCCCCGACGCGCGGGTGGAGACACGGGATCCTGCCGGTCGAGCCGGACAACATCGAGACTGAAGTGAGCACGGCGGCAGAGGCAGCCGAGACCACAGCGGACGCGGGCACAGCGGACGCCAACACGGCGGACGCGGGCACGGCGGACGCGGGCACGGCGGACGAGTTCACGGCGGACGAGTTCACGGCGGACGGCACCGCGCCGGACGTGAGCACGGCGGACGTGAGCACGGCGGACGTGAGCAGGGCGGACGTGAGCACCGCGGACGTGAGCACGGCGGCGGACGCGCGTAGGGCGGACGTGAGCAGGGCGGACGTGCGCACGGCGGACGTGAGCACGGCGGACGTGCGCACGGCGGACGTGAGCACAGCGGACGTGAGCAGCGCGGACGTGAGCACGGCGGACGAGTTCACGGCGGCGGACGCGCATAGGGCGGACGCGGGCACGGCGGACGGGATCACAGCGGACGGGGACAGGGCCGAGGAGGCGGGAACCGTCGGCGAGCACACCCGCGACGACATCGAGATCCAGCCACGGATCACCGAACTGTCGGCGCCGCCGGAGGACGAGCACACCGCGGAGGATGTCGACGGCGAGGGCCTGCGCGGTTGGGCGACGGCAGCGCAACCCGCCGTCCGGCCCGAGGTCGCCGCGGCCGCCCTCGCCGGCTGGATCGTCGTCGATCCGGACGACGCGGACGACCACGGCCACCCGATCCCCGAGCGTGCGGTCGCCGCGGCCCCATCGGTGGATCGGCTCACGGTGCCGGTGGCCGGAACCGCGGCGGACAGCGCGCCTGACGCGGCCGACACAGCGCCGGATTCGGGCACGGTGTACGAACTGGCGCCGGGCTCGGCCCAGGGGCCGGTGCACGACCTGACGCAGAACTCGGCGCAGGACCCAGCGCAGGACCCAGCGCAGGACCCAGCGCAGAGCCCCGCCCGGGACTCGGCGCAGAACCCAGCGCAGAACCCAGCGCAGAACCCAGCGCAGGACTCGGCGCAGGGCCCGGCGCAGGACCCGGCACAGAGCCTGGCGCATGACCCGGCGCATGACCCGGCGCATGACCCGGTACAGAGCCCGGCACAGAGCCCGGCACAGAGCCCGGCACAGAGCCCGGCGCAGGGCCCGGTGCGGGACCTCACGCGGGACCCGGTGCTGGACCCGGTGCGGGACCTCACGCGGGACCCGGTGCGGGACCGGGCGCGGGACCGGGCGCAGGACCGGGCGCTGGACCGGGCGCTGGACCCGGTGCAGGCACCTACGCGCGACCCGCTGGCCGACCTGCTGCCGCTGCGAGCGCCGGATCTGATGACCGGACCGGTCCTGGACCCGATCACCTACCCCGTCACCGACCCGGCCGCGGACCCGGACGGCCCGGGCTGGCACGGCGATCCGGTCTCGGCCGAGCCGCGCTCGCTCAGCCTGGTGCCGCCCGTACCGGACGAGCCGGACGTCGAGGAGCGCGCGTTGCCTGTGCCGCCGGCCGACGACCCGTGGGCCGACGGCGGTGACTGGGCCGACGCGGACCTCAGCGGCGCCGCCACCTTCGCCCGAGCCGAGCAGGCACTCGGGCCCGAGCGGCCCGCGTGGGGCATGGCTGAGTCGGGCTTCCCGATCGGCGCGCGGGAGCGGGCCCCGGAGAAGCCGCTGGACGAGCCGGCCGGCGCTGTCCTGGCCCGCCAGGTCGAGGCCGCTCGCCGGCACCTGCAGGCCGCGCTGGTCGTTGCCAGCGGTCCTGCGGCGGCGCCGCAGCTCGGCGCACTGCTGACCGCGATCGAGCAGGTCCTCACCGCCGTGACCGACCTGGCCCGGGAGACCCGGGGGCTGCTGGAGTCGGGCCTGGGCGAGCGGACGTTCCCGGGCGAGGCCCGGTTCCTGTGCAGCACGCCGTGGGAGGGCACCAACCTGGTCGGCCGGGACGCGTACGGCGACGACGTGGCCACCCCGGGCGGCCTGGCCAAGCTACTGCGCGCGCTCGGTTACGAAGCCCACTCGGTGACCTCGGCCGGCGGCATGGCCGGCGTGCAGGTCCGATCGCCGCGGTATTCGATGCAGGTCGCATTGGTGGAGCCGGCCGGCGGCGGGCGGCAGCGCTGGAGCGGCGCGCTGGAGTGGGTGGACGAGTCCGGCACCAACCGCACCTGGGCGGAGACGCTCGGGCCGGTCGAGCTGGAGGACGAGGAGCTGGCCCGCCGCGTCGACGAGCTGCTGCGGCGCAGCGTGGGCGGCTGACCCTAGAGGTTCGTCGTCGCGACGACGAGCTCGCCGCTGCCGGCCGCGGTGGCGGCCAGCCCCGCCGGCAGCCAGGCCGACGCCCCCCGCGGAAGCGTGAGCGTCTGCGGTCCGACCTGTACGACCGCCGTGCCCGCCACGGTCAGCACGATCCGCGGCCCGGTCAGCCCCAGCTCGGCCGGCGTCTCGGTCAGCGCGTAGGTGTCGAGCCGGAAGTCGGGCACCGGCGGCCGGTACGCGGTGTGGCCCGGCCCCTGCTCCTTCGGCACCATCAGCGGCGCCGGCCCGTCGGCCACGTCCACCACCCGCAGCAGCTCCGGCACGTCCACGTGCTTGCCGGTCAGCCCGCCGCGCAGCACGTTGTCGGAGTTGGCCATCACCTCGACCGCGGTGCCGCGCAGGTAGCAGTGCATGTTGCCGGCGGCGAGGAACATCGCCTGCCCAGGCTGCAGGGTGATCCGGTTGAGCAGCAGCGCGATCACCACGCCGGGATCGCCCGGGTAGGCCTCGCCGAGCTGGACGCCGGTCGCGTACTCGGCCGGGAACTCCGCGGAGCCGGCCGCGCAGGCCGCCACCACCGCGTCGACCAGCTGCCGGCGCCGGTTGGCCGGCACGGTGAGCAGGCCGGTCACGACCTCGCGCAGGCCTTCCCGGTCCGGCCGGGCCCGCAACGCCTCGACGTACTTGGTCAGCGCCGGGGCCGCGTCGGCGAGCCCGCAGAGCAGCAGCAGCGTGGCGTCGATGGTCCGGAACCCGCACAGCGCCTCGAACTGCGTCAGCGGGTAGACCAGCTCCGGCTTGTGGTTGGGATCGACGTAGCTGCGCTCGGGCGAGCTGATCGGCACCCCGCGCTGCTGCTCCGCCGCGTATCCGGCGCGGGCCTGCTGCAGGTTCGGGTGCGCCTGCAGCGACAGCGGCCGCTCCGCCGCGATGATCTTCATCAGGAACGGCAGCCGCGTTCCGAAGTGCCGCATGACCACCGGGGACAGCTCGCCGGTCGGGTCTTCCTCGATCCGTTCGGCCAGCGTGCCCCCGGACTGCAGCCGGGACGGCGCCGCCGGGTGCGCGCCCATCCAGAGCTCGGCCTGCGGCCGACCGGTCGGCTCCAGGCCGAGCAGCCGCGGAATCTCGGTGGCCGAGCCCCAGGCATTCGGCCGAATGGGGTTCTCCAGCAGATCGGCCGTCCGGGTGATCATCGAGCTGGTCCGCACGGCGGACGACCCTACCGGATGCGGGCGGCTGAGCGGACCCTTCTGCGGGATCACGGTGACGGCTCGAACTCGGGCGCTTCCGGATCGACACCGGCGGGCCGCCGGCCCGGCCGGTCGAGATCGGGCTCGAGGTAGATCAGCCGCGCCTCGGGCACCGCCTGGCGCACCCGGCGCTCGGCGTCGTCGATCGCGCCGGCGACCCGCTCCATCACCGTGGTCCGCGGGATCGCGATCTTGGCCGCAACCAGCAGCTCGTCCGGCCCGAGATATTCGGTCCGCAGGTGGATGACCCGGTCGACGCCCGGCCCGACAAGCGCGGCGACGATCTTGTCCAGGGTCTGCGGGGCCGCGCCCTCGCCGATGAGCAGGCTCTTGGTCTCGATGATGAGGATCACCGCGATGACGCCGAGCAGCAGGCCGATCAGCACGGTCGCGATGCCGTCCCAGACGGTGTCGCCGGTCGCCCAGGACAGCCCGACGCCGGCCAGCGCGAACACCAGGCCGACCAGGGCCGCCGTGTCCTCCAGCAGCACCACCGGCAGCTCCGGCGCCTTGGCCCGGCGGATGAACTGGAACCAGCCGCTGTCGCCGCGGACCTCGTTGGACTCGACGACCGCGGTACGCAGCGAGAAGCTCTCCAGGCCGAGCGCGACCAGCAGGATCACGATCGCCACCTGCGGCCGCTCCAGCGTCGCCCCGTGGTCGTGCAGCTTGTGGTAGCCCTCGTACAGGGAGAACAGCGAGCCGAGGGTGAACAGCACCAGCGCGACGACGAACGCGTAGAAATACCGGTCCCGGCCGTAGCCGAACGGGTGGTCCGCGGTCGCGGCCCGCCGGGCCCGCCGGCCGCCGATCAGCAGCAGCAGCTGGTTGCCCGAGTCGGCGACCGAGTGCGCGGCCTCGGCCAGCATCGACGACGAGCCGGTGATGACGAAGCCGACGAACTTCGCCACCGCGATGCCGAGGTTCGCCCCCAGCGCCGCCAGGATCGCCCTGGTGCCGCCCTCTGCGCTCATCTCCCACTCCTCGGACGGACCCGGCCTCGTTCCTCGGCCGGCTCGGCCCTCGTCGTTCCCCGCTCGCCCTGCGGGCTCTCGGGCTCGCTCATCCGCCCTCCCCGTCCGCCCCGGCTATGCCCAGGTACGCGGCGGTGAAATCGAGCAGCGCCAGTACGGAGGCGAGCCGGCCGACCGGTCCGGCGGCGTCCTCGGCCATCAGCTCGGTGACCGGCACGCCGCGCCGGCCGCAGTCCGACACCAGCTCGTCGACCTGGGCCCTGGCCACGTCCGGCTCGTCGCCGGCCCGGATCAGCACCAGCCGGGGACGGGCCGGGGAGGGGTCGTCCACCCGGTCCCGGAACAGGTCGTCGTCGGCTCCGGCCCCGGTCGGCGCGGTGAGCAGGCCGGCCAGCCGCTCCCTGGCCACCGGCAGCATGCCGACGGCGGCCGGGCGACCGACCGCGGCCAGGCTGCCGACCAGCCGGTACGCCGCCGCTCCACCGGCCGGCGTGCTGCCGACCACCGCCGGGACGGACTCGGCCAGGTCGAGAGCGAGCGACTTGGCCGGATTCACGTACGTGTCGGAGCCCGGCCGGCAGCGCTCGGCCACCGAGTCGAGCACGTCGGCGGCCGCGCGCAGGTCGAGCCCCGGCTCCGGCATCAGCCCCAGCTCACCGGCCGCGAGGAGCATCGGGACCAGCAGTGACCAGAGGTTGGCCCGCGGGTGCCGCCCGCCGGGCAGCGCGACGTACCCGGACCGGTTGCGGCCGCACGCCTCGTGCAGCAGCGAGTCGGCCGGGCCGGCGCCGAGCACGCTCACGCCGCGCCGGGCCGCCGCCTCGACCAGCGCCGGCGCCGCGGTGGCGGTGGCGGTCGTGGTCGCGGCCAGCAGGGCGTCGGCGGCGCCGGCCCAGACGGGCAGCTCCGGGCCGTCCTGCCGGACCGCCGGGGCGCCCGCGTCGGGCCGGTCGGCCAGCCCGGCCAGGACGACCGCGACGTCGTCGGCGGCCGGGTCGGCCGCGATCAGCACCGCCCGCGGCCGGACGCCGGACAGCACGCCGGGGACGTCGGCCTCGGCCGAGAGCGCCATGCTCTCCCGGACCTGGGCCCCGGCGGTCGCCACCGACCGCAGCAGCCCGGTTCGGTCGGCCGCGGCCAGCCGGGCCTCGTCGTCCAGGACCGACTCGTCGAGCGCGGCGCTCATGAACGGCTGACGTCCTGCCTCATCGGGCAGTTCACGAGGCGGGCACACCCCGGCGCCTGGCCTCGTCGAGCAGGAGGACGGGGATGTCGTCCTGCACCGGGTAGGCGCGGTCGCACGAGGTGCACCAGAGCTCGCTGGTCTCCTCGTGCACCTCCAGTGGGGCGTGGTCGTCCGGGCAGGCCAGGATCTCCAGCAGCACAGGGTCGAGGTTCACTACGGTTTCCTCTCTTCATGCGGGGTTCGGGTGCGGGCCTATTCGGCCCGGACGAGCGCGAGCACGGCGTCGCGCAACTCGGTCATCGACGCCTCGTCCGGCGCCTCGACGTTGAGTCGCAGCAGCGGCTCGGTGTTGGACGGGCGCAGGTTGAACCAGCTGCCGTCCGGCAGCGACACGGTCAGGCCGTCGAGGTGGTCGACGGTGGCCCCGTCCCGCTTGCCGAACTCCTCCTCGACCGCGGCGGTCCGTCCCGGCACGTCGGCGACGGTCGAGTTGAGCTCGCCGGACCCGGCGTACCGCTCGTACTCGGCGGTCAGCGCGGACAGCGGCAGGTCGCTGCCGCCGAGCGCGGCCAGCACGTGCAGCGCGGCGAGCATGCCAGTGTCGGCGCGCCAGAAGTCGCGGAAGTAGTAGTGCGCCGAGTGCTCGCCGCCGAACACGGCGCCGGTCTCGGCCATCACCTGCTTGATGAACGAGTGCCCGACCCTGGACCGCACCGGCACCCCGCCGCGTTCGCGGATGATCTCCGGCACCGCCCGGGAGGTGATCAGGTTGTGGATCACCGTGTCGCCCGGGTGCCCGGCCAGCGCGCGGGCCGCGACCAGCGCGGTGATCGCCGACGGGGACACCGGCCGACCGCGCTCGTCCACCACGAAGCAGCGGTCCGCGTCGCCGTCGAAGGCGAGCCCGACGTCGGCGCCGACCTCGACCACCTTGGCCTGCAGGTCGCGCAGGTTGGCCGGGTCGAGCGGGTTGGCCTCGTGGTTGGGGAAACTGCCGTCGAGCTCGAAGTACAGCGGGACGACGGTCAACGGCGGTCCCAGCACCGCCGGCACGGTGTGCCCGGCCATCCCGTTGCCGGCGTCGACGACCACGGTCAGCGGCCGGATCGCGGCCAGGTCCACCAGCCCCAGCAGGTAGTCCGCGTACGCCGGCAGCAGGTCGCGCTGCTCGACCCGGCCGCGGCGGCCGGCGGGCTCGAGGTCCTGCTCGGCCAGCGCCCTGATCTCGCGCAGGCCGGTGTCCTGGCCGACCGGCGCTGCGCCTGCCCGGCACAGCTTGATCCCGTTGTAGCGGGCCGGGTTGTGGCTCGCGGTGAACATGGCGCCGGGCAGGTCGAGCGAGCCGGAGGCGAAGTAGAGCAGGTCGGTCGAGCCGAGTCCGGCGTCCAGCACGTCGGCGCCCTGGGCCGTGACGCCCTCGGCGAACGCGGCCGCGAGCGGGGCGCTGGACTCGCGCATGTCGCGGGCGGTGACGATCCGCTC
>DATBFW010000255.1:0-18296 GCA_036558285.1 Mycobacteriales bacterium | reverse complement strand
GCGACTCGGTGACAGCGCGGCGTCACCCATCAGGCCGCCGAGAACCACCTGCCACTGCTGGTCGCTGAGTCGGTGATGCTGGGCCAGCATGACCCGGTCCCCGGGAATGAGCTCGCCGGCCTCGCGCCAGCCACCCGGGGTCCGCACGAGATGGTTGGCCGTCAGCCCCATCTGGGCCCGGCCGTTGCCGCCGGGTCGAGCCACGGTGACCTGCAGGAACCGATCGGTCTCCCCGTTGTCGAACCAGTTGACGACACGCTTCGGGACGACCTTGCCGGCCTCCGGGTCGTACGACAGGACCTCGACCGGCATCCGCTGATTGACGATCTTGCCGATCTTCTCCTGCGAGCCATCGGCAAGCGTGACGCGCGTGCCATAGGACAGGCAGCCGAACATCACGCCGATCTTCTCCCGCAGCTGGTTGATGAAGATCGCGGTCGTGCCCGCGTTGCTCAGCGCACCGGTGATCTTCCGCAGCGCCTGGCTCATCAGCCGGGCCTGCAGGCCGACGTGGCTGTCGCCCATCTCGCCCTCGATCTCGGCCCGCGGCACCAGCGCGGCCACCGAGTCGATCACGATGATGTCCAGCGCGCCGGACCGGATCAGCATGTCGGCGATCTCCAGCGCCTGCTCACCGGTGTCGGGCTGGGAGACCAGCAGCGCGTCGGTGTCGACGCCGAGCGCCTTCGCGTAGTCGGGGTCGAGCGCGTGCTCCGCGTCGACGAACGCCGCGATGCCGCCGGCCGCCTGCGCGTTGGCCACGGCGTGCAACGCGACCGTGGTCTTGCCGGACGACTCCGGCCCGTAGATCTCGACGACGCGGCCGCGGGGCAATCCCCCGATGCCGAGCGCGAGGTCGAGGGAGATGGACCCGGTCGGGATGACCTGGATCGGCACCCGGGTCTCGTCACCGAGGCGCATCACCGAACCCTTGCCGAACTGCTTGTCGATCTGGGCGAGCGCGACGTCGAGCGCCTTCTCGCGGTCCAGTGCTGGCATCGGGTCCACCTTCGCTGACTCGTTCGGTCTGTGGTCGGCGTTGACGCTAGAGCGGAGCGCCGACAGTTTCCGCCCCCGCAGTCCGATCTGTGGATCTCGACCCGCGGTGTGGACAAACTAGCCGAACACGTGTTCGAGAGTGCACCCGACACGCCGCTCCGGATCGACCGACCTACCCTGGTCGCCGTGCGGCTGTCGGAGTTCTGGATCCGGATGGAGGACCACTTCGGAGCGGGGTACGCCCGCTCCGTCGCGCACGACCACGTCCTGCAGGCACTCGGCGGCCGTACGGTCGACCAGGCGCTGGCCGCGGGCATCCCGGCGAAGCAGGTCTGGCGGGCGGTCTGCGCCGAGTTCGAGGTGCCGGCCCGGAAACGGTGACGCGCGGCGAGAGGAGGAAGCAGACGTGGACCTGCTCATCCAACTCGCCTTCATCGCGTGCATGATCGCCCTGCTGGTCTTCCTCATCCAGCAATACCGGCGGAACAACAGGAGGCGCTAGGACCTCAGCGTCGGCCGGAGCGCGTCCAGCACCGCCGGGTCCTCGATCGTGGACGGCACCGGCTGGTCGACCCCGTCGGCGATCGCCCGCATCGACCCGCGCAGGATCTTGCCCGACCGGGTCTTCGGCAGCGCCGCGACCACGTCGATCCGGCGCAGCGCCGCCACCGCGCCGATCTCGTCGCGCACCCGCTGCACCAGCTGCTCGGAGACCACCGACGGCTCGATGTCGACGCCGGCCTTGAGCACCACGAACCCGCGCGGGACCTGGCCCTTCAGCGCGTCGGCGACGCCGATCACCGCGCACTCGGCCACCGCCGGGTGCCCGGCCAGCACCTCCTCCATCGCCCCGGTGGACAGCCGGTGCCCGGCGACGTTGATCACATCGTCCATCCGCCCCATGACGAACAGGTAGCCGTCGGGGTCCACGTGCCCGCCGTCGCCGGACAGGTAGAAGCCCGGGTAGCGGGACAGGTACGAGGACACGTACCGCTCGTCGTCGCGCCACAGCGTCGGCAGCGCCCCCGGCGGCAGCGGCAGCTTCACGACCAGCGCGCCGTCCACGTCCGCGGGCACCGGCGCGCCGGACGGGTCGAGCACCCGCACGTCCCAGCCCGGCATCGGCACGGTCGGGGAGCCGGCCTTGGCCGGCAGCTGCTCCAGCCCGAGCGGGTTGGCCGCCACCGGCCAACCGGTCTCGGTCTGCCACCAGTGGTCGACGACGGGGATGTCGAGCAGGTCGCAGGCCCACCGGTAGGTCTCCGGGTCGAGCCGCTCGCCGGCCAGGAACAGCGCCCGCAGCGTGGACAGGTCGTGCTTGGCCGGGTGCTCGCCGGACGGGTCCTCCTTGCGGATCGCCCGGAACGCGGTCGGCGCGGTGAACAGCACCCGCACACCGTGCTCGGCGATCACCCGCCAGAACGCGCCCGCGTCCGGCGTGCCGACCGGCTTGCCCTCGTACAGGACCGTGGTGCAGCCGGCGAGCAAGGGCCCGTAGACGATGTACGAGTGGCCGACGACCCAGCCGACGTCGCTGGCGGTCCACCACACCTCGCCCGGGTCGACCCCGTAGACCGACTTCATCGACCAGTGCAGGGCGACGGCGTGCCCGCCGTTGTCCCGGACGACGCCCTTCGGCTTGCCGGTCGTGCCGGACGTGTAGAGCACGTAGAGCGGGTCGGTGGCCCGCACCGGCACGCAGTCCACCGGCTGGGCGGCGGCCACGGCGGCGTCCCAGTCGACGTCCCGGCCGAGGGCCAGCGCCGCGATCTCCTGCGGCCGCTGCACGATCAGGCAGTAGTCCGGCTTGTGGTCGGCCAGGTCGATCGCCCGGTCCAGCAGCGGCTTGTACGCGATGACCCGGTTGACCTCGATCCCGCAGGACGCCGAGACGATCACCTTGGGCCGGGCGTCGCTGATCCGGGTGGCCAGCTCGGCCGCCGCGAACCCGCCGAAGACGACCGAGTGCACCGCGCCGAGCCGGGCGCAGGCCAGCATCGCCATCACGGCCTCGGGCACCATCGGCATGTAGACGACGACCCGGTCGCCCTTCTCCACGCCCAGGTCGACGAGCGCGCCGGCGACCTTGGCCACCTGGTCGCGCAGCTGCTCGTACGTGTACCGGACGACCTGGCCGGTGACCGGGCTGTCGTAGATGAGCGCGACCTGCTCGGCCCGGCCCCGCTCGACGTGCCGGTCGAGCGCGTTGTAGCAGGTGTTGAGCTCGGCGTCGGGGAACCAGCGGTACATCGGCGGCGCGGAGTCGTCCAGGATCCGGGTCGGCGGGGTGATCCAGTCGATCGCACCGGCGGCGTCCCGCCAGTAGCCCTCGGGATCGTCCAGGCTCCGCTGGAACTCCTCCGCGTACCGTCCCATGCCGAACCCCCTTGCCGAGGTGGTGTGATCGCCAGCCTAGGCGGTCTGCGTCGCCGGCGGTGGCGGTGCGCCGGCCCCGGGGGCGGTGAAGGCGAAGCCCGGCAGGTCCTCCCGGCGCAGCGGCGGGATCGGCGGCAGCGGGTCGGGGACGAACGGCTCGCCCCGGGCCAGCACCAGCCGCAGGTCGTGCAGTGCGGCCAGGTCGTGCCGCGGGTCGCCGGCGACCGCGATGAGGTCGGCGGACAGGCCGGCGGTGAGCGCTCCGGTGACGGTGGCAAGCCCGAGCGCCTCGGCGGCCCGGGTGGTGGCCGCGGAAAGCACCTCGGCGGTCGGCAGCCCCGACGACGCCATCGCCTGCAGCGAGCGGACGAACCCGTGGTGCGGCACGTTGTCGATGCCGGCGTCGGTGCTCGCGACGATGCGGGCGCCGCGCCGGTAGAGCGGTTCCAGCACGTAGTCCCGCTCCGGCAGCCACTCCTGGAACAGCGGCAGCAGCAGGTTCCACGTCGGCGACACGTACGCGGCCGACGCGGCGATCCGGTCGGCCAGCTCGGGCACGATCCGGTGGCTCCCGTCGGCGTGGACGAACGTGCAGTGCTCCAGCGTGTCCACACCGGCATCGAGCGCGCGCTCGATGCCGACCACCCCGTGCACGTGCGCGGCGACCCGCTTGCCAACCCGGTGCGCCTCCTCCACCGCGGCCCGTACCTCCGCCGGCTCGAACTGGGCGAACCACGGTGCCGACCCCTCGGTCATGAACCCGCCGGTGGACATGATCTTGACCAGGTCGACGCCGTTCTTGTGGTGCCGGCGGACCATCCGCCGCACCTCGAGCTCACCGTCGGCCTCGGCGCCCATGAACCAGCAGTGCCCGCCGGTGACGGTCAGCGGCGGACCGGCGGCCAGCAGCCGCGGGCCGCGCAGGGTGCCGTCGGCGATCGCGTCCCGCACCGACACCCCGAGGTAGCCGCGGCCGCCCAGGTCGCGCGCGGTCGTGACGCCGACCGACAGCAGCCGCCGGGCGTTGCGGGTCATCAGCGCGACCTGGCGGGCGTCGTCCTCGGCCCGCATCCGCGGCACCGGCGCCGGCCCGCCGTCGAACGCCAGGTGCACGTGGCAGTCGATGAGCCCGGGCAGCACGGTGACCGGTCCGAGCGCGAGCACCGGCGCGTCCGCGGGGTGGCGGTCCGGCGACAGGTCGGCCGCCCGCCCGACCCAGGCGATGCGGTCGCCGTCCACCAGCACCGCCCCGTGCTCGACCGGGGCGAGGTCCGGACCGGCGAGGACCAGGTCCGCGGTGATCACCTGCATTCCTGTCACGGTAGGCGGACGACCCCGGCCGGCGGATCGCCCGATCCGGGCGGACGGAGAATGGTTTCGTGACTGCCGCGGAGTTCGACCGGATCGACGTCGGGACGCTGCGCCGGGCCGGCAGCGTCAAGTGGTCGATGTACCCGGAGGCCATCGGCGCGTTCGTGGCCGAGATGGACTTCGGCACCGCGCCACCGGTGACCGCGGCGCTGCACGCGGCCGTGGACGCCGCCGCCTTCGGCTACCTGCCGGCCGGCGTGGTCGAGCAGATGTCGGCGGCGTACGCGGCCTGGAGCCGGGACCGGTACGGCTGGGCGGTCGACCCGGTCGACGTGCGCCCGGTGGCCGACGTGGTCGCCGGGCTGACGCTGGCGATCGAGCACTTCAGCGCGCCCGGTACGCCGGTGGTGCTGCCGACGCCGGCGTACATGCCGTTCGTCAGCGTGCCGCCGCGGCTCGGCCGGGAAGTGATCGAGGTGCCGCTGTCCGACCGGCACCGGTACGACCTGGACGCGCTGGCCGCGGCCTTCGAGGCCGGCGGCGACCTGCTGATCCTCTGCAACCCGCACAACCCGGTCGGCCGCGTTCTCACCCCGGCGGAGATGCTCGGCATCGCCGAGGTCGTGGACCGGTACGGCGGGCGGGTGTTCTCCGACGAGATCCACGCGCCGCTGGTGTTCGGCGGCGCCCGGCACGTGCCGTACGCGTCGCTGTCGCCGGTCACCGCCGCGCACACGCTGACCGCGACCTCGGCGTCCAAGGCGTGGAACCTGCCCGGCCTCAAGTGCGCGCAGGTCGTGCTGAGCAGCGACGCCGACCGGGAGACCTGGGCCGGGATAGGTCCGCTGGCCGAGCACGGCGCGGCCACCCTCGGCGTCATCGCCAACACGGCCGCGTACGAGAGCGGCGGGCCGTGGCTGGCCGAGGTGCTGTCCTACCTGGACGGCAACCGGCGGCTGCTCGGCATGCTGGTCGCCGACCTGCTGCCCGGGGTGGTCCACACCCCGCCGGAGGGGACCTATCTCGGCTGGCTGGACTTCCGGGCGACCGGGCCAGCCGACCCGGCGCCGTACTTCCTGGAGCGGGCGGGCGTGGCGATGACCGACGGGGCGCTGTGCGGCGAGGCCGGTCGCGGGTTCGGCCGGTTCAACTTCGCGCTGCCCCGGCCGGTGCTGCGGGAGGCGGTGGAGAAGATCGCCGCGACGATGCCCTAGAGCCCGAGGCCGCGGCCGACGATCTCCTTCATGATCTCGTTGGTGCCGCCGTAGATGGACTGCACCCGGCCGTCCAGCCAGGCCTTGGCCACCGGGTATTCGGTCATGTAGCCGTAGCCGCCGTGCAGCTGCAGGCACGCGTCCGCGACCTTGTTCTGCAGGTCGGTGGTCCACCATTTGGCCATCGCCGCGTCCTGCACGGTGAGGGTGCCCTGCAGGTGCGCCCGTACGCACTCGTCCAGGTAGGTCCGGGCCACCGTCGTCTCGGTCACCAGCTCGGCCAGCAGGAACCGGTTGTGCTGGAACGAGCCGATCGGCCGGCCGAACGCCTGCCGGGTCTTCGCGTAGTCGAGCGTCAGCTCCAGCACCGCCTCGCAGGCCGCGACCGCGACCGCGGCGATCGACAGCCGCTCCTGCGGCAGGTTTTCCATCAGGTGGACGAAGCCCCGGTTCTCCTCCCCGACCAGGTTCGCCGCCGGCACCCTGACCTCGTCGAAGAACAGCTCCGCCGTGTCCTGCGCTTTCATCCCGATCTTCTCGAGGTTGCGGCCCCGCTCGAAGCCGGGCATGCCGCGCTCGACCGCGAGCAGGCTGATCCCGCGGGCGCCGTCCGCGTCCGGGTCGGTACGGGCGACGACCAGCACCAGGTCGGCGTTGATCCCGTTGGTGATGAACGTCTTGGAGCCGGACAGCACCCAGTCGCCGCCGTCCCGCCGGGCGTGCGTGTGCACCCGCTGCAGGTCGGAGCCGGCGCCCGGCTCGCTCATCGCGATCGCGGTGATCAGCTCGCCGGAGCAGAAGCCGGGCAGCCAGCGGCGCTTCTGCTCGTCCGTGCTCAGCGACAGCAGGTACGGCCCGACGATGTCGTTGTGCAGGCCGAAGCCGAGGCCGGTCGCCCCGATGCGGATGATCTCCTCGTCCAGCACGACGTTGTAGCGGAAGTCGGCGACGCCACCCCCGCCGTACTCCTCCGGCACGTCCATGCCGAGCATCCCCTGCTTGCCGGCCTCCAGCCAGACGCCGCGATCCACGATGCCGGCCTTCTCCCAGTCCGCGTGCCGACCGGCCACCGACCGCTCCATGAAGGTGCGGACCATGTCCCGGAACGCGTCGTGCTCGGGCTCGAAGAGGGTGCGCTGCATGCGACCATTCTCGCCCGGCACGCGGCTGCCCGGGGCTTGTGCCGACCGCCGTCGGACGATGGAGTGATCCGTGTGCGACACGTGCTGGCCTGGCTGCGGGCCCACGACCCCGGTCGACCGGCGCTCGCCCGGGCGATCCGGGGCGCGGTCGTCGTGCCGGTCGCGGTCGCGCTGGCCCAGCTGCTGTCCGACAACGCCCAGTTCGCGACGTTCGCCGCGTTCGGCGCGTTCGCGCTGCTGATCTTCCTCGACCCGCCGGTCCGGACCAGGCCGCGGCTGGTCGCGTACGGGCTGGTGGTCGCCGTCGGGACGGCGTCCATCACGGTGGCCACCGCCTGCTCGATGACCGTGGTGACGGCCGTGATCGGGATGGCGCTGTTCGGTTTCGGCGTGCTCATGGCCGCCTCGCTCGGCTCGTACGCGGCCGGCGCGACGACCGCCGTGCTGCTGACGTTCGTGCTGCCGGTGTCGATCCCGGTGCACTGGTCCGAGCTGCTCTGGCGGCTGGCCGGCTGGTGGCTCGCGGCGGCGCTGAGTATCCCGGCCGGGATGCTGCTCCGCCCGCCGTCGACGCCGGGCGCGCTGCGGATCCGGGCGGCCGAGGCGTGCCGGGCGCTGGGCGCGCTGCTGGTCGCCGACGCCCGATCCGACCCGATCGACGGGCCCGCGGCCGAGGCGGCGACCGCGGCCGCGGCGCTGCGGACGGAGTTCTCCCGCACCCCGTACCGGCCCGGCGGCGCCGGGGACACCGACCGCGCGCTGGCCGTGCTGGCCGACCAGCTCGACTGGGTGGCCGGAGTGGCGGCCGAGGTGGCTGCGGCGGACAAGCGGGGGCACCCCTGCCGGGGCGAGATCGACACGGTCGTCGAGGTGGCTGGCGCCCTGCTGGACCGGTGCGCGGACGCGCTGGTCACCGAGGACACCGAGGGGTCGGACGAGTCGGACGAGTCGATCCGGACCGGGCTGCGGGCGCTGCTGGCCGCGCGCAAGCGGGCCGCGGCGGCGACGCTGGACCGGATCGGCCTCGACGGCACGAGGTTCCCGGTGACCAGCGCCCGGGACCCGTCGTTCGCGGCCCGGGTACTCGGCTTCGCCGCGCAGACGGTGGCCGAGTACGTGCTGCAGGTACGCGGGGTGGGCTGGCGGGCGGCCGACCTGCGGCGCTGGTCGGTGGCGGCCGGCCGGCTGACCCGCCAGCAGCTGGACCGGCGCTCCGCGATCCTGCGCTCGGCGGTCCGCGGCGCCGCCGGGCTGTCGATCGCGGTCGGGCTGGCTACCGCGCTGGAGGTGCAGCACGGGTTCTGGGTGGTGCTCGGCTCGCTGTCGGTGCTGCGGTCCAGCGCGCTCGGCACCGGGGTCACCGCGGTCCGGGCGGTGTTCGGCACCGCGCTCGGTGTGGCGGTCAGCGCGGTCGTGCTGTTCGGCCTGGGCAGCAACCCGGCGGTGCTGTGGACGCTGCTGCCGCTGACGATCCTCACCGCGGCGATCGCGCCGGCGGCGATCTCGTTCGTCGCCGGGCAGGCCGGGTTCACGCTGGTCGTCGTGGTGCTGTTCTCGATCATCGCTCCGGGCGGCCTCGACGTCGGGTTGGTCCGGATCGAGGACGTCCTGCTCGGCTGCGTGGTCTCGGTCGTCGTCGGGGCGCTGTTCTGGCCGCGCGGTGCGGCGGTCGCGCTCGGCATCGCGCTGGACGACGCGTACGGGGCCGCCTCCGACCGGGTGCGGGCGCTGGTGCACACGCTGACCGGCCGGCCGGCGCCGGACGGCAAGGATCGGGCGTTGGCGGCGCGGCAGCGGCTCGACAACGCGTTCCGGCAATACCTGGCCGAGCCGGGAGCGAAGCGGATCGGCCTCGACGACGTCGCCGCGCTGGCCGGCGCGGCGACCCGGTTGCGGCTGGTCGCCGACTCGCTGGAGGAGCTGTCCAGCCGGGACGTGCACGTCCCGGTGCCCGACGACCTGCTGGCCGCCGGCGCCGAGCTGCGCGCGGTCTCCGACGGCGTCGACCTCTGGTATCGCACGCTCGGCGACCTGCTGGCCGGCCGTCGCACCACCGTGCCGTCGGCCGACCCGCCGGACTCGCAGCTGCCCGACGACGTGATCGGCCACCTGCGTACCGGCCTGGACGCGGACGCGGCGGCGGCCAAGCACGCATTGCTGCTGCTCTGGTCGGCGCAGCACCTGGACAGCCTGCGCCGGGCCGAGCCGGGCCTGGTGCAGGCCGCCGGCACGGTCGCCGCATTGCGGCTGCGGCCGGCCGAGCGGCTGCTCCGGGCCGGCCGCTCGACCTAGCAGCCCGACCCCGGAGGTTCGCCGGCAGCGGACGGAAATCGTCGTACCCCTGGCGCACCATGGATGCCGTGACCGACGCCGAGCGCTTCTCCCCCGCGACCCGCACGTGGTTCGACGGCGCCTTCGAGCAGGCGACCGCGGCCCAGCGTGGAGCCTGGGAGGCGATCGGCCGCGGTGACCACACGCTCGTCGTCGCGCCGACCGGGTCAGGCAAGACGCTGGCCGCATTCCTCTGGTCGCTGGACAAGCTGGCCGGCACGCCGCCGCCGGACGACCCGAAGCGGCGTTGCCGGGTGCTCTACGTGAGCCCGCTCAAGGCGCTGGCCGTCGACGTCGAGCGCAACCTGCGCGCCCCGCTGGCCGGCATCCGGCAGGCCGCGACCCGGCTCGGGCAGCCGCTGCCCGACGTACAGGTCGGCCTGCGCTCCGGCGACACCGCCGCGGACGAGCGCCGGCAGCTGGCCCGCCGGCCGCCGGACATCCTCATCACCACACCCGAGTCGCTGTTCCTCATGCTCACCAGCGCCGCCCGGGACGCGCTGAGCGGGGTCGAGACGGTCATCGTCGACGAGGTGCACGCGGTCTGCTCGACCAAGCGCGGGGCTCACCTGGCGGTGAGCCTGGAGCGGCTCGACCAGCTGCTGCCCCGGCCGGCCCAGCGGGTCGGGTTGTCCGCCACCGTCCGGCCGGTGGAGGAGGTGGCCCGGTTCCTGGCCGGCGGCCGGCCCGTGACGGTCGTCCAGCCACCGGCACAGAAGTCGGTGGAGCTGCGGGTCGTCGTGCCGGTCGAGGACATGTCCCAGCTCGGCGAGCCGACCGGCGAGGTGCACGGGTCGGCGGCCGGCGCCGAGCGCCGGATCTCGATCTGGCCGGCGGTCGAGGAGCGGGTGCTCGACCTGGTCGAGCAGCACCGGTCGACGATCGTGTTCGCCAACTCGCGCCGGCTGGCCGAGCGGCTGACCGCCCGGCTCAACGAGCTCGCGTACGAGCGGCGATACGGGCAGACGGCGCAGGACCTGTCCGCGTACGACGCGCTGGACGGGGGCGACTCCGGCATCGGCGCCGCGCCCCCGGACTGGCGGGACACCGGTGCCACGGCGGCACCCGGCGGCTGGGCGCCGGGGCCGCGGCAGCCCGGCGGGATGCCGGCCGCGGTGTCCGCCCAGGCCGGCACCGGCGACGGCGCGCCGGTCGTGGTCGCCCGGGCCCACCACGGCTCGGTGTCCCGGGAGCAGCGGACCCTGGTCGAGGAGGAGCTGAAGTCCGGCCGGCTGCCGGCCGTGGTCGCCACCTCCTCGCTGGAGCTCGGCATCGACATGGGCGCGGTCGACCTGGTCGTCCAGGTGGAGGCGCCACCGTCGGTGGCGGCGGGGCTGCAGCGGGTCGGCCGGGCCGGCCACCAGGTCGGCGCGGTCAGCCGCGGCGTGATGTTCCCGAAATACCGCGGCGACCTGGTGGAGTCGGCGGTCGTGGCCGAGCGGATGCAGACCGGGCAGATCGAGGCGATGCGTTACCCGCGCAATCCGCTCGATGTGCTCGCCCAGCAGGTCGTCGCGATGGTCGCGCTCGACGCGTGGACCGTGGACGAGCTGGCCGCGCTGGTCCGCCGGGCCGCGCCGTTCGCGACGCTGCCGACCTCGGCGCTGGAGTCCGTGCTGGACATGCTGTCCGGGCGCTACCCGTCGGACGAGTTCGCCGAGCTGCGGCCGCGGCTGGTGTGGGATCGGGTGACCGGCACGCTGACCGGCCGGCCGGGGGCGCAACGACTGGCGGTGACCAGCGGCGGCACGATCCCCGACCGGGGGTTGTTCGGCGTCTTCCTGGCCGCCGGCGCGGGCGAGCCCGGTCGCCGGGTCGGCGAGCTGGACGAGGAGATGGTCTACGAGTCCCGCGTCGGCGACGTGTTCCTGCTCGGCTCGACGTCCTGGCGGATCGAGGACATCACCCACGATCGGGTGCTCGTCACCCCGGCGCCGGGGCAGCCGGGGAAGATGCCGTTCTGGAAGGGCGACGCCCCCGGCCGGCCGGTGGAGCTGGGCCGCGCGCTCGGTGCGTTCCTGCGCGAGGTGTCCTCGGCGCCGGTGGAGAAGGCAGCCGCGCGGGCGAAGGCGGCCGGGCTGGACGACTGGGGCACCGCCAACCTGCTCGCCTACCTGGCCGAGCAGAAGGAGGCGACCCGGCACGTGCCGGACGACCGGACGCTGCTGGTCGAGCGGTTCCGGGACGAGCTCGGCGACTGGCGTCTCGTGGTGCACTCGCCGTTCGGGGCACCCGTCAACGCACCGTGGGCGCTGGCGGTCACCGCCCGGCTGCGCGAGCGCTACGGGGTCGAGATCCAGTCGATGCACTCCGACGACGGGATCGTGCTGCGGCTGCCGGAGACCGACGGCGAGCCGCCGTCGGCCGAGGTCGCGCTGTTCGAGCCGGAGGAGATCGAGCAGCTGGTGACCGCCGAGGTCGGCGGGTCGGCGCTGTTCGCCTCCCGGTTCCGGGAGTGCGCGGCCCGGGCGCTGCTGCTGCCCAAGCGCGACCCGCGCCGGCGCACGGCGCTGTGGCAGCAGCGGCAGCGCGCGGCACACCTGCTGCAGGTCGCCAGCGGCTACGGGTCGTTCCCGATCGTGCTGGAGACGATGCGGGAGTGCCTGCAGGACGTCTTCGACGTGCCGGGGCTGGTCGGGATCATGTCGGACCTGCGGTCGCGGACGGTCCGGTTGGTCGAGGTCGAGACCCCGCAACCGTCGCCGTTCGCCCGCTCGCTGCTGTTCGGCTACGTCGGCATGTTCCTGTACGAGGGCGACGCGCCGCTGGCCGAGCGCCGGGCGCAGGCGCTGTCCCTGGACACGGCGCTGCTCGCCGAGCTGCTCGGGCAGGCGGAGCTGCGCGAGCTGCTCGACGCCGGCGCGGTGGCGGAGGTCGAGGAGCAGCTGCAACGGATCACCGACGACCGCAGGGCCTACTCGGTGGACTCCACCGCCGACCTGCTCCGGCTGCTCGGCGACCTGACCACGGCCGAGGCGCTGGCCCGAGGGGCGACGCCGGCCTGGCTGGCCGAGCTGGAGGCGGCCCGGCGGGCGATCCGCGTACGCATCGCCGGCGAAGAGCGCTGGATCGCGATCGAGGACGCCGGCCGGGTGCGGGACGCGCTGGGCGCCCCGCTGCCGACCGGGGTGCCGGAGGCGTTCACCGAGCCGGTGCGCGACCCGCTCGGCGACCTCGTCGCCCGGTACGCGCGGACGCACGGGCCGTTCCATGCCGCCGACTGCGCCGGCCGGCTCGGGCTCGGCGTCGCGGTGGTGGCGGCGACGCTCGAGCGGCTCGCGTCGGCCGGCCGGGTGGCCGCCGGCGAGTTCCGCCCCGGCGGCACCGGGACCGAGTGGTGCGACGCGGAGGTGCTGCGCACGCTGCGCCGGCGGTCGCTGGCCAAGCTGCGCAAGGACGTCGAGCCGGTGCCGACCTCGGCGCTGGCCCGGTTCCTGCCGGCCTGGCAGGGCGTCGGGTCGCGGGCCCGCGGGTCCGACGGGCTGCTGCGGGTGATCGAGCAGCTGGCCGGCGCGGCGGTGCCGGCCTCGGCGCTGGAGGCCACGGTGTTGCCGTCCCGGGTGGCCGACTACTCCCCGGCCCTGCTCGACGAGCTGACCGCGGCCGGCGAGGTGACCTGGACCGGGGCCGGCGCGCTGCCCGGCGCGGACGGCTGGCTCGCGCTGGCGCCGACCGACGTGGCCGACCTGCTGCTGCCGGCGCCCGACCCGGTCGAGCCGACCGACCTGCATTCGGCCATCCTCGACGCGCTCGACGGCGACCAGGCGCTGTTCTTCCGCACGCTGTCCGACCGGGTCGGCTCGACCGACGACCCGGCGCTGGTCGCGGCGCTGTGGGAGCTGGTGTGGGCGGGGCTGCTCACCAACGACACGCTGGCGCCGCTGCGGTCGCTGCTCGGCACGACCGGCCGGGCCGGGCCGGTGCGGCGCCGGGCGGCGCCGCGTTCCCGGTACGGGCGGGTGGGCCGGCCGGCGATGCCGTCCCGCACCGGTCCGCCAACCGCGGCCGGTCGGTGGTCGCGGGTGCCGGAGCGGGAGGCCGACGCGACCCGGCGGGCGCACGCCCAGGCGGAGGTGCTGCTCGACCGGCACGGCGTACTGACCCGGGGTGCGGTGATGGCCGAGCGGGTGCCGGGCGGGTTCGCCGCGGTCTACCCGGTGCTGCGGGCCGCGGAGGAGTCCGGCCGGACCCGGCGCGGCTACTTCGTGGAGTCCCTCGGCGCGGCGCAGTTCGCCTCTCCCGGCGCCGTCGACCGCCTCCGCTCCTACGCCACCGACCGCCTCCCGTCCCCCGCCGACCCCGGTCCGATCGGCCCTGACGTCGGCGGTCGGGGGCGACGGACTGACACGTCGCCGGCGGTGGTGCTGGCGGCGGCCGACCCGGCGCAGCCGTTCGGCGCCGCGCTGCCGTGGCCGGAGCGACCGGCCGACGGGGACGGCGGTCGCGGGCACCGCCCCGGTCGGAAGGCCGGCGCGCTGGTCGTTCTCGTCGACGGTGCGCTGACCCTCTACGTCGAGCGCGGCGGCCGCACCCTGCTGTCCTGGACCGAGGACCCGACCGCCCTGCAGGCCGCCGCCGACGCGCTCGCCCTCGCCGTCCGCGAGGGCGGCCTCGGCCGGCTCGCCGTCGAGCGTGCCGACGGCGAGAGCGTGCACACCGCCACGGCCCTGTCCGAGGCCCTCGAGGCCGCCGGCTTCCGCCCGACCCCGCGCGGCCTGCGACTACGCGCCTGACCTCAGCGCCCCGGCCGGAGGACGCAGAACTCGTTGCCGTCCGGGTCGGCGAGGACATACCAGGTCCAGCCGTCCTCCTCGACCGGATCGCCGGTGGTGTGCCGGGCGCCGAGCGCGAGCAGCCGGGCCAGCTCGTCCTCGAGGTCGGGGACGCGCAGGTCGAGGTGCACCCGGTTCTTGCCGTCTTTCGCCTCGGGCACCTGCTGGAGCAGCAGCTCCAAGCCGTCGCCGCCGGCCGGCACGAGCTGCCGGTACGGGCCGGGGGTGCCGGCGGGCGGTCCCACGTAGCCGAGCGCGCCGCACCAGAAGGCGGCCGACCGGTCCAGGTCGGCGCAGTCGAGCACCACCACCAGCGCCGTGTCGTCCCGCCCGCCGTACCGCACCGGTCGCCGCTCCATCCCGCGACCGTACGTGGCCGGCCGCTCCGGGAAGATGGCCGGCATGACGTACGAACTGGTGGACCTGGAGCCGGGTGACCCGCGGCTGGTCGACGACATGCTGCCGGTGCTCGCGCAGCTGCGCACCCGCCTCGACGCCGCCGGCCTCACCGCGATCTACGCGGAGGGCCACCCGCAGGGCCTCCGGTTCCTCGTCGCGTACGACGGGGACCGGTGCGTCGGAGTCGCCGGCTGGCGGATCCTCGCCCTCACGTTCGCGGTCCGCAAGCTCTACGTCGACGACCTCGTCACCGCCGCGGACGGCCGGTCGAAGGGCGTCGGGCACGCGCTGCTGGCCGAGCTGGAGACCAGGGCCAGGGCCGCCGGCTGCACGGTCATCGACCTCGACTCCGGCGTGCAGCGGCACGACGCGCACCGGTTCTACTTCCGCGAGCGGATGCACATCTCCTCGCACCACTTCACCAAGGCGCTCGACGAGTAGGGACAACCCCACCCCGAACCGGCCTGGCAACCCCGTGGTCGGTGCACCCGCCCGAACCTAGTGTCGAGGCATGGCAACACAGGCTCTTCCCGTCCCGGCCGCCACGCCTCGGCTGCGGGTCGGCCGGTCCGCCGGCTACGTGCTCACCGGCTTCCCGCTGGCGGTCGCCACGTTCGTGCTGCTGGTGACCGGCTTCGCGGTCGGCATCGGCACGCTCGCGATCACGATCGGGATTGCCGTGCTCGCCGGCACGCTGGCCGCCGCCCGCGTCCTGGCCCGGGTCGAGCGCAGCCGGCTGGACGCGCTGTTCGGTTTCCGCACGCCGCGGCCGGCGTACCGGACCCCGCGCGGCGGGAAGCTCGGCCGCGCCGTGTCCGCCGGCGCCGACCCGCGCCGCTGGCTCGACCTGCTGCACGGGATCGTCGCGTTCCCGGTCGCCGTGGCGTCGTTCGCGATCGTGGTCACCTGGTTCGCCGGCGCGGTCGGCGGTCTCGGGTGCGTGCTGTGGGAGTGGAGCGTGCCCCGAGGTCCCGACAACCACTCGCTGGCGTACTACATCGGCCTCGGCGACGGCCGCACCGCGGACATCCTGCTCACCACCGCGCTCGGCGCCCTGATGGCAGTGACGCTGCCGTGGGTGGTCCGCGGTTGCGCGGCCGTGCAGGCCGGGCTGGCATGGTCCCTGCTCGCCGACCACGGCGACGACTGACCGCACCGGGCCAGCGCCACGGCTCAGCGCGACAATGGCGCGGTGCCTGAGGGAGACACCGTCTGGCTGGCCGCCAAGCGCATGGACGCCGCGCTTAGCGGCCGGCCGCTGACCCGGTTCGACCTGCGGGTGCCGGCGTTGGCCACGGCCGACCTGACCGGCGCGACCGTGACCGAGGTGCTGGCCCGCGGCAAGCACATGCTGACCCGGTTCGACCGCGGGCTCACCCTGCACACGCACTTCCGGCTGGACGGCAGCTGGCGGCTGCATCGGTCGGGCGAGCGCTGGCGCGGCGGCGGCCCCGCCCACCAGGTCCGCGCCGTGCTCGCGAACACCGAGTGGGAGGCCGTCGGCTACCGCCTGCACGACATCGCGCTCGTCCCGACCGGCGAGGAGGATCGCCTGGTCGGCCACCTCGGCCCGGACGTGCTCGGCCCGGACTGGGACGCGGACGAGGCCGCACGCCGGCTGGAGGCCGACCCGGCCCGCCCGATCGGCGAGGCGCTGCTGGACCAGCGGCTGCTCGCCGGCGTCGGGAACCTCTACAAGAGCGAGGCGCTGTTCCTGGTCGGCGTCAACCCGTGGACGCCGGCCGGCCAGGTGACGGTGCCGAAACTCGTCGCCACCACGTACCGGCTGATGCGGGCCAACCGCGACCATCCCGAGCAGTCGACCACCGGCAGCCTGCGCCGCGGCGAGCAGCACTGGGTGCACGGCCGCGGCGGGCTGGCCTGCCGGCGCTGCGGCAGCACCATCCGGGTGGCCGAGCAGCGCCCGGCCGACCGCCCCGATTACGGCCGGGTCACCTACTGGTGCCCGCACTGCCAGCCGTAGGGTTCCGGCATGGGGATCACCCGGCACGGCCACACCGAGCGCCTCGACCTGGCCGACCCGACCCTGCGCCAGTGGGAGTGCACGGTCGTCGGCGTCGACCCCGACCGAGGGATGGTCCTGGACCGGTCGGCGTTCTACCCGGGCGGCGGCGGGCAGCCGCCGGACCACGGGGTGCTGCTGTGGGGCGGCGTGCAGACCCGGATCGTCGGCACGGTCAAGGGCGACGACCTCTACCTCGTCCCGGCCGAGGGCGACCCGGTCCCGGCGGCCGGCACCGCGGTCGTCGGCGCCCTCGAGGACACCAGGCGCAGCCTGCTGATGCGCACGCACTCCGGGCTGCACGTGCTCGGCGGGGTGGTGTTCCGCGACTTCGGCGCGCTCGTCACCGGCGGCAACATGGAGCCCGGCGAGGCCAGGATGGACTTCAACCTGCCGGACCTGCCGGAAGGGTTCAAGGCGACCGTGGAGGAGCGGGTCAACGCGGAGGTGGCCGCCGACCGCGCGGTCGAGGTGCGGGTGCTGCCCAGGGCCGAGGCGCTGGCGATCCCGGACATCATCCGCACCCAGACCAATCTCATCCCGCCGGACGAGACCGAGGTCCGCATCGTGGACATCACCGGTCTCGACACGCAGGCGGACGGCGGCACCCACGTGGCCTCGACCCGGCAGATCGGCCGGGTCCAGGTGACCAAGGTCGAGAACAAGGGCCGGCAGAACCGCCGCGTCCGGGTGAAGATCCTCGACTGAACGGCCCGCGACTGTCGATTCCGGGGGACGTCGCTCGTCATGACGATGTCGGCGGCCGGACGGCCGCCGGGGACGGGAGCTGGAGGCGTGCGCTACCTCTTCCTGCTGTACGGCGACCCCGCCGGCGAGGCGGACCTGCCGGCGGAGCAGCGGCGCGCGGTCGTCGAGGGTCACATCGCCCTCGGCCGCGAGCTGGCGGCGGCGGGCACCCTGCACCTCGCCGAGGCACTCGGCGACGGCGCCCGGGTGCTCCGCACCGACGGGACCGTGACCGACGGGCCGTTCGCGGAGACGAAGGAACAGCTCGGCAGCGTGTACGTGGTGGACTGCGCGAGCGCCGGCGAGGCGCTGGCGCTGGCCCGGCGGATGCCGACCAGCCCCGGCCTGACGGTGGAGATCCGGGAGATCCAGGAGGTCTAGCAATGGCGGAATACCTGCTGCTCATCGTGGGCGACGACGACGCGTACGGGCTGCTGAGCGAGGAGGAGACGAAGACCATGTACGCGGGCCACTTCGCGTTCATGGACGAGCTCGGGAAGGCTGGGGTGACGATCGTGTCCAGCGCCGAGCTGGAGCCCCCGCAGACCGCGCGGACCGTCCTGAACGACGGGACGGTCACCGACGGGCCGTTCGCCGAGGCGAAGGAGCAGGTCGGCGGGTTCTACATGATCGACGTGGCGAGCATCGAGGAGGCGGTCGAGTGGGGGAAGAAGATCCCGCTGCTGCCCACCGACAAGCTCGAGGTCCGCAAGGCGAAGTGAGCACGGGGGCAGCGGTCGAGCAGGCGCCCGCCGGCGGCGGCGCCACGCCGGCGGCTCGGGACACCGCCGAGAACGCGCCCGCCGGAAGCGGCGCCACGCCGGCGACTCGGGGCGCCGGCGTGGCGGCGACCGCTCGGGACGGCGCCGAGGACGCGTCTGCCGCCGGTGCCGCCGCCGGTGCCGCCGCCGGTGCCGCCGCCGGTGCCGCCGCCGGTGCCGCCGCCGGTGCCGCCGCCGGTGCCGCCGCCGGTGCCGCCCCC
>DATBFW010000254.1:0-17171 GCA_036558285.1 Mycobacteriales bacterium | reverse complement strand
CTACATCGGGCGGACGTTCTCCGCCTGCGGGCCCTTCTGGCCCTGGGTCACGTCGAACTCGACCTTCTGACCCTCGTCGAGGCTGCGGTACCCGGTCGTCGCGATCGCGGAGTAGTGCACGAAGACGTCGGCACCCCCACCTTCGACGGCGATGAAGCCGTAGCCCTTCTCGGCGTTGAACCACTTGACGGTGCCTTGTGCCACTTGCCACTCCTCATACATACGAACGGGCCGCCACGGTAACACCATCAGGTGTCCGCGTGGGCAGGCTCGCCAGGTCGGACCCCGGTTACCAGCGCGTTGTAGAACAATCCGGCGGGCACGACCCGGGCGAGCCGGCGGTCAACCGAGGACAGCCGTTGCCAGGTCCGGTAGGCGAACATGGCCCAGTCCCAGCCCAGTTTGCCCGGCGGCACCGCCGCCTCCAACGTCCGCACCGGCCAGCCGAACCAGGCAGCGGTCAGCTCCTCGGTGCGCACCGACACGTCGACCGCACCGGCCGCGATCGCCATCCGGCGCAGCGCCGCGGGCGGGAACGTGTGCAGGTCGACGACCGCCTCCAGGGCCGCCGCCCGGGACGACTCGTCCAGCTCACCCTGCGGCCGGCGCCATCCGGACAGTGCCGGCAGCCGGGTCACCCGGGTCGCCGTCCACCAGGTCGCCCGGGACAGCCGGCGCGCGACCGCGTCGCCGTACCGGGTCGGCTCGCCGGCGAACACGAACCGGCCGCCCGGCTTGAGCACCCGCAGCACCTCGCGCAGCGCCCGCTCGACGTCGGGGATGTGGTGCAGCACCGCATGGCCGACGACCACGTCGAAGGACGCGTCCTGATACGGGATCGTCTCCGCGTCGGCGACCCGCCCGTCCACGTCGAGGCCGAGCGACCCGGCGTTGCGCAGCGCGACCGCCACCATCCCGGGGCTGATGTCGGTCACCGAGCCGTGGCTCGCGAGCCCGGCCTGCATGAGGTTGAGCAGGAAGAACCCGGTGCCGGAGCCGATCTCCAGCGCGCGTGGGTACGGCACGGGCGGCCAGTCGGCGACGTAGCCGAACCGCTCCCGGGCGTAGGTCACGCAACGCTGGTCGTACGAGATCGACCACTTCTCGTCGTACGAGCCGGCTTCCCAGTCGTGGTAGAGGACGTTCGCGAGCTTGGGGTCGGCCCTGGCGGCCTCGACCTGCTCGCGGGAGACGCTCCGCCCGCTCCCCGGACGGACCCGGGCTCGTCCCTCGGCCGGCTCAGCCCTCGTCGCTCCCCGCTCGCCCTGCGCGCACCCGGGCTCGCTCACCGGCCCACGAACCGGGCCTTGCCGGGGCCGTTCTCGACGAACGAGGCCATCCCGATGGTTCGGTCCTCGGTCGCGAACAGCCCGGTGAACAACTGGGTCTCCAGCCGCAGCCCGCTGGCGAGGTCGCCGTCCAGCCCGCCGTCGATGGCCGCCTTGGCCGCGCGCAGCGCCAGCGCCGGGCCGGCGACGTAGCGGGAGACCATCTCGACCGCCGCCGGGTAGACGTCGTCGGGCGCGACCACCTTGTCCACCAGGCCGATCGCCAGCGCCTCGTCCGCGCCGACGAACCGTCCGGAGTAGACCAGGTCCTTGGCCTTGGCCGGGCCGACGAGCCGCGGAAGCCGCTGGGTGCCGCCGGCGCCGGGGATGATGCCGAGCAGGATCTCCGGCTGGCCGAGCTTGGCGTTGTCGCCGCAGACGCGGAAGTCGGCGGTGAGCGCCAGCTCGCAGCCGCCGCCGAGCGCGTAGCCGGTGATCGCGGCGACGGTCGGCTTCGGGATGCGGGCGAGCGCGTCGAAGGCGGCCTGCAGCGGCGCCGCCCGATCGACCATCGACGCGTAGTCGGCGGTGACCATCTCCTTGATGTCGGCGCCGGCCGCGAACACCTTCTCGCCGCCGTAGATGACCACCGCGCGGACGTCGGCGCGAGCGCTCGCCTCCGTCGCGGCGTCGTGCAGCTCGCCCTGCACCTGGGCGTTCAGCGCGTTCATCGGGGGCCGGTCGAGCCCGATCGTGCCGATGCCGCCGTCGACCTCGAACCTGACGAACTCGCCCACGCCGATCCCCTTCCGCTGGCCTGTCCGGACCCTACCGCCCTGGGGTGGTGGCTCCCGTTCACCGGCGGATGGGGCCAGCCGCCGGCCGGGAGGCAGGTCCTAGGCTGGCGGCGATGGCGGACCTCGACGTGGTGGTGCTGGGCGGCGGACCGGCGGGGCTGGCGGCGGCGTGGCGCGCGGCGCGGTCCGGGCGCTCGGTGCTGCTGCTGGAGCGGGCACCGGCGGTCGGCGGGATGGCGGCCTCGTTCGACGTGGCCGGCGTCCGGGTCGACACCGGCAGCCACCGCCTGCACCCGGCCACCCCGGCGCCGGTGCTGAGCCTGCTGCGCGAGCTGCTCGGCGACGACCTGCAGACCCGCCCTCGCGACGGCCGCCTGCGGGTGTACGACCGCTGGGTCGGCTTCCCGCTCCGGCCGGTCGAGCTGGCCCGCACGCTGCCCCCGAAGGCCGTGCTGCGGATCGGCCGGGACGCGGTCACCCGCCCGTTCGCCGGCGCCGACCCGGCCTCGTACGCGTCGCTGCTGGTCAGCACCCTCGGCCCGGAGCTCTACAACGCGCTGTACGGGCCGTACGCGGAGAAGCTGTGGGGGCTGCCGGGCCGGGACATCGACGCCGAGCAGGCCCGCCGCCGGGTCAGCACCGGCGGCGTCTGGGGCATCGCCCGCACGATGCTCCGCCGTGACCGGTCCGGGCAGGGGCGGGTGTTCTTCTACCCTCGCCGCGGCTTCGGCCAGATCGTCGACGTGCTCGCCGAGGCGGCGGCGGCGGCCGGGGCGGCCGTCGAGACCGACGCCGAGGTGATCGCGGTCGAGCCGGGGTCCGACGGGGTCGCGGTGTCCACTGCGGACGGTCGCACGGTCCGCGCCGGGCACGTGTTCTCGACCGTGCCGCTGCCGGTGCTGGCCCGGCTGGCCGATGCGCCGGTCCCGCCGACCGGGCTGGTGTTCCGGGCGATGGTTCTCGTCTACCTGGTGCACACCGGCGGTCGGTGGACCGGTTACGACGCGCACTACCTGCCGGGGCCGCAGACCAGGGTGACCCGGCTGTCCGAGCCGGCCAACTACCGCGTCAGCCGGGACGACCCGGCCGACCGCAGCGTGCTGTGCGCGGAGATCCCCTGCGCGGTCGGTGATCCGGTGTGGACGTCCACTCCGGACGACCTGGCCGAGCTGGTCCGGGACGGGCTGCGGGCGAGCGGGCTGCCCTGGGTGCGGTTCGGCGGCGTCGAGGTGCGCCGGCTGCCGCACGTCTACCCGGTGTACGAGATCGGCTACGCCGACCGGCTCCGGCCGCTGGACGAGTGGGTCGACGGGCTCGACCGGGTCACCACGTTCGGCCGCCTCGGGCTGTTCGCGCACGACAACACCCACCACGCGATGGCCGAGGCGCTGGACGCGGTCGCGGCGCTGCGCCCGGACGGCACCAGAGACCCGGGGATGTGGGCCGCCGCGCGCGCCCGGTTCGCCGCGCACGTGGTCGAGGACTAGCCCGCGTTCAGTTCCTCGTGGACGGCCGGGACCACCTTGCGCAGGTAGGTGCCGAGCCGGACGAACGAGGAGCCGGTGGTACGGAACGCGTACGTGATCGGCACCTCGGCATACGCGAAGCCCTTGCCGAGCAGGTCGAGCGTGAGCACCTGGGCGTAGTTGTAGTCGTGCACGATCTCGGCCGAGGCGGCGGCCGCCGGGGAGAACGCCCGGTAGCCGCTCTGGCCGTCGGTGAGGTCGCGGCGGCGGGTCATCCAGCGCACCCAGCGGGTCAGCACCCGGTTGCCGGCGTTGCGGTGCGCCCGCATCCGCCGGGGACCGCCGGCGAACCGGGATCCGACCACGTAGTCGGCCCGCCCGGCCAGCACCGGGGCGGCCAGCAGCGCCAGCTCCTCGGGCGCGTACTCGCCGTCCGCGTCGAGGTAGACGACGCAGGCCGGGTCGAGCGCGCTGGCCTCGGCCAGCGCCCGGCGCACCGCTGCGCCGAGACCGAGGTTGCGCGGCTGGGCGACCACGGTGGCACCGGCCGCGGCGGCGAGCGCGGCCGACCCGTCGGTCGAGCCGTCGTCGACCACGATCGTCCGAACCGGACGTCCACACGCGACCGCGGGCAGCCGGCGCACCACGTCACCGACGGTGGCTGCCTCGTCGTGCACCGGGATCACCGCGACGACCGGGGCGTCGGGGGCCGGGACGACGGCGGCCGGCCGGGGCGGCAACGTGCGGGCCAGCCGCAGCCGGCCGAAGTACCCCGGGGCCGGCGTGACCAGCCCGATCCCGCCCACTCCCAGTGCGTACGCGGTCTTGGTGGCGTGCGCGACCAGCGCCGCGGCCAGCGCCGGGCCCGGACCGGCGCCGAGACCGACCAGCGCCGCGGTCGCCGCCGCCTCGTACCCGCCGATGCCGCCCGGAGTGACCGCGATCGTCTGCGCGGCGATCGTCACCGCCGTCACCGCGACCGCCTGCGGGTAGCTCAGCCCGATCCCGGCCGCGGTCGCCGCGGCCCACATCACCGCGGCTTCCAGCAGCCAGGCCGCCGCGGCGGCCAGCGCCACCCCACCGCCGGGCAGCCGGACCGCGGCGCCGCGCCGGCGCAGCGCGACCAGCCAGCCCACGGCGGCGACCCCGGCCGCGAGCAGCGCGGCGGCCAGCAGCCAGCCCCAGACGCCAAACCCGCCGGCCACCGCGGGCGCGGCCACCGCCGCCAGCGCGAGTACGGCGAGCAGGTCGGCCGCCCGCAGCGCGACCGCGGACGCGGCCACCGGCGCCCTCGGCAGCGGGGTGCGGCGCAGCACGCTGGTGACCCGCAGCGCCTCGCCCAGCCGGAACGGCAGCACGTGGTTGCCGAGCAGCGAGACGTGCAGCGCCGCCCACGACTGGCCGGTCGACAGCCCGGGCAACACCCGCCGCCAGGCCCACGACCGCAGCACGAACGCGCCGACGTAGAGCACGACCGCGCCGAGCAGCGCGGCCGGGTGGTCGGTCACCGCCTCCAGCGCGGCGCCGAGCTCGTACGGGTCGATCACCGCGGCCAGGTAGCCGACGGCGACGAGCAGGCCGAGCGCGCCGAGCCAGCGGCGCAGCCGCCGCACCGGCAGGGCCCGCAGCCGCGCCACCACCACCGGGCCGGAGGGCGCCGTGAGGGCGGGACGCGCGGCCAGCGTCGGGGAGTCCGGGGTGACGACCATAGTGAGGGAAGGCTAGCCTAAGTTCGCTCGCGGTAGGGATGCGGAGGGTGAATGTCAGTCGTCGTGACCGGCGCGGCCGGATTCCTCGGCCGGGCGCTGGTCGCGTCGCTGGCCGAGGACGGGATCCCGGTCGTCGCCGTCGACCGCCGGCCGCCCCCGCACGGCCCCGGCGTGACCGCGCTGCGGGCCGACCTGCTCGACCGCGACCCGGCCGTCACCGAGGCGCTGCGCTGCGCAGACGCGGTCTTCCACCTCGCCGGCCGGCCCGGCGTGCGGGACACCGGCGCCGCCGCGGACGCCGCCCGGACCAGGGACAACGTGCAGGCGACCGCCGCGGTGCTGGCCACCGTGCCGCCCGGACCGACGCTGGTGGTCGCCTCGTCCTCGTCCGTGTACGGCGGCGCCGCCGGCCGGCCGTCCCGGGAGAGCGACCCGCTGCACCCGCTCGGCGCGTACGCCCGCAGCAAGGCCGCCGCGGAGCTGCTCTGCGCCGGCAGGCCGGCCGCGGTGCTGCGGCCGTTCACGGTGGCCGGCGAGGGGCAGCGGCCGGACATGGCGCTGGCCCGGTGGATCGCCGCGGTCCGGGCCGGCGACCCGATCCGGATCCTCGGCTCGACGCGGCGCACCCGGGACGTCACCGACGTGCGGGACGTCGTCCGCGCCGCCCGGCTCGCGGCCGAGCGGGGCGTGGTCGGGCCGCTCAACGTCGGCACCGGGCGGCCGCGCACGCTGGCCGAGCTCGCCGGCGCGGTCTGCCGGGTGCTCGGCGCGCCGGCCGAGCTGGTGGTCGGCCCGGCCGCCGCGGTGGAGCCGGCTGCGACCTGGGCCGACACCACCCGGCTGCGCCGTACGCTCGGCTTCGTGCCGGTCACCGACCTCGACGACGTGGTCGCCCGCCAGGCCGGGCAGGCCGCCGGGCAGGCCGCCGGCCCGGCCGAACGGGCCGCGGCGGAGACCGAGGCGGTGCCGGCGTGACCGTCACCGAGGAGCAGGCCCGGGTCGAGCCGCGGTCCGACCGGCCGCCCCGGCTGCGGCTGGCCATGCTGGTGGTCGCGCTGCTCACCGTGCTGGCCGCCGGCCTCGGGATCGGCGTGCGGGCCACCCACGGCGGGCACGCGGCAGTGGACGAGCCGCAATACCTGCTGTCCGCGCTGAGCCTGTGGGAGGACCACGACCTCGACATCTCCGACGAGCTGGCCGACCGGCGCTTCCTCGCCTTCCACGACCTCGACCTGCCGGTGCAGACCGCGGTCCGCCCGGACGGCAGCCAGCTGTCGCCGCACGACCCGCTGCTGCCGGTGCTGCTCGCGGTGCCGATGGGTCTCGGCGGCTGGGTCGCGGCGAAGCTGACCCTGGCCGTGCTGGCCGGGATCCTGGCCGCGCTGCTGCTCTGGGTCGCCGTGCGCCGGTTCGCGGTGCCGATCCGGCTCGCCGTGCCCGGGGTCGCGCTGGCGACCTGCACGGCCCCGCTGGCCGTGTACGGGCAGCAGGTCTACCCGGAGCTGCCGGGGGCGCTGGCCGCGCTGGTCGCCGTGGCGGCGCTGACCGCACCCAGGCCCACCGCGCGCACGCTGTCGGTCCTCGCACTGGCGATCATCGCGCTGCCCTGGCTGTCGGTGAAGTACGCCCCGGTCGGCGCCGCGCTCTTCCTCGTCGCCGCGGTCGGCCTGTGGCGGGCGCGCCGGCGCCGGGCCGCCGCCGTCCTCACCGGCGTGCTCGCCGCGGGCGGCGTCGCCTACCTGGCCGTGCACAAGGCGATCTACGGCGGCATCACCGCGTACGCCAGCGGCGACCACTTCCAGGGCTCCGGGGAGTTCGGCGTGGTCGGCTTCCACCCGAACTACCCGGGCCGGTCGATCCGGCTGCTCGGGCTGCTGGTCGACCGCGACTTCGGCATCGCCGCCTGGCAGCCGGCCTGGTTCCTGATCATCCCTGCCCTGGCCGCGCTGCTGGTCAGCCGCCCGCGGCACTGGCCCGTGCTCGCCGCGCCGCTGCTGGCCGGCTGGGCGACCGCGACCTGGATCGCGCTGACCATGCAGGGCTACTGGTGGCCGGGCCGGCAGCTGGTCGTCGTGCTGCCGCTGGCGGTGCTCGTGATCCTCGTCCGGCTGGCCCGGGCCCGCCGGGCGGTGGTCGTCACCGCGGCCGCGCTCGCCGTGGCCGGAGTCGGCTACTACGCCGCGCTGCTCGTCACCGGCTACGTGTCGACCACGACCTGGGTGCTCGCCCCGGACGACCTGGTGCTGCACTGGCCGGCCGCGCTGCTGCTGCCGGACGACCGCGACCTCACCGCCGCCGACCAGGTCCGGTACGCGGCCTGGGTGGTGGTCGCCGTGACTACAGCGCTGCTCGCGCTGCGTACCGCCCGCCGTTCCGGTCGAGCGCCAGCGGCATCCCGAACGTCACACTGAGCAGGTCCGGCGTCAGCACGTCGCCGATCAGGCCGGACGCGACGACCAGGCCGTTGCGCAGCAGCAGCCCGTGCGTGATGCCGGGCGGGATCTCCTCCACGTGGTGGGTGACCAGCACCATGGTCGGCGCGTCCGGATCGGCGGCCAGCGCGGCCAGCCGGGCGACCAGCTGCTCCCGGCCGGCCAGGTCGAGCCCGGCGGCCGGCTCGTCGAGCAGCAGCAGCTCCGGGTCGGTCATCAGCGCCCGGGCGATCTGCACCCGCTTGCGCTCGCCCTCGGACAGCGTGCCGAACCGGCGGTCGGCCAGCTGCTGCACGCCGAGCTGGTAGAGCAGGTGCCGGGCCCGGCCGGTGTCGAGCACGTCGTATTCCTCGCGCCAGCGGCCGACCACCGCGTAACCGGCGCTGACGACGACGTCGAGCACGGTCTCGTTGTTGGGCACCCGGCCGGCCAGCGCGGCGCTGGTAAGCCCGATCCGCGGCCGCAGCTCGAACACGTCGACCCGGCCGAGCCGCTCGCCGAGCACCTCGGCGGTCCCGCTGCTCGGGTGCAGCTGGGCGGCGGCGAGCTGCAGCAGCGTGGTCTTGCCGGCGCCGTTCGGGCCGAGCACCACCCAGCGCTCGTCCAGCTCCACGGTCCAGTCGACCGACCGCAGCAGGTGCGAGCGGCCGCGCCGCACGCCGACGCCCGACATCCGGAGGACGGTGTCAGCGTCGGTGACCGGGTCGGGTGCGCTCACCGGCTCATCCAACCATCGCGCTCCGGCAACCCCGCACCCGCCGTGCCCGGGTCCGGCAGGATGCCGGTGTGACCCGTCCCGACGAGTTCCGGCCCGACCTGCCGGCCGGCGCCGAGCCGCCGTGGCCCGGACAGCCGCTGCCGCTCGGCGCCACCTGGGACGGTGAGGGGACGAACTTCGCGCTGTGGTCGTCCGGGGCGGAGGCGGTCGAGCTGTGCCTGTTCGACGGGCGGGCCGGCGGCGAGACCGAGACCCGCGTCCCGCTCACCGAGACGACCTACCACGTGTGGCACGGCTACCTGCCCCGCATCGGCCCCGGCCAGCGGTACGGCTACCGCGTGCACGGGCCCTACCGGCCGCGGGACGGGCTGCGCTACAACCCGGCCAAGCTGCTGCTCGACCCGTACGCGCGGGCGGTGGACGGCGGGTTCACCCCGCACCCGGCGGTCTACGGCTTCGGCCCCGGCGACCGGCCGGAGCCGCAGGACTCCGCGCCGTACGTGCCGCGGTCCGTGGTGGTGCACGACGCGTTCCCATGGGGCAACGACACCCGCCCGCAGACGCCCTGGGACGACACCGTCATCTACGAGCTGCACGTGCGCGGCTTCACCCGGCGCCACCCGGGCGTGCCGGAGCCGCTACGCGGGACGTACGCGGGACTGGCCCACCCGGCCGCGATCGAGCACCTGACCGGCCTCGGCGTGACCGCCGTGGAGCTGCTGCCGACGCAGCAGTTCGTCACCGAGCCCGCGGTGACCCGGCGCGGGCTGTCGAACTACTGGGGCTACAACACGATCGGCTACTTCGCCCCGCACGCCGCGTACGCGTCCACGCGGGGCGCGCAGGTGCGCGAGTTCAAGGCGATGGTACGGGCGCTGCACGCCGCCGGCATCGAGGTGATCCTCGACGTGGTCTACAACCACACCGCCGAGGGCGACGAGACCGGGCCGACGCTGTGCTTCCGCGGCATCGACAACCCCGGCTACTACCGGCTGTCCGCCGACGACCGGCGCCGCTACCTCGACTACACCGGCTGCGGCAACACCCTCGACGTGCGCCACCCGTACGTGCTGCAGATGCTGATGGACTCGCTGCGCTACTGGGTCACCGAGATGCACGTGGACGGGTTCCGGTTCGACCTCGCCTCGGCGCTGGCCCGCTCGTTCCACGACGTGGACAAGCTGTCCGCGTTCTTCGACGTGATCCACCAGGACCCGGTGGTGTCCCGGGTCAAGCTCATCGCCGAGCCCTGGGACGTCGGCGAGGGCGGCTACCAGGTGGGCGAGTTTCCTCCACTGTGGACGGAGTGGAACGGCAAGTACCGGGACACGGTCCGGTCGTTCTGGGCCGGCGACCGGATCGGCGTGCGCGACCTCGGCTTCCGGCTCACCGGCTCCTCCGACCTGTACGCCGACGACGGCCGGCGCCCGTACGCCAGCATCAACTTCGTCACCGCGCACGACGGGTTCACGATGCGCGACCTGGTCTCGTACAACGAGAAGCACAACGAGGCCAACGGCGAGGGCAACCGGGACGGCGAGTCGCACAACCGGTCCTGGAACTGCGGGGTCGAGGGCGAGACCGACGACCCGGCGGTGACCGCGCTGCGCGGCCGGCAGGTCCGCAACCTGCTCACCACGTTGCTGCTGTCGACCGGGGTGCCGATGCTGGTCGCCGGCGACGAGATCGCCCGCACCCAGGGCGGCAACAACAACGCGTACTGCCAGGACAACGAGGTGTCCTGGCTGGACTGGTCCACTGTGGACAAACCTGCGGTGGCCGACCTGCTGGCGCTGACCCGGCGGCTGATCGCGCTGCGCCGGGACTCGCCGGTGCTGCGGCAGCGCGGGTTCTTCGCCGGCCGGCCGGTGCCGGGCGGCGGCGGCCGCAAGGACCTGGCCTGGCTGCGGGCCGACGGCAGCGAGATGACCGAGCGCGAGTGGCACTCGCCGGACCTGCGCACGCTGGGCATGTACCTGGACGGCGACGGGATCCGGCACCGCGGCCCGCGCGGCGAGCGGCTCACCGACGAGTCGTACCTGCTGGTGCTGCACGCCGGTGCCGAGGACACCACGTTCGTGCTGCCCGGGCTGCCGTGGGCGAGTGGCTGGGAGGTCGTTGTCGACACCGCGTACCCGGACGGGCTGCCGCCGGCCGCCGCCGCCCGCCCGGCCGCCGGGCTCGACCTGCCGCTGACCGGCCGCTCCACCGTCCTGCTCCGGTCGGTCCGCACCCCGCTGGTCGGCGCTCCCCCGGTGGTGCTCGAGCCGCCGGGACCGGGCACGGTCTAGAACGGGAGCGGCTCGGTCAGGTAGCGCTGCAGGGTCGGGCCCATCACGGCGACCACCTGCTCGGACGGGAGGGAGGCCAGTGGCTCGACCTTGACCACGTGCCGGGCCATGACCATGCCGACGACCTGCGAGGCCGCCAGCGACCCGCGGAGCTCCGGACGGTCGGAGCCGAGACCGGCGGCGAGGGGGGCGAGGATCTCCCGGCTCACACGTTCCCGGACCACGGCCGCGGCCGCGTCCTCGCTCGCGGCGGCCCGGATGAGCCCGGTCAGCCGGGCGTAGCCGTCGGGGGTCTGCAGCAGGGTCAGCACGAAGGTCGCCAGCCGGGTCCCGATGGCGGCCGGGTCACCCTCGAGGATGCGCGGGATCACCGCCGACGGGTCGAACGGCAGCTGCATGACCTCGGCGAACAGCTTCTGCTTCGAGCCGAAGAAGTGGCTGACCAGCGTCGGGTCGACGCCGGCCTGCAGCGCCACCGACCGCATCGAGGTGCGGTCGAAGCCCTGCTCGGCGAACTGCGCGCTGGCGGCCGCGCGGATCGCCTCCCTGGTGCCGCTGTCCCCCGGGCGCCGGCCCGTCCTGGCCCGGCCGCGGGAGTGTTCGGTCACGGCGCCCACCGTACCTGTTGACGAATGAATTCCACACGTGCAGAATACAGCACATACGGAATTTTGCCCGGACGGACCTCCCGAGGAGCATCCCGTGCCCGCAGAACTCACCCCGGCCCGCCGCCGGGCTGTCCTCGCCGTCGTCGCGCTGGCGCTGATGATGGTCGTGTCCGCCGTGAGCGGGCTCAACGTCGCGCTGCCGGACCTGGCCAGGGCCACCGGCGCCAGCCAGACGCAGCTGACCTGGATCGTCGACGCGTACACCGTCGTGTTCGCCGGGTTGCTGCTGTGCGCCGGCGCGCTCGGCGACCGGTACGGGCGCAAGGGCATCCTGGTCGCCGGCCTCGTCGTCTTCGGCGCCGCCGCCGGGTGGGCGTTCACGATCGACGACCCGGCCCTGCTCATCGCCGCCCGGGTGCTCATGGGCGCCGGCGCCGCCGCGGTGATGCCGACGACCCTGTCGGTGATCACCACGTCGTTCCCGCCGGAGGAGCGCGGCCGGGCGGTCAGCGTCTGGGTCGGCGTCGCCGGCGGCGGCGCGGTCATCGGCCTGTTCGGTTCCGGCATCCTGCTCGAGTTCTTCTCCTGGAACTCGTTCTTCGCGCTCAACGTGACCCTCGCCGTGCTCGCGCTGATCGGCACCGTCGCGCTGATCCCCACCTCGCGCGAGGCCCGGCCGGGCCGGATCGACCTGCCCGGCGCGCTGCTGTCCCTGGTCGGCGTGGCCAGCCTGGTGTTCGCGATCATCGAGGGTGCCGACCGCGGCTGGACCGCGGCCGCGACCCTCACCGCCGGCGCCGTCGCGCTGGTGACGCTGGTCGGGTTCGTGCTGCGCGAGCTGCACACCCCGGCGCCGCTGCTGGACGTGCGGCTGTTCCGGCTGCGCGGCTTCAGCGCCGGCTCCCTGTCGGTGACCGCACAGTTCTTCGCCGCGTTCGGCTTCTTCTTCGTCGTCCTGCAATACCTGCAGTTCGTCGTCGGCCGCAGCGCGCTGGAGGCCGCGCTCACCCTGCTGCCGCTGCCGTTCCTGCTGCTGCCCAGCGCCCGGCTGGCGCCGCGGCTGGTCGAGCGGTTCGGCACCAACCGGGTCGACGCCGCCGGACTGCTCTCGATCGCGGCCGGCCTGGCGCTGGTCTCGCAGCTCGGCGTCGAGCTGAACCAGGTGACCATGTACGCGGGGCTGGCCCTGTTCGCCATCGGCATGGGCCTGGCCGGTACGCCGGCGACCACCGCGATCACCGCCTCGTTGCCGCAGGCCAAGCAGGGCGTCGCGTCCGCGGTGAACGACCTGTCCCGCGAGTTCGGCAGTGCCCTTGGCATCGCCGTGCTCGGCAGCCTGCTGAACACCAGCTACCGGAGCAGCCTCGCCCCCGCGCTCGCCGGCCTGCCGTCCCAGGTGGCCGACGGGGCGCGGTCGTCGGTCGCGTTCGTCACCTCCGACGCGGTCGACCGGCTCGGCCCGCTCGGCCAGCAGCTGGCCGCCGCCGGCCGGCAGGCCTACGTCGACGGCGTCTCGGCCGCCGTGCTCACCGGCGCGGCCGTGCTCGTCGCCGCCGCGGTCGCCGTCTACTTCCGCGCCCCGAAGACGGCCGAGGAGCACGCGCCGGCCCTGGTCGAGGACCAGCCCGCGGCGGCAGAGCCGGCGGAACGGCGCTAGCTAGGGCGTGTCTCCAACTGGTGGTGGATGCCGGCGGCGTCCAGGCGGCGGCCGGCAAGGCGGAGGGGTCCGCCGATACCGGGGTTGTATCGGTCGATCCCCGGCAACGCGGCCGGTCGTCGCCTGGGCGTCGCCGGCGCCGCCAGGCGGTTGGGAGACATGGCCTAGCTGCCGAGCTCGACGTCGACCTCGGGCAGGCGGTCGAGCTCGGCCTGGCTCATGGCGCCCGCAGCGGCGAACACCCGCCGCTGCTGGGCGCCGATCCGGTCGTCGACGAGGTGCAGCAGCTCGTACGCCAGCGCGCCGGTCTGCCGGACCGTGACGCCGTCGGGCAGCGGCTGCCGCAGCCCGGTGACCGCGATCCCGGCCGGCGTGCCGTCGGAGTTGCGGGACACCCCGACCGAGAACCGCTCCCGCGGGTCGACGGTCGGGTCGGCGTAGTGGTCGCGCATCCGCATCAGCAGCCCGTGCCAGTCCTCGAGCTCGCCCTCCAGCTTGGTGTTCTTCACGTCCTCGACCGTCAGCCCGACCCCGCGCGCACCCGGCGCGAAGCAGCGCGCGTACGAGAGCAGGGCGGTCGTCCACAGCGCCTCGGCGATCAGCTCGTCCGGCGGCGGCATGGCCACCAGCCGTTCGCAGCAGCCGAGCACGGTCTGCAGCTCCTCGAACGTCGACGCCAGGTCGGCCAGCGCGGCGGCAGCGGGCGTGCCGAGCTGCCGGACGCTCGACGGCCCGGACAGGTCGGCGGGCTCGGTCGGGCCGGTCACGTGAAGCCGTCCAGCAGGACCAGCACCAGGCCGATCCCGGCGACGACGCCGGCACCGGCGGAGAACACCGGCACCCGCCGCTCCCACGTGTGCACCCGCCGGCGCGCCCGGGAGGACATCAGATCCCAGTCCGCCCAGGCACACGCGCGCACATAGAGCAGCGCGAGCAGCACCCCGGCCAGGCCAGCAACCAGCAGGCCGACGGACAGCCGGCCGAGGTCCGACAACGCGTACACGAGATCCCCCTCCCCTCAGAGGAACGTCTCCCACAGCAGGACCACGTTGAGCGCGATGATCAACATGGCGATCCCGCTGAGGGCGACGGTCGTGCTGCGCCTGTTGACGAAGGATCCCATCACATCCTGGCGGCACGTCAACAGCGCCAGCGGCACCAGCGCGAACGGGATCCCGAACGAGAGCACCACCTGCGAGACGATCAGGCTCTCGGTGGCCGGCAGCCCGAGCGCGAGCACCACCAGCGCGGGCAGCATGGTGAGCCCGCGGCGCAGCAGCAACGGGATCCGCCTGCGGATGAAGCCCTGCATGACGACCTGGCCCGCGTACGTCCCGACCGAGGACGAGGACAGCCCGGAGGCCAGCAGCGCGACCGCGAACGCCAGCGCCGCCCCGCCGCCGACCATCTCGGCCAGCCCGGCGTGCGCCGCCTCGATCGTGTCCACGTCGGACCGGCCGGTGCTGCCGAACAGCGACGCCGCGACCACGAGCATGGTCAGGTTGATCAGGCCAGCGGTGCCGAGCCCGACGACCACGTCGATGCGGGTGAACCGGAGCAGCTCGCGCCGCTCGCCGTCGTCCCGGCAGGCCACCCTGGCCTTGGTCAGCGCCGAGTGCAGGTAGACCACGTGCGGCATGACGGTGGCGCCGATGATGCCGGCGGCCAGCAGCACGCCGCCGTCGCCGCCGAAGCTCGGGATCAGCCCCCGCGCCAGCTCGCCCGGCTGGGCCCCGACCGCGATCAGGTCGTAGACGAAGCCCAGCAGCACCAGGCCGAGCAGGGCGGCGATCGCCAGCTCGAACCGGCGGTAGCCGCGCTGCTCGAGCGCCAGCACGCCGAACGCGACCACCGCGGTGATCAGCCCGGCCGGGAACAGCGGCACTCCGAACAGCAGGTTGAGCCCGACCGCCGCGCCGACGAACTCGGCCAGGTCGGTCGCCATCGCGACGATCTCCGCCTGCACCCACAGACCGCGCGAGACCGGTCGCCGGAAGTGGGTGCGGCACAGTTCGGGCAGGTCCCTCCCGGTGGCGATGCCGGCCTTGGCGGACAGGTACTGCACGAGCATCGCCATCGCGTTGGCCATCACCACCACCCAGGCCAGCGCGTAGCCGTGCCGGGCGCCGGCGGCGATGTTGGTGGCGAAGTTGCCCGGGTCGACGTACGCGACGGCGGCGACGAACGCCGGCCCGAGCAACGCGACCAGCCCCCGCAGCCGGCCCTTCGAGCGCAGCTCGTCCAGTGTGGACAGAGTGAGCGGTGGCGCCTCCGGGCCGACTGAGGTAGCGCCGGCGGGAAGATCTCCCGCCGGCGTCACCGATGACGTCGGCACGTCAGCCCACCGACGGCCCGAGCCCGAGCGACTGCGGTGTGCTGGCGTCCGGCGACGGCTGGTGCAGGCCCTCGTCGAGCTGACCGAACTCGGTCATCAACGCCCGGCTGCCACCCCAGGGCGTCTGCTCCTCGGCGATGAGCGTGTTGGTGGTGAGCAGCAGCCCGGCCACCGACGCGCCGTTCTGCAGCGCGGACCGGCACACCCGGAGGGGATCGATGATCCCCATCTCGACCATGTTGCCGTACCGGCCCTGCAGTGCGTCGAAGCCCTCGTCCGGGGCCATCCCGGTGAGCTTGTCCACCACTTCCTGCCCGGAGTAGCCGGCGTTGGTCGCGATGAGGTAGGCGGGCTCGGACAGCGCCCGCCGGACGATCTGCACGCCCATCGCGTAGTCGTCGGAGACGTCGAGCTCGTCCAGGACCGGCGCCGCGTGCAACAGCGCGACCCCGCCGCCGGCGACGATCCCCTCGGCCATCGCGGCCCGGGTGGCGCCGAGGGCGTCCTCCACCCGGTGCTGCAGCTCGGCCAGCTCGGCGTTGGTCGGCGCGCCGACCCTGATCACCGCGACCTTGCCGGACAGCGCGCCGATCCGCTCGGTGAGCACGTCCTCGTCGATCCCGAACGTGGCCCGGTCCCGCTCGGCCCGCAGCTGGGTGATCCGGAAGTCGATCGCCTCCGGCGAGCCGTGGCCGCCGATGATCGCGGTCCGCTCGGCCGTGACCCTGACCTTCGCGGCCCGCCCGAGCTGGTCCGGCGTCATCCCCTCGAGGGCGAAGCTTGAGGTCTTGCCGTGCACCTCACCGCCGGTGATGGCGGCGATGTCCTCCAGCTTGCGCACCCTGCGGTCACCGAAGCCCGGCGCCCGCACGGCCACGCACGGGAAGATCCCGTTGACGTGGTTGTGCACGATCATCGACAGGGCGGGGCCTTCGATGTTCTCGGCCACGATGAGCAGCGGACGCGGGTCCCGCATCACCTTCTCCAGCACCGGCATGAGCTGCTGGACCCTGGTGATCTTCTCGCTCGACAGCAGGATGTACGGGTTCTCCAGCACCGCCTCCAGCGAGGCTGGGTTGGTCACCAGGTAGGGCGAGACGTACCCGTTGTCGAACTCGAAGCCCTCGACGAACTCGACGCTCATGCCGAGCACCGGCGACTCCTCGACGGTGACCGTTCCCGTGTCGCCGACCGCGTGCAGCGCCTTGGCCAGCACGGCGCCGACCGCCTCGTCGTCGTTGGCCGAGATCGCGGCGACCCGCGCGTAGTCGGTCTCGTCGACCACCGGGTGGGCCACCGTCTGCAGGTGCTCGGTGAGCCGGCCGACGGCCATGTCGACGCCCCGCTTGACCAGCACCGGGTTGCCGCCGGTGGCGATCGCGCGCATGCCCTCCCGGATGATCGCGTGCGCCAGCACGGTCGCCGTGGTGGTGCCGTCGCCGACCACGTCGTTGGTCTTGATCGCGGCTTCCTTGACCAGCTGCGCGCCCATGTTCTCGAACTGGTCGCCCAGGTGGATCTCCCGGGCGATGGTCACGCCGTCGTTGGTGACCACCGGCGAGCCGGTGATCTTCTCGATGATGACGTTGCGGCCCTTCGGTCCGAGGGTGGACCGGACCGCCTCCGCCAGCTTTCCTACGCCCGCGAGCAGCTGCTCGCGGGCATCTTCACCGAACCGCAGTTCCTTCGCCATATTCGGGGTCCTCCGGTCTAGGGCACGAGGATGGCCCGGCCGCGGACCTTGCCCGCGTCGAGATCGGCCAGTGCGTCGGCGGCGGCGTCGAGCGGATAGGTCTTGGTGTGCAGCGTGACCTTGCCGTTCTGCGCCAACACCATCAGCTCGGCCAACTCGTTGTAGGTGCCCACGATGTTGCCGATCACGTTGCGCTC
>DATBFW010000253.1:0-9467 GCA_036558285.1 Mycobacteriales bacterium | reverse complement strand
GCAGGTCGTCCTTCTTCGCGTTGATCAGGACCACCGCGACGACGAGCGCGACGGCGAACAGGATCGCCGCCCAGAAGAACGCCACCCGGTAGCCGTGGATCAGCGCCTCGACCTGCGCCACCTGCCGCGGCAGCCCGGTGTGGACCACCAGGTAGGACGTGACGGCTCCCGCGTACAGCGTGTTGAGCAGGGCGGTGCCGAGCGAGCCGCCGATCTGCTGGGTGGTGTTGAGCAACGCGCTGCCCACGCCGGCGTCGTGCGGGTCGATGCCGACCAGCGCGGTGCTCGACGCCGGCACGAACACGGCCGCCATGCCGAGGCTCATCACCAGCTGCGACGGCAGCACGTGGGTGGCGTAGCTGGTGCTCACGTCGATCTGCGTCAGCCACAGCATGCCGATCGTGGCCAGTGTCAGTCCGGAGACCATCAGCGGCTTCGGCCCGAGCTTCGGCATCAGCTGGGACATCAGGCCGGCGCCGACGATGATGCCGGCGCTGAACGGCAGCAGCGCGGCCGACGCCCGCAGCGGGCTGTATTGCAGGACGATCTGCCGGTAGAAGGTCAGGAACAGGAACATCGCGAACAGCCCGGCGCCGACCAGGAGGAAGATCAGGTAGGACCCGCCGCGGTTGCGGTCGAGCGCGATCCGCAGCGGCAGCAGCGGGTTGCTGGTGCGCTGCTCCCAGAGCACGAAGGCGACCAGCAGCACGCCCGCCGCGACCAGGAAGCTGATCGTGCTCGGAGCGCTCCAGCCGACGTTGGGCTTGGCCGCCTCGGTGAACCCGTAGACCAGCGAGACCAGGCCGAGCGTGGAGAGCACGGCACCCGGGATGTCGTACTTGGTGCTGCCGTGGGCCTTGCTCTCCTTGACGATCGGGATCGCGGCCAGGATCACGATGATCGCGATCGGCACGTTGACGCCGAGGCACCAGCGCCACGACGCGTATTCGGTGAGCACGCCGCCGAGCACGAGCCCGATCGCGGCGCCACCGCCGGCGATGCCTCCGACCACGCTGAACGCCTTCGCCCGTTCCTTGGGCTCGGTGAACGTCACGGTGATGAGAGCCAGCGCGGCCGGCGCTAGCAGGGCGGCGAAGATCCCCTGCAGCGCACGGGCGGCGAACAGCATCTCGGCGTTGCCGGCGAGGCCGCCGAGCGCGGACGCGAACGCGAACCCACCCAGGCCGATCAGCAACGCCCGCTTGCGGCCGGCGTAGTCGGCGATCCGGCCACCGAGCAGGAGCAGACCGCCGAAGGCCAGCGTGTAGGCCGTGACGACCCACTGCCGGTCGGCGTCGGAGATTCCGAGGTCGCGCTGCGCCGACGGCAGCGCGATGGTCACGATGGACGCGTCGAGGATGACCATGAGCTGCGACGACGCGATCACGGCCAGCGCGAGCCACCGTCTTGGGTCTTTCGCCACGGCCCCTGCGGCCAGAGTTTCGGTGCTGGTCGAGCTGGTCACGACTTCTCCCGTCTGCAGGCTGGGGTCCAGACCCGCGAAAATGCTAAGAGCCTTCACGAAACCTCGGCAACCGAGTTCCGCCCCCGGCGAACGCTCCGGACCCCTCCCGTCATTTCGGCTTCTCAGCCTGAACTCAGGGTCCGACAGAAACCTCTCAGGACCGCCCCGGACGAGAGCCGGATCACACTCCGTGACTCAGGAGCCGGCGCCGACCCTCGGGTCGATGTAGGCGTTGGTGACCACGTCGTCCACGGTCAGCCCGGCCGGCAGCGGCGCGCCTTCGCGGGCGAACACCGGCCGGACGATGTCGAGCAGCCTGGTCACCCTGGCCCGGTCGAAGTTGCCCAGCGTCTCGTCCGGACCGTTTCCGACGATGCCGTTGTCCCGCATCACCCTGGCCGCGTACGCCGCCCGCTGCGTCGAGTACGGGTACGCGTCGTAGTCCTGGGTCAGCCGCACTATCAGCGCGTTCGTCGCGGTCGGGTCGGCCAGGTAGCCCACGGCCGAACGCTGGATCATCGGGACCAGTCGGGTGAGGCAGGCCGCGTTGGCCTTCTCGTGGTCCGGCCGGATGGTCAGCGTCTCCGGGTAGACCGGGTAGCCGGCGTCCGCGACCAGCAGCCAGGCGACCTTCTTGTTCCACGCCGGCAGCTCGTTCTCGTATGCGAACGGCTCGTTGGTCAGGAAGCCCTGCTGCACGATCGAGCCGCGGGCCGCGACCCACCGGTCCGGCGTGCCGGCGTACCCGGGATCGGTCTGCGAGCGCTTCAGCTGCCCCGACCCGATCAGGTATTCCATGTACGTCGCGCCCTGGAAGTAGAGCACCCGGGTGTCGGTCCGGCCGATGTCGGAGATCGTCCGGAACGAGTGCTGCGCCGGGTCGAACATCAGCACGACGGGCGACCGCTCCATCGGCGCGACCACCGCCTTGACCGGGCGGGTCGAGGCCAGCTGCATGACCTGGTCGGTGTCCGCGGTGGCCAGCAGCACCGACGGGTCGGTGTAGAGCACGCTCGCCGCCGGGACGAACCCGTTCGCCGGGCCGCCGGAGCGGATCTGCAGCTTGACCCCGGTGTCCGCACCGTCGGCGACCAGCGACCCGGTGACCCGCTTGTGCTGCGTGTCGACCTGCAGGTCGCCGCCGAGCAGGTGGTAGATCGCGCCGTCCTCGGCCTGCGCCCACCAGTTGGACTGGACGATCACGGTGGCCGGGCAGACCCCGGCCAGGCTGGCCGCACCGGACGCGGACGCGCTCGGCCGGGCACCGCTGACCGTCTCGCCTCCGCTCGAGCACGCCGCGGTCAGCAGCAGCGCGGCGGCGACAGCCAAGGCAACGCGACGCACCGCATGACGGTACCGATGTTGGCGCGCGCCGGCTGCTGTGATGTCCGGCTCAGAGCCGGATGACTTCCGACGGTCGGGCCGGACGGCGGCACCGGACGGTGTGCGGGCCCTACGCCCGGCGGCCGGTCGCGACCCGATCGGCGGGCGGCGCGACCGACTCGCGGTCCCGGACCGGCATCGGTACCAGGATCGTGCGGGTGCCGCGGTCGTCGGCGAGCAGCAGCCGGACCGCGCGCCGGCCCAGCTCGTAGTGCGGCAGCGCGATGCTGGTCAGCTCCGGCCGGAGCCAGCCGGCCAGGTCCGAGTCGTCGAACGAGACGATCGAGAGCTCGTCCGGGATCCGCAGCCCGGCCCCGTACGCGGCCTGGTACGCACCGAACGCGACCCGGTCGTTGAGGCAGATCACCGCCTGCGGCGCCGGCTGGTGCGCGAGCGCGTAACCGAGCGCGTCCTGCGCGGGCTGCGGCCACCAGGCGCACTCCAGCACCCCGGCGATCGAGGTCCCCGCCGCGGCCAGTGCCTCCTGGATCCCGGCCAGCCGTTCGCGGGCCGCGTACCCGGTCGGCGGAGTCTCGCCGAGCACGACGATCCCGTCCCGGTGCCCGCGCTCCAGCAGCACCCTCGCGGCGTCCCGGCCGGCCGCGCGTTCGTCCGGCAGCACCGCGGGCAGCCGCCCGTCCGCGGTCAGGCAGTTGAGCAGCACCGTCGGGTGACCGGCCAGCGGCGCCGGCGGGGTGACCAGCCGGGTGGCGGTCGAGGCGTAGGCGAAGCCGTCGACCTGCCGGGCCAGCAGGTCCTCGGCCAGCCGGACCTCGAGCTCGGGGTCGCCGCCGGTCTCGGTGACGAACAGCAGGTGCCCCTCCTCTAGCGCCGCGGACAGCGCGCCGCGCACCATCGCCCCGCCGTACGGGCCGCCGGCGATCGTGTCGGAGAGCAGCGCGATCGTGCGGGTGACCTTGGTGCGCAGGCTGCGGGCGGTGAGGTTGGGGCGGTAGCGGAGGTCGGCCGCGGCGCGCCGCACCCGCAGCCGGGCCGCGTCGGAGATCCGCATGTCCTCCCGGCCGGCGAGCACGAACGAGGCGGTGGTCGGTGACACCCCCGCCCGCTGCGCGACATCGCGCAGGGTAACTCGGCGGGGTCGGGTCGGCGGAACTGACGGCATTGCCCCCGAGTGTCGCACCCGTACCGCACCCCACGTCACGACATGACACCGGTTCCGGACACGACTGGCGACATGTTGTCGCCGGCGGCGGCACGATGGAACGCATGGGCGGCGAGACCGGCGTGCGCGCGGTCACCGTGGTCCGCGGCGACGTGGTCGCGCTGCGGGACGTCACGCTGCTCGCCGGCCCGGGCGAGCTGCTCGCCGTGCTCGGCGCCTCCGGCAGCGGCAAGTCGACGCTGCTGCGCACGGTCGCCGGGCTGCTGCCGTTGCGCGCCGGCGAGGTCGTCATCGACGGCGAGCCCGCGACCAGGATGTCGCCGGGCGAGCGCCGGGTCGCGATGGTGTTCGAGGACGGCGCGCTGATCCCGTTCCTCGACGCGGCGGACAACATGGGCTGGGGGTTGCGGGCGCGCCGGGTGCCGCGGTCCGAAGTGGACCGTCGGGTCGCCGGCCGGGCCGGGCAGCTGCGGATGAGCCGGATCCTGCACCGCAAGCCCGACCAGCTCTCCGAGGGCGAGCGCGGGCTGGTCGGCATCGGCCGGGCGCTGGTGCAGACGCCGCGGGCGTTCCTGCTCGACGAGCCGCTCGCCCACCTGGACGCGGACGAGCGGATGCGGGTGCGCCGCCGGATCGTCGAGGTGGCGCGCTCGCTCGCGGTCACCACGCTGTACGTGACGCACGACCCGACCGAGGCGCTGGCCGTGGCCGATCGGGTCGCGCTGCTGCACGAGGGCCAGGTTCGCCAGCTGGGCCCGCCCGGCACGCTCTACGACCGGCCGGCCGACCTGGTCGTCGCGGCTATGGTCGCGCCGATCGGCCTGGTGCCGGCGCGGGCGGTGCACGCCGGCGAGCTGGCCGGCTACCAGGTCGGCACCGTCACCCTGCCGCTCTGGGGGCCGGCACCGTCCGAAGTGGACGATCGCGGGCTGGTGCTCGGGTTCCGGGCCGAGGACGTGCGGACGGCGGCGGAGGCCGACGCGGTCCCGGTGGACGCGGTGGTGACCGGTGTCGAGTACACCGGGCGGCACCACGCGGTGACGCTCGCGGTCGGCGCCCCGCCGGTCACGGCCCCCGGCGCCGGCCTGTCCGCGTCCGGCGGGGCGACGCTGCGCGCGCTCTACCCGGCGCGGCAGCAGATCCGGACCGGCGACGCGGTGCGGGTCTGGCTCGACGCCCGCCGCGCGCACGTCTTCGACGTCGCCACCGGCACCGCTCTGTTCCACCCGTGAGCCGCGCCTGCCTGCGCGGCCCCCACTCGGGGCCCGGCGATCGCCTGCTCGCCCGCGCACGCCGCCGGGCGGCCGTGCCGGCCGTGATAGGAACGCCGGCATGACTGTCCCGTACGACCTGGCACCGGCCGCGGCGGAGATCGGGCGGCTCGCGGACGGGGTGACCGAGCGGCAGTTCGGCGACCCCACCCCATGCCCGGGCTGGTCGGTCTCGGTCATGCTCGACCACCTGATCGTGCTGACCGACGCGTTCACCGACGGCGCCCGGAAGAAGCCGCGGCACGACACGCCCGAGCCGGCCCCGGACCTGCCGGCCGGTTGGCGGGACCTGCTGCGGTCCCGGCTGGACGGGCTGGTGGAGGCGTGGCGGGACCCGGCCGCCTGGACCGGCGAGGCGACGGTCGGCGGGGTGACGCTGCCGGCCGAGCTGACCGCCGGGGTGGTCGCCGACGAGCTGGTCGTGCACGGCTGGGACCTGGCCCGCGGCACCGGTCAGCCGTACCGGCCGGATCCGGAGCTGGTGCGGGCCGCGCTCGGCTTCGCGGAGCAGTTCGCCGATCTCGACGGCGGTCCGTTCGGGCCGTCGGTCGCGGTGCCGGCGGACGCCCCGCCGTTCGACCGGCTGCTCGGCGCGACCGGCCGCGACCGGGACTGGACGCCCGGCGACTCCTGACGCCCGGCGACTCCCGATGCCCGGTGACCCCCGACGCCCGGCGATCCCGACGCCCGACGGCTCCCGACGCCCGGCGACTCCTGACCGTGGCTTCTAGCGGGCCGCGAGCCCGTCGACGAGCAGGTCGAGCAGGCGGCCGGCCTGGTCCCGCTCGGTCGCGGCCAGCGTGACCCCGGACAGCGAGGTGAGCACGTCGGCGGCCGGCACATCCGCCCGCAGCACGCCGGCCGCGATGCCGGCGTCGAGCAGCGAGCCGACCGCGGTCAGCAGCCGGTCGCGACTGACCGCGTACGGGTTGCCGCCTGAGGCGATCACCGCCTTCAGCGCCTCGGCCATGCCCCGCTTGGTGGTCATGTAGTCGACGAACCGGTCCATCCAGGCCCGCAGCGCCCGATCCGGCGGCAGCGTCGCCAGCAGGGCCGGGGCGGCGTTGCAGAGCTTGTCGAGCTCGGTCCGGTACGCGGCCTCGACCAGCGCCTCCCGGGTCGGGAAGTGCCGGTAGAGCGTGCCGATCCCGACGCCGGCCTCGCGGGCGATCGCGTCCAGCGGGACGTCCGGGCCGTCCTGGGAGAACGCGCGCACCGCCACCGCGAGCAGCCGGTCCCGGTTGCGCTGGGCGTCGGCGCGCAACGGGCGCGTCTGCACGGAATGCCTCCTCCGTCACACTCGCTGGCAAGCGGAGAGTCCTCCGCTTAGCCGGGAGGACATAGCGGAGGCGCCTCCGCTTACATCGTACCGAGACACTCGTACCGGGAGTGAGGCAATGACCGCTAGCACACCGCGCTCGCCGGTGGTGTTCGAGGACATCCACTTCGCGCATCGCGACTACGAGCCCTGGCTCGCGTACGGGCAGTCGAAAGACCGCAAACGTCTTGTTCGCGGTCGGCATCACACAGCGCTGGGCGGACGACGGGATCGTCGCCAACGCGCTGCACCCGGGCGGCATCCGCACCAACCTGCAGCCGCCGCCGACCGGCTGTGGGACGTGTCCCGGCTCACCCTGTCCGCCTGAGCACGCCCTCCGCGCCCGCTGTCCTCCGGGACCGGGGGCGCGCTGCTGTCGTTCGCCAGCTAAGGTTGCCCTAACCTAACGAACGGACGATGGAGCTACCTCTCATGCGCAGGCGCGGTACGACGGTGGCGGTGGTCGTCGGGGCAGCGCTGCTGTCCCTGGCCGCCGGGTGCGGGCTCGGTTCGGGTTCCAAGACCGAGCTGGTCGTCTACAACGCGCAGCACGAGGATCTTGTCTCGGCGATGCTCAAGGGCTTCGCCAAGGACACCGGGATCAACGTCACCCTGCGCAACGGCAGCGACTTCGAGCTGGCCAACCAGATCGTCCAGGAGGCCTCCGCCTCGCCCGCCGACGTCTTCCTCACCGAGAACTCGCCGGCGATGACGCTGGTTTCCGACAAGGGCCTGTTCGCGCCGCTCGACGACGACACGATGGCCCAGGTCCCGCCCGCGTACGTGTCCTCGAAGAAGGACTGGATCGGGTTCGCCGCCCGCTCGACCGTGCTGGCCTACAACACGCAGTCGGTGCCGGAGTCGCAGCTGCCGGCATCGATCATGGACATGGCCGACCCGGCGTGGAAGGGCCAGGTCGGCATCGCCCCGTCCGGCGCAGACTTCCAGGCGATCGTCAGCGCGGTGGTCGCCGTCGAGGGCCAGAGCAAGGCGCAGGCGTGGCTGGAGGGCCTCGAGGCCAACGCGAAGATCTACCGCAACAACGTCGCGATCCTGTCCGCGGTGAACGCCGGGGAGATCAAGACCGGGATCATCTACCACTACTACTGGTACCAGGACCGGGCGGAGTCCGGCGCCAACAGCAAGAACGTCCAGCTGGAGTTCTTCGGCCACCAGGACCCGGGCGCGTTCCTGTCCACCTCGGGCGCCGGCGTGCTCAAGTCGAGCAAGCACGCCGAGGACGCGCAGAAGCTGGTCAACTACCTGACCGGCAAGCAGGGGCAGCAGGCGCTGGTCGACAGCAACGCACTGGAATACCCGGTCGGCACCGGCGTCACCGCGAACCCGAAGCTCAAGCCACTGTCCGAACTGGACCCGCCGAAGGTCGACATCGGCTCGCTCAACGGTCCGGAGGTCGTCTCGATGATGCAGCAGGCAGGGCTGCTCTAGGCCATGGTCGCCGTCACCGCCGGCTCCGCCGACACCGCCGAACCGGTCGGCCGCCGTCGCGGCCCCCGACCGCCGGCGCTGCTGGTGCTGGCCGGGATCGCGGTGGCGGCGCTGACCCTGCTCCCCCTCGCGTTCGTCGCGTACGAGGCGGTGCAGACCGGCTGGGCCGAGGCGTCCCGGCTGATCTTCCGGCAGCGCACCGCCGACCTGCTCTGGAACACCGTCCGGCTGACCGTCGGTGCCGTCGCGCTCAGCCTCGTGCTCGGCGTCGGCGCGGCCTGGCTGGTCGAGCGCTCCGACCTGCCCGGCCGTCGCATGTGGACGGTGCTGCTGGTGGCGCCGCTCGCGGTGCCGTCGTTCGTCAACGCGTTCGGCTGGATCTCGATCGCGCCGGGCATGGACGGCTACACCGGCGCGGTCACGATCACCACCCTGTCCTACTTCCCGCTGGTCTTCCTGCCGGCCGCGGCGGCGCTGCGCGGGCTCGACCCCGGCCTGGAGGAGTCGGCGTACTCGCTCGGGCTCGGGCGGTGGGCCGGCTTCGTCCGGGTGGTGCTGCCGCAGCTGCGGCCGGCCCTGCTCGGCGGCGCGCTGCTGGTCTCGCTGCACCTGCTCAGCGAGTTCGGTGCGCTGGCGTTGCTGCGCTACCCGACGTTCACCACCGCGATCTACGACCAGTTCCAGTCGTCGTTCAACAGCTCGGCGGCGACGATGCTGGCCGGCGTGCTGGTGCTGCTCTGCCTGGCGCTGCTGCTGGCGGACCTCGGCCTGCGCGGCCGGTCCCGGTACGCGCGGCTCGGCGGCGGCGCGCCGCGCCCGCTCGCCCGGGCGCCGCTGGGTCCGGCCAGGTGGCCGGCGCTGGCCGGGCTGACCGTGCTGGTCGTGCTCGCGCTCGGGGTGCCGATCGGCTCGATCGTGCGCTGGCTGCTGGCCGGCAGCTCGACCGGCATCGACACGCACCGGCTGCTGCAGGCGACCGGCACCTCGCTGAGCCTCGGCGCCGTCGCGGCCGTCGTCACCGTGGTGCTCGCGATTCCGGCGGCGTGGCTGGCCGTGCGCCACCGTGGCCGGGTGTCCGCGCTGCTGGAGCGCAGCACGTACATCTCCAGCGCGCTGCCCGGGATCGTCGTCGCGCTGGCGCTGGTCACGATCTCGATCCGGGCCGCCACCCCGCTCTACCAGACCGCGCCGCTGCTGATCGCCGGCTACGCGATCCTGTTCATCCCGCGCGCCGTGGTCACCGCCCGGGCCGCGCTGGCGCAGGCCCCGCCGGTGCTCGACTCGGTGGCCCGCAGCCTCGGCGAGGGCACGATCGGGACGCTGCGCCGGGTCACCCTGCCGCTGATCGCGCCCGGCCTCGGCGCCGGCGCCGCGCTGGTCTTCCTCGCCGTGGTCACCGAGCTGACCGCGACCCTGCTGCTGTCCCCGCTGGGCACCAGGACGCTGGCCACGGAGTTC
>DATBFW010000252.1:0-22333 GCA_036558285.1 Mycobacteriales bacterium | reverse complement strand
GAGGTCGCCCGCCCACCGGAGTCCGGCTTCCACGCCGTCGTCGTGCGCAGCACCGTCCCGCCCGGCACCGGCGACGAGGTGGTCGCGCCGACGTTCGCCGACGTTCCCGCCGGCTGGCAGATCGGCACCGCGATGTGCCCGGAGTTCCTGCGGGAGGGGTCGGGGGTCGCTGACTTCTTCGACCCGCCGTTCGTCGTGCTGGGATCGGGCGACGCCCGGGTGCGCGACGTGCTGGCCCGGTTGTTCGCCTTCCTCGGCCGCGAGCCGCGCGAGGTCGACGTCCGCAGCGCGGAGGCGCTGAAGTACGCCTGCAACGCCTTCCACGCCACCAAGGTCTCGTTCGCCAACGAGATGGGCCGGGTATTCCGGGCCTACGGCGTCGACGCCCGCGAGGTCATGCGGATCTTCTGCGAGGACACCGTCCTCAACATCTCCCCGGCCTACCTCCAGCCCGGGTTCGCCTTCGGCGGCTCGTGCCTGCCGAAGGACCTCCGCTCCCTGCTGCACATGGCGCGGGCGAACGACCTCGACGTCCCGCTCCTGACGGGCACGTTGCGCAGCAACGAGCTCGTCGTGCGCGACGTCCTCGACCGGATCGTCGCCAGCCCCGCCCGGTCCGTGGCCATGCTCGGCCTCAGCTTCAAGAGCGACACCGACGACCTGCGCGAGAGCCCGAACGTCGAGCTCGCCGAGCGGCTGCTCGGCAAGGGCTTCGAGGTACGGATCTACGACCCGATCGTCAACCCCCAGCGGCTCACCGGCGCGAACCTGAGGTACGTCGAGGCCCGGCTGCCGCACCTCGGCCGCCTGCTGGCGGCGACCCCGGAGAAGGCGCTCGACGGCAGCGACACGGCGGTCGTCGCGACGTCCGAACCGGCCGTCGTCGCCGCCCTGCGCGCGGCGCCCCCGCCGCGCCTCATCGACCTCTCCGGCCGGCTCGGTGAGGACGTCGAACGGATCGCCGGGTACGAGGGCGTGGGGTGGACGGAGTGACGTCGACCTCGACGACACCGGCGCGGACGGCCGGCCGGCGCAGCGGACGCCGGCCGCGGGTGCTCATCATCGTGCAGAACCTGCCCGTGCCGTTCGACCGCCGCGTCTGGCTGGAGTGCCAGGCGCTGACCGCCGCCGGGTACGACGTGAGCGTCGTCTGCCCCAAGGGGAAGGGCGACGCCGAGCGCGAGGTCCTCGAGGGAGTGACGATCCTCCGGTACCGGCCGTACGCGCCTGGAGGCCGGGCCGCCGGCTTCGTCGTCGAGTACATCTGGTCGTTCACGGCGACGGCGCGGCTCGTGCTCGGTGCCCGCCGCTCCGGCCGGTTCGAGGTGCTCCAGGCCTGCAATCCGCCGGACATCTTCTGGCCGCTCGCCCGCTGGCTGCGCCTGCGCGACCGCACCCGGTTCGTGTTCGACCACCACGACCTCTGCCCCGAGCTCTTCGACTCGCGCTTCCCCGGCGGCGCCCGGCTCGCGCGACGCGGCCTTGTCGCGCTCGAGCGGGCCACGTTCCGGACGGCCGACCACGTCGTGTCGACCAACGGCTCCTACGCGCAGGTTGCGGTCGACCGTGGCGGCAAGGCCCGCGACGACGTCACCGTCGTCCGCACCGGGCCCGACCCGGTTAAGCTGCGGCGCCGTGCGGCGGTCCCCGAGCTCAAGCGCGGCCGCCGCCACCTCGTCGCCTACCTCGGCGTCATGGGCCCGCAGGACGGCGTCGACCTCGCCGTCCGCGCCGCCCACCATGTCGTCCACGTGCTCGGGCGGACCGACGTGGCGTTCACGTTCATGGGCGGCGGCGACTGCCACGCCGACCTCCTCGCCCTGCGCGACGAGCTCGGTCTGCGCGACTACGTCGAGCTTCCGGGGCGGGTGCCGGATGAGACGGTCCTCGACGTCTTCTCCACCGCGGACCTGGGGCTGTCGCCGGACCCGTACAACCCGCTCAACGACGTCTCCACCATGAACAAGACGCTCGAGTACATGGCCTTCGGGCTGCCGGTCGTCGCGTTCGACCTCAAGGAGACCCGGGTCTCCGCCGAGGACGCCGCGGTCTACGTGCCGGACGGCGACATCGACGGCTACGCGCGCGCCGTCGTCGAGCTCCTCGACGACCCGCCGCGACGGCGCGCCATGGGCGACATCGCCCGCGCCCGGATCGAGGGCGCGTTCGGGTGGCCGTACCAGCGCACCGCGTACGTGCAGGTCTACGACCATCTAGTCGGCCGGGCGCCCGTGCCGCAGGCGCGGGTCGTCGCCTTCCCTGACACCGAGGCCGCCGGCACCGCGGCCAGTGCGGCGGCGCGTGCGGAGCGAGCACCCGAGGTGCACCCCTCCGTCGCCGGTCTGGACGACTGACGTGTGCGGAGTCGCCGGAGCCTTCGGCCAGCCGGACGGTGAGCAGCTCGTCCGCGCCATGGTCGAGCGCATCGCCCACCGCGGGCCGGACGCCGTCGGCGTCCGCACGGCCCTGCTGGGGGAGACGCCGGTGCAGCTCGGGCATCGACGCCTGTCGATCATCGACCTCTCGACGGAGGCGGACCAGCCGTTCGTCAAGGACGGCTTGTGGCTGAGCTACAACGGAGAGCTCTACAACTTCCTCGAGCTGCGGGCCGAGCTCGAGGCGCAGGGCGTGCGGTTCGTGACTCGCTCCGACACGGAGGTCGTGCTCGAGGCGCTGCGCCGCTGGGGCACGGACGCGCTGCGGCGGTTCCGCGGGATGTTCGCGTTCGCCCTCGTCGACGAGCGCGCGGGCACGCTGCTCCTGGCCCGGGACCCGCTCGGCATCAAGCCGCTCTACGTGATGCCCCGCGGCGCCGGCGTCGTCTTCGCATCCGAGCTCAAGGCGCTCGTCGTCGCGGCGGGCCGCGAGCTGCGAGTCAACGCGCGGGCGCTCGTCGCCTCGACGCTGTTCTACTTCGTCCCCGAGGAGATCACCGCTCTGGACGGCGTCGTCCAGCTGCCCGCCGGGTCGTGGATGCGCTGGGAGCGGGGCGGCAGCACGGGCCCGCACCGGTACTGGGATCCGATCGAGCAGGCGCACCGCGCGGCGGAGCAGCCGCAGCAAGACCTCGGTGAGGTGCTCGAGCAGTCGGTGCGGGCACACCTCGTGGCGGACGTGCCCGTGGCGTCCTTCCTCAGCGGTGGCCTCGACTCCAGCCTCATCACCGCGATGGCCGCCCGCCGCGACCCCTCCATCGAGGCCTACACCATCACGTTCCGGCCGGAGGACCAGCGGCTCGAGGCGATGCCCGATGATGCCGTCTACGCCCGGAAGATGGCCGCGCACCTGGGCATCACGCTGCACGAGATCGAGATCAGCCCGGACGTCGTCGACATGCTCCCCCGGATCGTCGAGATGCTCGACGAGCCCATCGGCGACCCCGCCGCGATCAATACGGTGCTGATGTGCCGGGCTGCCCGGGACGCCGGCGTCAAGGTGCTGCTGTCGGGCATGGGCGCGGACGAGCTCTTCGGCGGGTACCGCAAGCACCTCGCCTGCCTGCTCGGCGCCCGCTACCAGGGGATCGTGCCCCGCACGCTGCGGACCCGCGTCGTGGCTCCGTCGGTCGACCGGCTCCCGGTCGCCGCCGGCGGGCGGGGCCTGCGATACAGCCGGTGGGCGAAGCGATTTCTCACCTTCGCCGAGCTGCCCGAGGAGGCGGCGTTCCGGCGCAGCTACACGCTCTACGACCCGGACGAGCTCGTCGACCTCCTCGACCCCCGGCTCGCCGGGGACGTCGACGCCGTGCTCGACGGGCACCGCGCCCTGTACGAGAGCGGCGGGCTCGACGACCACGTCAACCGTATGTGCCTCGCCGACTCCCGCCTCTTCATGCCGGCGCTCAACCTCACCTACACCGACCGGTCGAGCATGGACGCCTCCACCGAGGTGCGGGTGCCGTTCGTCGACCCGGTCGTGTTCCGGGCCGCGTTCGCCATCCCTGGCAACCGCAAGATCCGCGGCCGGACCCAGAAGGTACCGCTGCGTGAGGTGGCGAAGGAGTGGCTGCCGAGCGACGTCATCGACCGGCCGAAGGCGTCCTTCGGTGCGCCGCTGCGTGCATGGGTCACCAACGACCTCGGGCCGCTTCTCGACGACGTCCTCCTCGACGGGCAGCTCACCGGCGCAGGCGTGTTGCGCCCGGCCGCGCTGCGCCGGATGGTCGCCGACCAACGAGCCGGCCGGCGGGACGTGTCCAAGCAGCTGTGGCAACTGCTCTCGATGGAGCTCTGGTACCGCACCGTCCGCACCGCCGGCGTGGCCGGCATCTGAACGGGAAGGTCTGATGAAGCAGGTCGCGCAGAACTACCGCTCCGGGGAGCTCGCCGTGCTCGACGTCCCCGCGCCGGCGTGCAAGCCCGGCGGCGTCCTCGTGCGCTCGCTGTTCTCCCTCATCTCGACGGGCACCGAGATGATGAAGGTCAGCGAGGCACGGCTGTCGCTGGTCGGCAAGGCGCGTGCTCGGCCGGACCAGGTGCGCAAGCTGCTCGACGCCGTTTCGCAGCAGGGCGCCGTCGCGACCTACCAGAAGGCGATGAACCGGCTCGACAGCTACACGCCGCTCGGGTATTCGCTGTGCGGCGTCGTCGTCGAGGTCGGCGCCGGGGCGGAACAGTTCTCCGCCGGTCAGGTCGTCGCCGCCGCAGGCAACGAGTTCGCCCTGCACGCCGAGGTCAACTGGGTGCCGGTCAACCTCTGCGTCCCGGTGCCCGCCGGTGTCGCGCCCGAGCACGCCGCGTTCGCCACCGTCGGAGCGATCGCCATGCAAGGCGTCCGCCGCGCCGAGGCGTCCCTCGGCGAGACCGCCTGTGTGATCGGCCTCGGACTCATCGGCCAGCTCGCCGTGCGGCTCCTCGTCGCGTCCGGCGTCCAGGTCGTGGGCCTCGACACCGTCGAGGCACGGTGCCGAGCGGCCGAGAAGGCCGGGGCCCTCGCCTGCGCCGTGCCGGACGATGCCGGGATCGCGCAGATCGAGAGCGTGCTCCACGAGCGGACCGGCGGGCTGGGCGCTGACCACGTGCTGCTTGCCGCGGGCGGCGACTCGAACCGCCCTGTCGAGGTGGCCGCGCGGCTGGCCCGCGACCGCGCCCGGATCGTCGACATCGGCAAGAGCAAGCTCGACCTGCCCTGGAACGCGTACTACGACAAGGAGCTCGAGGTCCGGTTCTCGCGCTCCTACGGCCCGGGACGCTACGACGACCGCTACGAGCTCGAGGGCATCGACTATCCGGCTGGCTACGTGCGCTGGACGGAGCGCCGCAATCTCGCCTGCTTCGTCGATCTGCTGGCCGAGGGTGCCGTCGACGTCGCGCCGCTCGTGTCGGGCGTCCACCCGGTCGAGGAGGCGACGTCCGTCTACGACCGGCTCGCGTCCGGGGCGCTCACCGGCGTCGGGTTCCTGCTGTCCTACCCGGCACCGGACGACGAGGTCGGGGCGGCCCCGGCGGTGCGTACGCTGACCGCTCCCGTTGCCGCGGCGCGGCGCCCGACAACGGCGAGGGCTGTGCGGGTCGGCTTCATCGGGGCCGGGAACTACGCCTCGTCGATGCTCCTGCCGCACCTACGCGACCACGAGCGGGTCGACCTGGTCTCGGTGGCCACGACGACTTCGCTCTCCGGCGTCAACGCGCAGCGCAAGTTCGGCTTCCGCACCGTCTCCACCGACGTGGACGCCGTCCTCGGCGACGACTCGCTCGACGCCGTGTTCGTCGTGACGCGGCACGACTCGCACGCAGCGCTGGTGTGCCGCGCCCTCGAACGGGGCCGGGCGGTGTTCGTCGAGAAGCCGCTCGCGCTGACCGCGGAGCAGCTCGCCAGCGTCCTCGCCGTCGTCGGGTCCACCGGCAACGACCGCCTCATGGTCGGCTTCAACCGCCGCTTCGCGCCGCTGGTCATGGAGCTGCAGACCCGGATGGGTCCGCACGCCGGGCCACTCTCGGCGCGGTACCTCGTCAACGCCGGCCAGCTCTCCGCCGGCAGTTGGTACCTCAACGAGGAGCTCGCCGGATCTCGCTTCACCGGCGAGGGCGGGCACTTCATCGACACCGTGAGCGCGCTCGCCGGGAGCCCTCCGATCGAGGTCCACGCCCTGGGCGCCGGGGCCGACGTGCACGTCGCGCTGCGGTTCCCCGACGGATCGGTCGCCACGATCGCCTATGTCACCGGCGGGAGCAGCCGCTTCCCCAAGGAGACGCTCGACGTCGCGGCGGACGGCCGCAGCGGCCGGCTCGACAACTTCCGGCAGGTCGCGGTCTGGACCCCTCACGGCAAGACGTCGCGACGAGCGCTCTCGCAGGACAAGGGCCAGCGCGCGCAGCTCGACCGCTTCGTCGAGGCAGTGCGGACGGGCGCGGACATGCCGATCCCGCTGGACTCGCTCGTCGCGACGACCCGCGCCACGCTCGCCGTCGGCACGAGCCTGGCCTCCGGGCTCCCGGTGACGCTGTGACCAATGCCGGACTCGGCTGGTACGTCCGGCGACTGCGGCAGATGTCCGTCGGCGAGGTCGGCCGCCGAGCCGTGGACGCCACCCGCCGGCGGCTCTGGGCGCGCCGGCAGATGCGGCCGGGCGACCCCATGCCGCCCGCGCCGCAGCTGCGGGTCGACCGCGCGTTCGGTCCGCCGCTACCGGTCGGCTGTCGCGAGGGCGTCGACGCCGGGGCGGCCGCCGCGGTCGTCGCGGCCGCCGACCGGGTGCTCGCGGGGGAGTGGGAGGTGTTCGGTGTCCGCCGCCCCGACAGCGCGGACCCGGACTGGTTCCTCGACCCCGTCTCCGGTCGCCGCTCGCCGGACCGCCGGTTCGCGTTCGCCATCAACCACCGGGACGAGGCGGACACCGGGAACGTCAAGCAGGTCTGGGAGATGTCGCGGCACCACCACCTCACGGTGCTCGCCACGGCATGGTGGCTCACCCGCGACGACCGCTACGCCGAGGCCGTCGCCGACCAGCTGCGCTCGTGGTGGCGTGCCAACCCGTTCCTCACCGGCGTGCACTGGACGAGCGGGATCGAGGCCGGGGTCCGGCTGCTCGCCTGGGTGTGGATCCGGCGGCTGCTCGACGACTGGCCCAAGATCGGCGACCTCTTCGAGGACGACCCGGACGCACAGCGCCAGATCGCGTGGCACCAGCAGTACCTCGCGGCCTTCCCCAGCCACGGGTCGTCCGCGAACAACCACGTGATCGCGGAGGCCGCCGGCCTGCTCGCCGCGGCGTCCGCGTTCCCGTGGTACGCCGCGTCCCCGCGGTGGAGGCGCAACGCCGCCGCCCTCCTCGAGCGGGAGCTCGCCGCGAACACCTTCAGCAGCGGGATCAACCGCGAGCTGGCGAGCGACTACCACCGTTTCGTGCTGGAGCTCGTGCTCGTCGCGGCCGTCGAGGCCGAAACGCAGGGCATACCGCTCGCCCGCGAGACGTGGCAGCGGATCGCCCGGATGCTGGACGCGGGGGCGGCGCTTCTCGACGTCGCGGGCAACGCCCCGCGTCAGGGTGACGGCGACGAGGGCCGGGCGCTCGTCGTGGACGACCCGGAGCGTGAGCCCTGGGCCGTCGTCCTGGGCGCCGGCGCGGCGGCCCTGGGTGCCGCGGACTGGTGGCCGCGGCTGGAACGAAGCGTGGAGGCGTCAGTCCTCGGCGCCCTCGCAGCGCCCCGGACTCTTGAACCAACGCTCGACCGCGCGCCGGAGCGGCCGTCGTGGTTCCCGGATGCCGGCTTGGCCCTGCTCCGGACCCCTCCCGAGGGCGGTCCCGAGATCTGGTGCCGGTGCGACGGCGGACCGCACGGCTTCCTCTCCATCGCGGCGCACGCCCACGCCGACGCCCTCTCGCTCGAGGTGCGGCACGACGGCGTCGAGATCCTCGCCGACCCGGGCACATACTGCTATCACGGTGAACCCCTGTGGCGGCAGTGGTTCCGTTCGACTGCGGCGCACAACACCCTCGAGGTGGCGGGCGTGGACCAGTCGGAGTCCGGCGGGCCCTTCCTCTGGACCGCGCACGCCCGCACGGCCACGATCGACTGCCGCACCGATGCGGGGTCTCGCCAGAGCTGGATCGCGCGGCACGACGGCTACCGCCATCTCCAGACACCGGCTGCCCACCGACGTGCCGTCGCGCTCGACGGGGCCCGGCGCAGGCTCGAGGTCGTCGACACGCTCGAGGTGGCAGAGCCCGTGCCCGTCCGGCTCTCCTGGCACCTCGGCCCGGGCGTCCGGGCCGACCTGGACGGCGCGACGGCGCGGCTCACGTGGTCGCACGGCTCGTCGGCGCGGGAGGCGACGTTCGCGCTCCCGCCGGAGCTGCGCTGGACGGCGCACCGAGGCGAGGAGGAGCCGCCTCTGGGTTGGTACTCGCCCGGGTTCGGGCGGCGCGTTCCCACGATCTCCCTGATCGGGACGGGCGAGCTGGGACCGGAGGGCCAGCTCGAGAGCACACTCGCCTTCCACGAATCTACCGACTGACGTGCGCCTCGTTCCGTCTCCGACGCGTACGGAGTCCCCCACTCATCCCGTCATCCGTCCCTTCCGTGCGTCGTGCGGCCGGCCGGAAGGGTCGTCGAGGCCGCCGAGCCAGCAGTCGAGCAGCCAGCCGAACTCGTACGGCCGGCATTCGCGGCCCACCGCGGTCGGCGGCCACAGCCGGTCAAGCATCGGCAGCCGGGTGCCCGGACGCAGCCCGGTGGCCACCGCGCGTGCGCCGCGGACCAGCTTGCGCGGGTCGTGCCGGGCGACCTTGCGGACGGTCAGGCCGGGACCGTCCAGGATCAGCGACTCGCCTGTCTCGGGAGCGGAGACCATCCAGGCTAGCCCGCGCCGGACCGCGTCCAGCTCGACCTTGCCGCCGGCGTCGGCGAGGTCGAGCAGCGCCATTGGACCCATCGCGTGCTGGTGCACGCTGTAGACCGGGTAGCCCTCGACTACGCCACCGGTGCGGCTGTCGTAGTGCCACCACCACTGCCCGGCCGGACCCTGCAGCGAGACGATCCGGTCCGCAGACCGGTTCGCGGCCGCGAGCGCGCCGGGGTCACCGACGGCGGCGTGCAGCCGGGACAGCGCCTGGATCGGGTAGACCTGGTCGGCGAAGCAGCTGACGTGCCGGCGGACCCGGGAGGCCAGGTCCGGTCCGGTCACATGTCCGAACAGGGCACCGGACTGCGCGTCCAGCAGCCGGGCGCGGGCCAGGTCGAGCTGCCGATACACGTCCGCACCGGCCCGGGCGGCGGCCACCAGGGCCGAGAGGACCCATGCCTGCTCGACGACGTACCGGGTGGACGGCCGTGAGTCGAGTACGTCGAGGCGGCCGAGGGCGCGGTCCAGGCCGTCGTGGCCACAGGCTGCCGCGGCCCACGCGGCGAGGGCGGCGTCGCCGACGGAGTTCGTGCTCGCCAGCCGGTCGACCAGGATGTCGCAGACCTCGCCGACGGTACGACCGCCGAGGAGCGCGCGCTGCCCGGCGGCGTCGAGGTGCCGAGCGCCCAGCACCGTGATCGCCGTGTAGCGCAGGGAGCAGCCCTCCGGTTCGGCGACCACGCGGGCAGCGGAGAACCGCCGGGTGAAGCACACTGTCCCGTCGGGAAGTTGCATGCCCGGCAGTCCGGTCCGGGCGACGTGCAACAGCCGGTCCACCAGGTCGGCCGAGATCCGATCGAGCTGCCGCAGCCGATCCAGTCGCGAGGACGCCCGCACCAAGGCGAGCTCACGCAGGACTCGTTGCTCGCTCATGTTCCCCCCCGCGCAGCTCAAGCCGCGCGTCTGCAACCCCACCGGCCCCACCGAGCCGGGCCGTAGACCCCCACGACAGGCATCAAGCTAGTCAGTCCATGCACTCCGTGCGTGCTGTTCCCAATAAATCCTGCTGACGGGGCAGTGAATGCTTGCCCGGCCTGGGACGAATGCTCAGCCGGTGTTGCGCAAACCGGCGGCAATCCCGTTCACCGTCAGCAAGAGCGCCCGCCGCAGCTGCGGATCGACCTCGCCGTCAGCCGCGCGGACGCGGGACAGCAGCGCCACTTGGAGGTAGGAGATCGGGTCGAGGTACGCGTCGCGCACCTGCAGGGTCCGCTTCAGTGTCGGTTGGGTGTCCAGCAGCTCGGCCTCGCCGGTCAGCCGCAGCAGCTCGGTGACGGTCCGGTCGTGCTCGGCCCTGATCCGCTCGAACACCGGCCGCAGCTCGTCCGGGACGAGCGACTCGACGTAATGCGCGGCGATGCCGAGGTCGGTCTTGGCCAGCGTCATCTCCACGTTGGAGACGAACGCCCGGAAGAAGTGCCACTCGGCGTGCATCTCGTCGATCACGTCGCCGAGCCCGGCGCCGCGGGCGGCGGCCAGCCCGGCGCCGACGCCGAACCAGCCCGGCACGATCTGGCGGGACTGCGTCCAGCCGAACACCCACGGGATGGCCCGCAGCCCGGCCAGCCCGGCCCCGGAGTCCGGCCGCTTCGCCGGCCGGGAGCCGATGTTCATCCAACCGAGCTGCTCCACCGGCGTCGAGGCGACGAAGTACGCCGGCAGGTCGGGGTCGTCGACCAGCGACCGGTACGCCGCGTACGCCGCGGACGAGACCACCTCCATCGCCGCGTCCCAGCGGGCCAGCACCTCCGGCGGCTGCCGGGACTCCCGGTGCAGCACCGACGCCCGCAGCACCGCGGCGACGGTGAGCTCGAGGTTGTCCCGGGCCAGTGCGGGCAGCGAGTACTTGTCCGAGATGACCTCGCCCTGCTCGGTCAGCTTCATCTCGCCGTCGAGCGTCCCGTACGGCTGGGCCAGGATCGCCTCGTGGGTCGGTCCGCCGCCGCGCCCCACCGTGCCGCCCCGGCCGTGGAACAGCCGCAGCCGGACCCCGTACGCGGCGGCGCAGTCGCGCAGTCGCCGCTGCGCCTTGTGGATCTCCCACTGCGACGTGGCGATGCCGGCCTCCTTGTTGGAGTCGGAGTAGCCGAGCATCACCTCCTGCACGTCGCCGCGCAGCCGCACCAGCTCCCGGTACGTCGGGTCGTCCAGCAGCCCGGCGAGCAGTGCGTCGGCCGAGCGCAGCTCCTCGACGGTCTCCAGCAGCGGGACGAACCCGAGCCTGGCCACCGCGGACTGCACGTCGACCAGCCCGGCCTCCCGGGCCAGCACCACCGCGGCGAGCACGTCGTCCGCGCCGCGGGTCATCGAGATCACGTACGACTCGATCACCTCGGGGCCGAACCGGTCGAGCGCCTCCCGGATCGTGGTGAACACGGCGAAGGTGCGGGCCGCGGTCCCCTGCAGCGCCGGCGGGTACGGCGAGAGCGGGCGGCCGCCGGCCAGCTCCCGGGACAGCAGCCGCTTGCGATACTCCCGGGGCAGGTCCGCGTACCGCCACGACTCCACCCCGAGCCGGTCCACCAGCTGGCCGACCACATCGTGGTGGGCGTCGGCGTGCTCGCGGACGTCCATCGTCGCCAGGTGCAACCCGAATGCGGCCACCGCCCGCGCCAGCTCGGCCAGCGGGCCGTCGGCGATCAGCTCGCCGCGGTGCGCCCGCAGCGAGTCGCCGACGGTGGCGAGCTCGTCGAGCAGCTCGGCGCTGCCGAGGTAGTCGACGCCCGGCTCGTGCGGGATGCCGGCGGCCAGCCGCTCCCGGGTCGCGACCAGCTTGGCCCGGATGCAGCTGACCTTCAGCCGGTACGGCTCCTCGGCGTTGCGGCGGCGGGCCCGCTCGTCCAGCCCGCGCACGGTGGCCAGGTCGCGCTGCACCGAGTCGGCCAGCTCCGGCGAGATCCCGACGATCCGGGTGGACGAGGCCAGCTCGCGGATGAGCCGGTCGACCGCCCCCAGCAGCACGTCGATGCCGTGGCCGTGCATGAGCAGCAGCGCCTGCTCGGTGACCGCCGCGGTGACGTTGGGGTTGCCGTCCCGGTCGCCGCCGGTCCAGGTGCCGAACGACAGCGGCCTGGACCGGGGGTCGAGCCGGGCGCCGCGCGCGGCCGCCTCGTCGGCCAGGTCGGTCAGCAGCCGCGGGACCGTGCCGCCCTCGAGGTCGTCCAGGTAGTAGGTGACGTTGCGGGCCTCCTCGACCGGGTCGGGCTGGTCCACCCGCAGCTCGTCGGTCTGCCAGATCAGGTCGACCACGGTGGCCAACCGGCGGTCGTTGCGGCGCCGGGCGGTCGGCGAGGGGGACCGGCCGGCCGGCTCGGCCAGCAGCACGTCGCCGACCGCGCGCAACTCGTCGAGGATCGTGCGCCGGCTGGCCTCGGTCGGGTGCGCGGTGAACACCGGGCGGACCGCGAGCGCGGCCAGCGCCTCGGTCAGCCCGTCCGGGCCGACCTCGGCGGCCACCGCGTCGACGGCCTCGGCCAGCCAGCCGCGCTCCGGCGGACGGCCGGCCAGCCGGCGGACCCGGTCGACCTGCTCGGCCAGGTTCGCCAGGTAGAAGTACGCCGAGAACGCCCGTACCAGGGAGATCGCCGTCGGCAGCGGCGCCTCGCCGAGCAGCCGGCGCAACTCGCGGAGCGCATCGTCGTCGTCGGCCTTGGACTTCTTGGTCAGCCCGCGGACGTGCTCGACCAGGTCGAGCAGGGACTGCCCCTCCTGCCGGACCAGGGACTCGCCGAGCAGCGCGCCGACCCGGCGCACGTCGGCCCGCAGCGCCGCGTCGTCCCCGGTGCCGTGCCCGGGGTCCATGAAGTCGTCCTGCGCGGCCGGCAGCCGTGCGGCCTCCGGCGCGCGCTCGCCGTCGATCCGCACGCCGACCAGTGTCCACGATGGCACCGGACGTCGGTGACTCGGAGCGTCGCAGGCGGGTAGTAGGAGAGACCGAGGTAGTCCGTTGTGCCTACGTGTATTGTCTTTTCGTTCGCCGGAGCCACGTGCGTCATGCTTCGCAGTCGGATGGGGTGATACACCGCGCCTGAAGGCGGAGAGTAACTGGTATTGCCCTGATGGCCACTCTTCGAGAGAAGGCACTGGGGTAGTTCGGTGATCTCTTCACCGTGCGTGATCCAAGCCGCTATGTTGAGGCTCGCTCTTGGGGGGAACCGTCGTGTTGCTGCCGCACCCGCCGGGCCGAGGGCGTCGAGTGAAAGGTGGTCCGTTGGTGCTAGAGCACCAACGGACGGGGGGTGGGGTGCCAATGAGCGTCCTCGACCGGTCAATCCGGTTCGTCGACGAAGTGTCCGGGGCGGGGGTAGCCCGCCGCCGCAGCTGGGAGCGCCGCTATGCGCGCCTCCTGATCGGTTACGACGCGGTCGTCGGCATCGTCGCCGCGATGTCCGCGTACTTGCTGCGCTTCCCGGACGGCTCGCTGTCCTGGGCGTACGGCTACGCGCTGGCCACGCTCGCCGCGCCGGTGCTCTGGGTCGCGGCGATCGCTCTGTCCGGTGGCTACGAGGCCCGGGTGATCGGGCTCGGCTCGGAGGAGTTCCAGCGGATCTTCCGCGCGTTCGTCGGCCTGACCGCGACGATCGGCTTCGTCTCGTACGCGCTGAAGGCGGACATCGCGCGCGGCTACGTCGTCTGGGCGTTGCCGCTGGCGCTGGTGCTGTCCTTCTTCGGGCATTACGGCTTCCGCAAGCGGATCCACCACGGCCGGTCCCGCGGTCGCTACACCTACCGGGTACTCGCCGTCGGCGGCGAGGAGTCGGTGGCCGACCTGACCGCGCAGCTGCGCCAGGAGCGCTACTGCGGCATGCAGGTCGTCGGCGCGTGCGTTACCGGCGGAGACGGGGCCCGGCTGGTCGGACTCGGCGTGCCGCTCCTGGGCGGGATCGAGGACGTCGCCAAGGCGGTGCGCGTCTGCGGCGCGGACACGGTGGCGGTGGCTGCCGGCGCAAGCGTCGGTCCGGCCCGACTGCGCCGGCTGTCCTGGCAGCTGGAGGGCACCGATACCGATCTGGTGGTGGCGCCGGGGCTGATGGAGGTCGCTGGGCCGCGCCTGCACATCCGCCCGATGACCGGTCTGCCACTGCTACATGTCGAGGAGCCTGAGTTCGCCGGCACCCGCCGCGTGGTCAAGGGAATCGTCGACCGGTCGCTCGCGGCCCTGGCGCTGCTGCTGACCCTGCCCCTGCTGGTAGTGCTCTGGCTGGCCGTGCGGCTGTCCAGTCCCGGCCCGGCGATCTTCAAGCAGGTGCGCACCGGCCGGGACGGCAAGGAGTTCACGCTGCTGAAGTTCCGCTCGATGTACGTCGACGCCGAGAAGCGTCGGGCCGAGCTGGAACAGCGCAACGAGCGGTCCGAGGGGCTGCTGTTCAAGATCAGGAACGACCCCCGGATCACCCCGGTCGGCCGGTTCCTGCGCCGCTACTCCCTGGACGAGCTGCCGCAACTGTTCAACGTCCTGCAGGGCAAGATGTCGCTGGTCGGGCCGCGGCCGCCGCTGCCGGAGGAGGTCGCGCTCTACCAGGACGACGTCCGCCGCCGGCTGCTGGTCAAGCCGGGGCTGACCGGGCTGTGGCAGATCAGCGGCCGCAGCGACCTGGACTGGGACGACTCGGTCCGGCTCGACCTGCGGTACGTCGAGAACTGGTCCTTCACGCTCGACCTGATGATCCTCTGGAAGACGATGTCGGCCGTCGTGCGGGGGCGCGGCGCCTACTGACCCCCCGACGTGCCCCTCTCGCGGGGCGGGAGACCTTCGTGATGCCGGGCGGCAGTGGCCGCCCGGCATCACGCACGTGATCCGCGGGCGTCGTTCCGGTGGGATGGATAGGGAACAACCCTGCGAGCGGAGAGGTAGACCTACACGTGGATGACGCGCTGCTGGCCGAGGAGCTGGCCGAGCAGGCCGGTGCGCTGCTGCTGCAGCTGCGCGCCGCTGGCGCGGACGGCAGGACCGGCGACGCGGAGTCCGACGCGTTCCTGCTCGCCGAGCTGGCCGCCCGCCGGCCTGGCGACGCGGTGCTGTCCGAGGAGAGCCCGGACCCGGCCGCCCGGCACACCGCCGAGCGGGTCTGGATCGTCGACCCGCTGGACGGCACCCGGGAGTACGGCGAGGCCGGCCGGACCGACTGGGCCGTGCACGTCGCGCTCTGCGAGCGCGGCGAGCTGGCCTGCGGTGCGGTCGCGCTGCCAGCGCTGTCCGCGGTGCGCTCGTCCCGCACGCCGGTCCCGCCGCCGGCCCGCGACCCTTCCAGCGGCGCGGTGCGGCGGATCGCGGTGAGCCGGACCCGGCCGCCGGCCTGGGCCCGCCCGGTGGCCGAGGAGCTGGGCGCGGAGCTGATCGGGATGGGCTCGGCCGGCGCGAAGGTCGACGCGGTGCTGCGCGGCGAGGTCGACGCCTACTTCCACGACGGCGGCCAGTACGAGTGGGACTCGGCCGCCCCGGTCGCCGTGGCGCGGGCCGCGGGGCTGCACGCCAGCCGCGTCGATGGGTCGACGCTGCGTTACAACCAGGCCGATCCGTGGGCGCCGGACCTGCTCGTCTGCGACGCTGGGGTGGCGGACCGGGTGGTGGAGCTGATCGGCCGGCACCGGACGACGAGCGAGGGAGCACGCACGCGATGACCGACCCCCAGCGGTACCAGCTGTCCCAGCTGCAGACCCTGGAAGCCGAGGCCATCTTCATCATCCGCGAGGTGGTGGCCGAGTTCGAGCGGCCGGTGCTGCTGTTCTCCGGCGGCAAGGACTCCATCACCATGCTGCGGCTGGCCGAGAAGGCCTTCCATCCCGCGCGTATCCCGTTCCCGGTCATGCACGTGGACACCGGCCACAACTTCCAGGAGGTGCTCGACTTCCGGGACCGCCGGGTCGAGGAGCTCGGCGTGCAGCTGGTGGTCGCGAGCGTGCCGGAGGCCATCGACAACGGCTCGGTGGTCGAGCCGCCGGACGGCACCCGCAACCGGATCCAGACCCCGGTCCTGCTCGACGCGCTGGAGAAGCACCGGTTCACCGCGATCTTCGGCGGTGCCCGCCGGGACGAGGACAAGGCACGGGCGAAGGAGCGGATCTTCTCCTTCCGCGACGACTTCGGCCAGTGGGACCCGAAGAACCAGCGCCCCGAGCTGTGGTCGCTCTACAACGGGCGGATCCACGACGGCGAGAGCATCCGGGTCTTCCCGCTGTCCAACTGGACCGAGCTCGACATCTGGCAGTACATCGAGCGGGAGGGCATCGACCTGCCGTCGATCTACTTCGCGCACCAGCGCGAGGTGTTCTCCCGGCGCGGCATGCTCTTCGGCGTCCATCCGTTCTGCCGGCCCCGCGACGGTGAGGAGGTCGGCGTGCGCCGGGTCCGCTACCGGACGGTGGGCGACGCCAGCCTCACTGCCGCGGTGGAGTCCGACGCGGGCACCGTGGCCGAGGTGATCGCCGAGGTCGCGGCGACCCGGATCACCGAGCGCGGCGCCACCCGGGGCGACGACAAGTTCAGCGAGGCGGCGATGGAAGACCGGAAGCGCGAGGGCTACTTCTAGACATGGACATCCTGAGGTTCGCGACGGCGGGGTCCGTCGACGACGGCAAGAGCACGCTCATCGGCCGCCTGCTCTACGACACGAAGACCGTCTTCGCCGATCAGATCGAGGCGGTCGAACGGGTCAGCAAGGAACGCGGCGAGGACCACGTCAACCTCGCGCTGCTCACCGACGGCCTGCGGGCCGAGCGGGAGCAGGGCATCACGATCGACGTGGCGTACCGCTACTTCGCCACGCCGAAGCGGAAGTTCATCATCGCCGACACCCCAGGGCACATCCAGTACACCCGAAACATGGTCACCGGCGCCTCCACCGCCGACCTCGCCCTGGTGCTGATCGACGCCCGCAACGGCATCGTCGAGCAGAGCCGGCGGCACGCGTTCCTGGCCACCCTGCTCGAGGTGCCGCACCTGGTGCTGTGCGTGAACAAGATGGACCTGGTCGACTACTCGGAAGAGGTGTTCAACCGGATCCACGAGGAGTTCACCGCGTTCGCCACCAAGCTGCACGTGCCGGACCTGACCGTGATCCCGGTGTCCGCGCTCAAGGGCGACAACGTGGTCACCCGGTCCGCGAACATGCCCTGGTACGACGGGCCGAGCCTGCTGCACCACCTCGAGCACGTGCACGTGGCCAGCGACCGCAACCTCATCGACGTCCGCTTCCCGGTGCAGTACGTGATCAGGCCGCAGTCCGACGCCTGGCACGACTACCGCGGCTACGCCGGCCAGGTCGCCAGCGGCGTGCTCAAGCCCGGCGACGACGTGATGGTGCTGCCGAGCGGGCTGACCACCCGCATCGCGGCGATCGACACCGCCGACGGCCCGGTGGACGAGGCGTACGCGCCGATGTCGGTGACCGTGCGGCTGGCCGACGACCTCGACGTGTCCCGCGGCGACATGATCTGCCGGCCGCACAACGCGCCGATGGCCACCCAGGACGTCGAGGCGATGGTCTGCTGGATGGTGGACAAGCCGCTGCGGGCGGGCGCCAAGCTGGCACTGAAGCACACCACCCGGTCGGCCCGGGCGGTGGTGCGCGAGCTGCGCTACCGGCTCGACGTCAACACCCTGCACCGGGACGAGGACGCGGTCGAGCTCGGGCTCAACGACATCGGCCGGATCAGGATGCGGACCACCCAGCCGCTGTTCGCGGACGAATACCGGCGCAATCGCACCACCGGCGGGTTCATCCTCGTCGACGAGGCGACCAACGCCACCGCCGGCGCCGGCATGATCCTCGAAGGTTAGCTCCGAGCTGCCGCCGCGGCTCAGGCCGCGACGGTGGTCGCGGCCCGGGAGGCCGGCTTGACGTGCGCGAAGGCGCTGCGGGCGTTCCAGGTCGGGAAGGCTCGCACCAGCCAGGACGGCCCGTGGAGTCGGATCCGGCCGCTGCGGGTGGCCTCGGCCCAGCTCAGCCGGCCGGCGTGCCACCTGACGAAGGCCTCCGCCTCCGCCGTGACGTAGAGATCCTCGTCCAGGCCGCGGTAGGTCTTGCAGATCTCGGTGTCGCCGCGCTCGATCAGCAGCCAATACCGCTCGGGGCGCCGGTGGCCGGTGAAGTCGAAGCGGATGACGACCCGTCGATCCGGCAGCCGGTCCCGGCGCAGCAGGTTGCACATCGACCACAGGGCCACGAACGGGTCGAGGTGCTCGGGGGCGATCTCGAGCCAGGCGGCACCCCACTCGCCGAGCGACACGCAGACCTTGAACAGGTCGCGGCCCGCGGCGGTGAGCTCGTAGTGCCGCCCCCGCCCGTCCGGCTTCGGTGCCGACTCGACGATGTCGAACCGTTCGAGCTGCTTGAGCCGCTGCGAGAGCAGCGTGCGGGAGAGCCCGGGCGCGCCCTCCAGGATCTCGCTGAAGCTCCCGCAACCCAGGGACAGGTTGCGGATGATCAGCGGCGTCCACCGCTCGGCGAAGATCTCCGCGCCGCGGGCGACGGGGCAGTATTGGCCGTAGGTCCGCACGACGCCAGTGTCGCGCCGGGCCCAGGTAGCGGGAAGTCCAGACAGTGGACTTCACGGCTGTGGTCGCCGGTGCTGCGATCGGGCCCTCGACAGCGGACGGGCCGTCCACCGGACAGGTCGGCCCCGGGCGAGGAGGTCATCGCCATGGAGATCGACGGGTTCCGGGGGCAGCTGATCACGGCTGACCACGCCGACTACGACACCGCCCGAGCCGTGTGGAACGGCGCCGTCGACCGGCGCCCGCGACTGATCGCCCGATGCGGCGGCACCGCCGACGTGGTCGCGGCGGTGCGCTTCGCCCGCGAGCACGACCTGGAGATCGCCGTCCGGGGCGGGGGCCACAACGTCGCCGGCACCGCGGTGTGCGACGACGGGATCGTCATCGACCTCTCGGCGATGCGGGCCGTGTCCGTCGACCCCGCCGGCCGGGTGGCCCTGGTGCAGGGCGGTGCGCTGTGGGGCGACGTCGACCACGAGACCCAGGCCCACGGGCTCGCCACCACCGGCGGCATCGTCGGCCACACCGGCGTCGCCGGGCTCACTCTCGGCGGCGGCATCGGCTTCCTCATGCGCAGGCACGGGCTCACCGTCGACAACCTGCTGGCCGCCGAGGTGGTCACCGCCGACGGCGGCGTCGTCCAGGCGTCCTGCGAGGAACACCCCGACCTGTTCTGGGCGCTGCGCGGCGGCGGCGGCAACTTCGGCGTCGTCACCTCGTTCCGGTTCGCCCTGCACTCCCTCGGCCCGACCGTGCTGGCCGGGTCGGTCTTCTGGGCCGCCGACGACACCGTCGACGTGCTGCGCTCCTACCGGGACGTCGCCGCCGAAGCCCCCGACGAGCTCGGCACCGTGGTCAGGTTCGGCACCGTCCCCCCGCTGCCGGACATCCCCGAGGACCTGCACTGGCGACCGGCCGTCGCTGTCGCCTGCTGCTATGCCGGTGCCGTCGACGACGGCGAGCGCGCGGTGCGGCCCCTTCGCCGGCTCGGCACGCCGCTGGTGGACCGGCTCATGCCCAAGCCGTACGTCGCGCACCAGAGCGGCCTCGACGACACCGTCCGCCACGGGTGGCACTACTACTGGAAGGCGGCCAACCTCGCCGGGCTCTCGGACGGCGCGATCGCCGCCATCGCCGACCACGCCTACGCCGCCGGCTCGCCCCGGTCGTACGCCGCGATGTTCCACCTGGGCGGCGCCGTCGGCCGGGTTCCCGCCGACGCCACCGCCTACGCCGGTCGCGACGTGCCGCACACCATCATCATCGACGCGGTGTGGCTGCCGGGGGAGGCCGCTGAGCACGCGACCGCCGAGACCCTGTGGGCGCGGCGGTTCGAGCAGGCCCTCCGGCCGCACAGCGCCGCGGGCGTCTACGTCAACTTCCTCGACGCCGACGACGACGGCCGCGTCCGGGACGCGTACGGCGATCACACCTACCGGCGACTCGCTGGGATCAAGGCCAGGTACGACCCCGACAACGCCTTCCACCACAACAAGAACATCCGCCCTCGTTGACGGGACCGGTCGACGTCAGCGGTGCTCGGGGACCGGGAACGGTTCGAGCAGCGACAGGTCGCGCATGCTGTAGCCGTAGCGGCGGGCGCGGTCCTCGAAGCCGCGCACCAGCCCGTGGTAGCGCAGGTACGGCAGCGGCGCGCGGGAGGTCGACCAGGCCGCCCACTGCGCCGCGTACCGGCTGCTGCGGTGGCCCTGCAGGGTGTCCGGCGGGATCGGCCCGTCCAGCCCGAGGAACTCGCCGACCCCGGCCAGCGTCTCCACCGCCCGCGCGACCAGGTCCTCGTACTTGACCACGTGCAGCTGGCGCAGTGCCGGCGCGTCCGCGGTGAACAGGTCGTGCGCGGTGAACCAGTGCTCGGCCAGCCGGCGCAGCCGCATCTTCCGGGCCCACTTGCGGGTGGACAGCGTCACGACCACCGGGTGCCGCACCACCACCACGAACCGCGCGTCCGGGAACAGCGCCTGCAGGAACCGCGTCATCAGCAGGTTCGGCGGGCTCTTCTCCACCAGCACCGGCCGGTCGAGGTTCCAGTGCGGCCGCCACGCCTCCAGCAGCCGCTCCGCGGCGCCCGGGTCGACCAGCGGCGAGTCCTCGGTCAGGTGCGCGGCCGGGGTGAAGGCGAACTGGCCGGCGCCGCCGTAGTCGCGCACCCGCGGATAGACGGTCTGCAGGTGCTGGCCCTCGTCTTCGCGGGCGCCGGTCCCGGTGAACCCGCTCACCTGCGGGTGCGCGGCCAGCGTCCGGGCCAGCGGGGTGGTGCCGCTGCGGTGCAGCCCGCCCACGAACACCAGCCGGTGATCGTCCACGCCTTGTATCCCCCACCCGAACCAGGTCCGACGTGGCGACTGTAATGCCCCGGGCCAGGGGTCCTCGTACCGCGTCCCGGCGCCCAGGCGAGCCGCGGCACGAAACGCCCTGAGCCGGGACATTAGTCCATCGCTGCTGCTGGCCCACCGGGACCGAGCGTGCGCATCGAGTAGTGACATTAGGCCGGTCGTGTGTACCTAACCGGACACGTCACCCCCAGGGGCGGCTGCGCCTTGTGACCGATCTTGTAAGGGGCTATGGTCCCGCAAGCCCTTCGGGAGGACTCCTGCCGGGGGCTGCTGACCGCGGGTTTTTGCCGAGGTTCGGTGCCCAGGCAGGGGCGTGCGGTCAGTGAGTGGCCCGTCGCAATGTTGCGGCTGTCTGCTCGCGCCAAGCTCACCACAAGGCGAAGACGCACGCCGGGAGAGGAATCAATGGGTCACGCCTCGCGCCACAGACGGCCCGCACCGGGTCGCCGGCACGGACGTACGCAGGACGGTCGGCAGGTCGCGCCGACCACTTCCCCCAGGAGGAGCGGTTCTCGCGCCGCCAGGTTCGTCGGGGCCACCGTCGCGCTCTCCCTCGGCGCCGGGGTCACCGCGGTCATGGCCGGCGCCGCCGACAACGGCTCGGCTCCCACGTCGCTGCGGGTCTCCGCCGACGCGGACACCTACGTCTACCAGGAATACCCCGGCGAGAACCGGGGCGCGGCGACCAAGCTCACCGCGAGCAACCAGGCGAAGCTGCACACCCGCAGCTACCTCAAGTTCACGGTCGCGGGCGTGCCGGCGGGCGTCACCCCCAAGGCTCACCTGCTGCTGTCCTCGGACCGCAACCAGCCCAGCGCCGTCGAGCTGCACGCAGTCGCGGACACCGGCTGGAACGCGATGTCGATGACGATGCGCAACGCCCCGGCCGTGGGCGGCGTGGTCGCCACCGCGAAGCCGGCCGCCCGGCAGAGGTCGCTCGACTTCGACCTCACCGGCGTCGTGAAGGGCAACGGCACCTACTCGTTCGCCCTGGTCGCGCCCGAGGCCGGCACGGTCTCCGCGGTGTTCGCCAGCGAGCACGGGACCGACGGTCCGGCGCTGGCGCTCGACTGGTCCGGCACCGCGGGCAAGCCCGCGCCGGCACCCCCGTCGGCCGCCCCCTCCACCCAGCCCGCCCTGCCGTCGATGTCGCCGCTGCCGACATCGCCGAGCAAGCCGGCTCCGTCCCCGAGCCACAGCTCGACCGCGCCGGCCCCGGCGCCCGCGCCGCTGGGCAGCACGCTGTTCGGCGCAAGCCTGTGGACCGGAGACGGCTCCAGCACCGCGCAGGCACTGGCCCGCGAGACCACCGCGTTCGGCCGTCCGGATGTCGTCCGGACCTACTACACCGGCATGCCCAAGGCCTGGCCAGGCTCGGCCGGCGTCAGCGGCGGCCCGGTGGTGGTCTCGTTCAAGGCCGCGCCGAAGGACGTCATGTCCGGCCGGCTGGACAGCCAGTTCGCCAGCTGGTTCGCCGGCGCGCCGAAGGACCGGCCGGTCTTCTGGTCCTACTTCCACGAGCCGGAGAACGACGTCGAGTCCGGCTCGTTCACCACGGCGGACTACCGGGCGGCCTGGGTGCACCTCGCCGGGCTGGCCGACCGGGCCAACAACCCGCAGCTGCGGTCGAACCTGATCC
>DATBFW010000251.1:0-20291 GCA_036558285.1 Mycobacteriales bacterium | reverse complement strand
CGCGGTGAACGCCAGCCCAATGAACAGCAGCAGCACGACGATCTTCAACACCACCATGACGCTGTTGGCCCTGGTGCTCTCCCGCACGCCGAGGATCAGCACGCCGGTGATCACCAGGACCAGGAACGCGGCCGGGATGTTGACGATGCCGCCTTCTCCCGGTGGCTGGCTGAGCGAGTCCGGCAACTGCCAGCCGAACAGCGTGTCCAGCAGCGAGTTGAGGTACTGCCCCCAGCCGACCGCGACCGCGGCCACCGACACGCCGTACTCGAGGATGAGGTCCCAGCCGATGATCCAGGCCAGCAGCTCGCCCATGGTCGCGTACGCGTAGGTGTACGCGCTGCCGGAGACCGGGATCGACGACGCCAGCTCCGAGTACGACAGGGCGGAGAAGGCGCAGGTGACCGCGGCGAGCGCGAACGACAGCACGATGGCCGGGCCGGAGTCGCCGATCGCCTCGCCGAGGATGACGAAGATGCCGGTGCCGATGATCGCGCCGAGTCCCAGCGCGGTGAGGTCGACCAGCCCGATGGCCCGCCGGAGCCGACCCTCCCGCTGGACGTGTTCGAGGTGGGCGTCGGCCGACTTGACCGCGAACATGCCACCGAACCGGGCACTGTCGATCGCCATGGCTACCTCCGGGACCGGCCAAGGACCTCTCAACGAGCCGGATACCCTCCGCGGGACCGGTCAACCGGGCCAAAACCTCCCTTGGCGGTCGGCTCGGGTCCGCCGGTTCCGCTGCCGAGCGGGCAGGATGCACGCATGGCGCGTCCCGCGATCGACCCCGTCGTCTGGCAGCCCCCCGCCGCGCCGGCCCGCGCGTGGCAGCCCCGCAGCGACCGGGAGGTGCCGCCGCTGACCGTGCTCGACGTGGTCGGCCGCGGGCCGGAGGACGTGCTGTTCGACGACGCCGGCCGGGTGTTGTGCGGGGTCGCCGACGGGCGGGTGCTGCGGCTGACCCCGGACGGGCGGCACGTCGAGGTGCTCGCCGACACCGGCGGCCGGCCGCTCGGGCTGGAGTGGCTGCCGGACGGTGGCCTGCTGGTCTGCGACGCCCGCCGCGGCCTGCTGCGGGTCTCGGTCGAGTCCGGGCAGGTGGAGACCCTGGTCGACGGGCTGTCGTTCTGCAACAACGCGGCGGTCGCGCCGGACGGCACGATCTACTTCACCGACTCGACCGGTCGGATCGGGATCGACCACTGGAAGGGCGAGCTGCTGCAGCATTCCGGCACCGGGCGGCTGCTGCGCCGCGGCCTCGGCGCGGAGACGACCACGCTGCTCGCCGGGCTGCAGTTCGCGAACGGGGTCGCGCTCGCGCCCGACGGGTCGTTCGTGGTGGTCGCGGAGACCGCGGCGTACCGGCTGCGGCGGTGGTCGGTCGCCGACGGCACCGACTCGGTGTTCGTGGACAACCTGCCCGGTTTCCCGGACAACGTCTCCACCGGGTCGGACGGGCTGATCTGGGTCGCGATCGGCAGCCCCCGCGACCGCGTGCTCGACCGGCTGCTGCCGCGCAACCCGGCGCTGCGCAAGACGCTCTGGACGCTGCCGGACCGGTTCCTGCCGCGGCCGGCGCACACGCTCTGGGTGCAGGCGTACGCGCCCGACGGCACCCTGGTGCACGACCTGCAGGCACCGGGCGAGCGGTTCGGCTTCGTCACCGGCGTACGGGAACGGGCCGGCACGGTGGCGCTCGGCTCGCTCACCGGCCGCTACCTCGCCCTGTTCTCCCTGTCCGGCGTCGCCCCGGCGGGGTAGCGCACGTGCGCCTCGGCCAGCTTCGCCCGGACGGCCGTGGCGAGGTCGACGTCGAGGACGTCGGCGAGCAGCACGAGGTAGAGCAGCACGTCGGACAACTCCTCGCCGAGCCGCCGGCGCAGCGGCTCGTCCCGGGCCAGCTCGGCGACCCGGTCGGCTGGCAGCCACTGCAGCAGCTCGGCCAGCTCCCCCACCTCGCCGACCAGGGCCAGCAGCACCGACTTCGGGTCGTGGAACGGGGCCCACCCACGCTCCTCCGTGAACTCCCGCATCCCCTGCCGCAGCTCCGCCAGCTCACTCATGCACCCAGTCCTCCCGCCACCGGATCACCCTAGATGCGCCGGTGTAGCGTCCGGACGTGCGATTTCGCGCCATCCTGGAGACGAACGGCAGGACCGCGACCGGCATCGAGGTGCCGTCGTCCGTAGTCGACGCGCTCGGCGCGGGGAAGCGGCCGCCGGTACAGATCACGCTGCACGAGCACACCTATCGGACCACGGTGGCCCGGATGGGCGGGCGGTTCCTCGTTCCGGTGAGCGCCGAGGTACGCAAGGCGGCCGGTGTCACCGCCGGGGACGAGCTCGACGTCGGCATCGAGCTGGACGACGCGCCGCGCACCGTCGAGGTGCCGGCCGACCTCGCCGCCGCGCTGGCCGAGGAGCCGGCGGCCGCCCAGGCGTGGGAGACGCTGTCGTACACGCACCGGAAGGAGTGGGCGCGCAGCGTCGAGGACGCCAAGAAGCCGGAGACCAGGGCGCGCCGGATCGCCGCGGCGGTCGACGCCCTCCGCGCGCCGAGCTAGCCCTTTATCCACAAGCTCGAACTCGTCGGCCGGATCGCGTCCGCACGACCCTAACCTCGCCGCAGGCTTGATCCGGACGAGGAGGACGCGATGGCGATGCGGACGTTCCCGGCGCTCGGCTTCGACCCGGCGCCGGGCTCACCGTCGGCGTTGCTGGCGCAGGCCAGGGAGGCCGACCGGGCCGCCCGCGCGCTTGCCGGAGCGGCGGCAGCGGCGGGCCGGCTCGACGCGCGCTGGCGGGGCGCGGCCGCGGATGCCTACCGGGAGCACACCCGTGAGCTGCCGGGCGATCTCGGGCGGGCCGCGGCTGCACACGGCACGCTGGCGCGGGAACTCTCGGCCTACGCCGACGACCTGGTCGCGCGCCAGCTGCGGGCGGCCGACCTGGAGGACCGGGCGGTCGCGCTGCGTGCGCGCGCCGAGGTGGTCCAGCACGGCGCGCTGGTCGGTGCGGGCGTCGGCGGCGGTCCCGCCTGGTCCGCTCGGCCGTCCGGGTCCGCCGTCGGGACGCCCGGCGGTGACGACGCGGCTGCCGCGGCCGCGCGGAGGGTGGCCGCCGAGCTCGACTCGGTGATCGCCGAAGCCCGCCGCCTGCTGACCGACCACCGCGCCCGCGCCGCCGGCGTCGCGGCCCGCATCCGGGCCGCCGCGGCCGACCCGCCGTACCGGGAGCCGGGCCTGCTGGCGCGCCTCCGCGACCGGGCGCATGACTGGGTCGCCGCACACGCCGGGGTGCTCGCGCAGATCTCCGGGGGTCTCCGGCTCGCGTCGATGGTCCTCGGCGCCGCGAGCCTGGTGCCCGGGTTCCAGTTCCTCGCCCCAGCCGCGATCGCCCTCGGCACCGCCGCTGTCGCCGTCGACGCGGGCATCGCCTGGGCCACCAGCCGCGGTTCCTGGCCGGGCCTGGCCACCGACGCCACCCTCACCGTGCTGCCCACCGGTCCGGTCGCCCGGATGGTGCGGGCCGCTCCCGGTGTCGCCCGCGGGCTCAAGGCGGTCAACCAGGCGATCCCCGCAGCGTTGCGCGGTCGGGTCTTCCGTGCGGTCGGCAACCTGCCCGAAGGCATCAGCTCCGATCAGCTTGCCGCTGCGGCCGCCCGGATCCGCTCGACCGCCCGCGGCCTGACCGGCGACGTGGTCGTCCAGGGCAGCCGCGCCGGCCACTCCGCCCGGGCGGCGTCCGACATCGACTTCGGCCTGCGCGTCCCACCGGACGAGTACGACCGGTTGATCAAGGACTTCTTCGGAGACAGGACCACTGAGGGGCGGACCAACGCGGTCGCCCGCGGCCGGATCTTCTCCCGGCACGCCGGCCTGAAGGAGCTGCGCGCCGCGCTGGAGACCGACCTCGACCGCAAGGTGGACCTCGCCGTGATCAAAGGCGGCGGGATGTTCGACAACGAGCCCTGGCTGCGCGTCCCATGACCGCCGCCTACCGCTGGTGTGTTCTCTATGTCGACACGCCCGACCCGGCAGCGCTCGTCCCGGTCGTCGCCGACCTGCTCGGGCCGGCCGACCACCTCGACGTCGTCCGCGTCCCGGGCTTCACCGTCGACGTCCGCCGCAACCCCGACCGCACCCGCGGCCCGCACCACCTCGACTGGCCGTCCACAGTGGACATCGACGCGACCGGTGATGTCCCCGACGAGACGGTCGTCTCGTTCGTCACCACGCTCATCGACCACCTCCACACCGCCGGCCTCCGCGTCGCCGCCGACTGCGACTTCACCACCGCCCTCCCACCCCCCGACACCCGCCCATGATTGACCCACGGCGTGAGCGCGCGACATGCATCTGCAGGAGCGGGCGGAATTCGTGCGTTGGGAGGAGTCGCAGCATGTCTGAGCTGCCGAAGCGCCCCGAGGAGATCCGGGAGTTCATGGAGTCCTTGAAGTTCGACGGCGAGGCCGCTGAGGACGGGGTGCCGCCACGCGATCTGCCGATCATGGTGGTGCGGTCGCTGCGGTTGCCGTCCGAACTCGACCAGCGGCTCAAGGCCGCGGCAAAGCGTCGCGGCGTCCCCACCTCGACGCTTGTCCGGGAGTGGATCGAGCTCGAACTCACCGCGCTCGAGGACGACCAGCCGATCTCCCGCGCCGACGCCCTGCGCGCTCTCGCTTCACTGCGTCCGATGGGCGCGGCCTGAGCCGGCAGGTCAGCGTTCGGCGACCGGGCCCAGCGGGGGCTTGAGGTCGACCACGGGAGTGCCGTCGAGCGCTTCGAGACCGCGGACACGCAGCCGGGTCCCGTCCGCGTCCAGGACCGTCACCCGGTGCAGGCCGATCGGGTTCGGCCGGTCCGGCGAGCGGGTGCTGAACACGCCGGTCTCCGGCCGGTCGGGATTCCCGCGCGGCCGCACCGCCTGCACGTCCCGGTGCGCCCGGTCCAGCCAGGTCAGCACGAGCAGCTCGGATCCGGCCGCGATGTCGCGCCCCGCCGTCGCGTACTCGGGATCCAGCGTGATCGTGCAGTCCGGCGCGCCCTCGTCGCCCTGGTTCGGCGCGTCCGAACGGTTCTGCAGCGTCGACTCGACCCGGCCCACCGGCCGCAGCACGTACTCAGCCACGCCGGGACCCTAGCGTCCCGGCGACTTCAGCTCGGCGAGCCGCCCGGCCAGGAACTCCCGCTCGACGGAGTTCTCGGTCAGCAGGATCGCCTCCTCGTACGCCTGCCGCGCCTCGGCCACCCGGCCCAGTTCGGCCAGGAACGCCGCCCGCGCGGCCGGCAGGTAGCCGTACCCGGCGAGCTGCGGCTCGGCGGCCAGCGGCTGGAGCGCTGCCAGCCCCGCCTCCGGCCCGCGGGCGAACCCGAGCGCCGCCGCCCGGTTGAGCGCGACCACGGGCGACGGCCACACCTCGGCGAGCGTGTCGTACAGGTCGACCACCCGACCCCAGTCGGTGTCCGGCCAGCTGCCGGCCTGGGCGTGCACGGCCGCGATCGCCGCCTGCAGGGTGTGCCGGCTGCGCGGCCGGCGCCGCAGCGCCTCCTCGACCAGGCCGATGCCTTCCGCGATCTGGGCCGCGTCCCACCGCGAGCGGTCCTGGTCGGCGAGCAGAAGCAGCCGCCCGTCCGGGCCGACCCTGGTCTCTCGCCGCGCGTCGGTCAACAGGATCAGCGCCAACAGCGCGGCCACGTCGGCGTCGTCCGGCAGCAGCGTCCGCAGCATCCGGGCCAGGTCGAGCGCCCGCTCGACCAGGTCGCGCCGGATCAGGTCGGCACCGGCCGGCGCGGTGTGTCCGGTCGTGAACAGCAGGTGCACCACGGCCAGCACAGCCTCGGTGCGCTCGGGCAGGTCCGCCACCGACGGCATCCGGTACGGGATGCGAGCGGTGGTGATCTTCTTCTTCGCTCGCGTGATCCGTGCGGCCATCGTCGGCTCCGTGACCAGAAACGCCCTGGCCACCTCGCCGGTGCTCAGCCCGCACAGCAGCCGCAGCGTCAGCGCCACCTGAGCCTCCGTCGCGAGCGACGGGTGGCAGCAGGTGAAGACCAGCCGCAGCCGGTCGTCCGGGAAGGCGCCGCCGGCGGCCGGCTCGTCGTCGACGAGCAGCGGCAGCGCCCGGCGCAGCGTCACCTCCCGCCGGAGCAGGTCGAGAGCCCGGCGCCGGGCGACGGTGGTCAGCCAGGCGCCGGGCTTCGCCGGCACGCCGCGATCCGTCCAGGTCGCGAGGGCCCGGGCGTACGCGTCCTGGACGCACTCCTCGGCGAGGTCGATGTCGCGGGTGACACGCACCGTCGCGGCGAGCACGAACGCCCACTCGCGACGGTGCGCCTCGGCCACCGCGGCGGCCACGCCGGGACCGTCCACGGGCCGGACTACTCGAAGACCATCACCGGCCGCACCTCGACGCCCCCGAACGGCGCCGGGACCTTCTTGGCCAGCGCGATCGCCTCGTCGAGGTCGGCGGCCTCGATGATGTAGAACCCGCCGAGCGCCTCCTTGGTCTCCACGAACGGCCCGTCGGTGACCGCGAACCCACCCGAGCCGTCCTTGTGGATGGTCGTCGCCGTCGCCGTCGGCTGCAGCGCCTGCCCGCCGCGCAGCTTCTCCCCCGCGTCGACCGCGAACTGGTTGTGGGCCTTCATGCCCTCCTCGATGACCGCCGGGTCACCGTCGCTCCAGCCCTTCTCGTCCTCGTAGATGAGCACCACGTACTGCCCCATGGGTGTCCTCCTGCTCGCGGATCCGCTGGTCGGATCTCGACGCTCCTCCCGACGAACGACGTGCGCCGGGATCGACAGCCACCTGGAATTTTCTTCCATCCGATCGCCGCGCCGCGGGGCACCCCCCGGAAACCCGCTCCTGACAGCGACCCGCACCGAGTGTCATGACTACCGGTGTCGAGCCACCTGTTCGTCGAGGTCAGTGCGCACCTGCTGAACGCGACACCCACCGCGCACTGGCTGGAGTACGCCGACTGGTTCAACCCCGTCATCGCCGAACCGCTCCGGATCGAGGACGGGTTCGCCGTCCCGGACGACCGCCCCGGCTCCGGCATCGAGTGGAACGACGACGCGGTCACCCGCTACGCCGTCTGATCCGACGCGCGGTCGACGGGCGCCGTCCACCGGACGGCGTCCTCGCGCTCGGGATCGTCCTTCAGCGACGAGCGCGGCCGCCAGCGGCTCCCAGCGGTCCCCACGGCCGGCCCCAGTTCAGGACTGCCAGTCCCGACGAGCGCAGCCACCGTCGCCGCCGATGGTCGGCGTCCGGGTCCTCGACCCTCACAGCGCCCGGTACATGATCAGCAGCGGGACCGGCCCGAGCCTCGGATGGTCGAACGCCGCCGGTACCGCGCCGACGACGGTGAACCCGAGCGAGCTCCACAGCCGCACAGCGCCGGCGTTGCTGGCGACGACCGCGTTGAACTGCATGGCCCGGTAGCCGTCGGCGCGAGCCTGAGCCAGCACCTGCTCGCCCAGCGCGTGACCGATCCCGCGCCCGCCGTACGCCGGATCGACCATGAAGCTCGCGTTCGCTACGTGCGCGCCGGGGCCGGCCTGGTTGGGCTGGGTCTTGGCGGTGCCGACCACGGTGCCGCCGACCGACGCCACCACGGTCCGACCAGGCGACGGGAACCAGGCCGCGCGGGCGTCGTCCTCGCTCATGTCCCGCGGCCAGGTGTATGTCTCCCCCGCCGCCACGATCCGCCGGAAGAACGGCCAGATCGCGGCCCAGTCCTCGCCCTGCGCGTCCCGGACGACGAGATCGCCGCCGGCGGCTGTCGCGGGCACCGGCCTGTCCCGCTCGAACAGGGTGATCTGCAGCCCAGCCGGCGCCTCCAACCGCGCGTTCACCGACCCGAACGGCGTCGGCCGCGGCGCCGCGACCTCGGTCGCCCCCGCGGCCAGCAGCGCGCGGGTCACCCCGGCCACGTCGTCCACCTCGAAGGCCAGCCGGATCCGCGGCGCGACCTGCCGCCCCACCTCGACCTGGTCGATGAACGCACGCTGCGCCGGGTTCGCGATCTCGACCGTCGCCCGCCCCGCGTCCAGGACGGTCACCTCGGCCCCACCCGGCCCGGCGAACGCGGCCTGCTCCCGCATCCCCAACCCGTCCCGATAGAACCCCACCGCGACGTCGTACTCCTCCGCCGCCACCACCACCCGCAACTCCCGCACGCTCACTGGTCCACCTCGAACGGGTTGATGAGTCGGACACCGGTCCGTACGACGTCGGCGGTGTTGCGCGTGACGAACGCCCATCCGTGCACGAGCGCCGTGGCTGCCATCAGGCCGTCCGCCATCGGAAGCGGATCACCAGCGTTCAATCGCCCCCAGACTTCGGCGATCGGCGCGTTGACCGGCACGACGCGATTGCCGTACAGCTCCTGCAGGTCGACGGCGGGATCCGGCCGTAGCCGACGGACCTCCGACACGACGTCGGTGTCCAGCAGGGCCTAGCTGCAGCCGGAGGTGCTGCCGCAGCCTTCGCAGACGTAGCAGGAGCCGGCAGGGCGCATCTTGGTGCCGCAGGTGAAGCAGAGCGGGGCGTCGGCGACGGTGCCCTGCTGGATCTCGAGGATCTCCGCCGAGGAGTGCGCCTCGACCGGGGCCGGCGCGGCGCCCGGGGCGGGCTTGTGCTCGACCGGCGCGGTCGTGCGCATCTCCTCGACCGACGTCTCCGGAGCGTCCACCCCGTACGACTCGCTGACCGTGGCGGCGCGCTCGGCGGCGGTGAAGATGCCGAGCTCGGCGCGGGTCTCGTACGGCAGGTAGTCCAGCGCCAGCCGGCGGAACAGGTAGTCCATCACCGAGGACGCGATCCGGATGTCCGGGTCGTCGGTCATCCCGGCCGGCTCGAAGCGCATGTTGACGAACTTCGAGACGTAGGTCTCCAGCGGCACGCCGTACTGCAGTGCGATGGAGATGGCGATGGAGAACGCGTCCATCACGCCGGCCAGCGTCGAGCCCTGCTTCGACATCTTGACGAACAGCTCGCCGACGCCGTCGTCCGGGTACGACGAAGAAGTCGCGTAGCCCTCCGCACCCGCGACCGAGAACGACACCGTCTGGGACGGGCGCTTCTTCGGCAGCCGCTTGCGGGTCGGCCGGTATTCGACCACCGGCGCCGGAGTGTCCGAAGTGGACGACGGGGTCGCCGCCGTGGACAGCGGCTGGCCGACCTTGCAGTTGTCCCGGTAGATCGCCAGCGCCTTGAGCCCGAGCTCCCAGCCGGACCGGTAGATCTCCTCGACGTCCTCGACCGTCGCCGACTCCGGCATGTTCACCGTCTTGGAGATCGCGCCGGACAGGAACGGCTGCACCGCCGCCATCATCCGCACGTGCCCCATCGGCGCGATCGAGCGGGTGCCCATCGCGCAGTCGAAGACCCCGTAGTGCTCGGGCCGCAGCCCCGGCGCGTCGACCACGTGACCGTTCGCGGAGATGTATTCCACGATGGCCTCGACCTGCTCCTCCTGGTAGCCCAGGGAACGCAGCGCCCGCGGCACCGTCTGGTTGACGATCTGCATGGATCCGCCGCCGACCAGCTTCTTGAACTTGACCAGCGAGAAGTCCGGCTCGATGCCGGTGGTGTCGCAGTCCATCATGAAGCCGATCGTGCCGGTGGGCGCGAGCAGCGAGGCCTGCGCGTTGCGCCAGCCGTTGACGGCGCCGATCTCGTTGCCGCGCTGCCACTCCGCCGCTGCCAGCGCCAGGACCGCGGCGTCGTCGGCGCCGACCGGACGGACCGCGTCGTTGGCCGCGGCGTGCTTGCGCATCACCCGCTGGTGCGCGGTGGCGTTGCGGGCATAGCCCTCGTACGGGCCGACGACGCCGGCCAGCTCGGCCGAGCGACGGTATGCCGTGCCGGTCATCAGCGAGGTGATCGCCGCGGCCAGGGTCCGCCCGCCCTCGGAGTCGTACGCGTGCCCGGTCGCCATCAGCAGTGCGCCCAGGTTGGCGTAGCCGATGCCGAGCTGCCGGTAGGCCCGGGTGGTCTCGGTGATCGCCTCGGTCGGGAAGTCCGCGAACGAGATCGAGATGTCCATCGCGGTGATGACCAGCTCGACGGCCTTGGCGAACGTCGGCCCGTCGAACGTGCCGTCCTCCCGCAGGAACTTCAGCAGGTTGAGCGAAGCCAGGTTGCAGGACGAGTTGTCCAGCGACATGTACTCCGAGCACGGGTTGCTGGCGGTGATCCGGCCCGTCTCCGGGTTGGTGTGCCAGTCGTTGATCGTGTCGTCGTACTGGATGCCGGGATCGGCGCACTCCCACGCCGCCTGCGCCATGCTGCGGAACAGCTTCTTCGCGTCGACCGTCTCGATGACCTCGCCGGTCATCCGGGCCCGCAGCCCGAACTCGCGCTCGTCCGCGACCGCGCGCATGAACTCGTCGGTGACGCGGACGGAGTTGTTCGCGTTCTGGTACTGGACGCTGGTGATGTCCTTGCCGCCGAGGTCCATGTCGAAGCCGGCGTCACGCAGGACGCGGATCTTCTCCTCCTCGGACCGCTTGGTCTCGATGAACTCCTCGACGTCCGGGTGGTCGATGTCGAGCACGACCATCTTCGCGGCTCGCCGGGTCGCGCCGCCGGACTTGATCGTCCCGGCGCTCGCGTCCGCGCCGCGCATGAAGCTGACCGGCCCGGAGGCGGTGCCGCCGGACGACAGCAGCTCCTTCGACGACCGGATCCGGGACAGGTTGAGGCCGGCGCCGGAGCCGCCCTTGAAGATCAGCCCCTCCTCCCGGTACCAGTTCAGGATCGAGTCCATCGTGTCGTCGACCGACAGGATGAAGCAGGCGGAGACCTGCTGCGGCGCCGCGGTGCCGACGTTGAACCAGACCGGCGAGTTGAAGCTGAACACCTGGTGCACGAGCATCCAGGTCAGCTCGTGGTCGAAGACCTCGGCATCCTCCGGGGTGGCGAAGTAGCCGTGCTCCTCACCGGCCGCCCGGTATGTCCGCACTACGCGATCGACGAGCTGCCGGAGGCTTGACTCGCGCGTGTCGCTGCCGACGGCGCCGCGGAAGTATTTCGAGGCGACGATGTTCGTGGCGTTCACCGACCAGAAGTCCGGGAACTCCACGCCGCGCTGCTCGAAGTTGATCGAGCCGTCACGCCAGTTGGTCATCACGACGTCCCGGCGCTGCCAGGTGAGCTCGTCGTACGGATGCACGCCGGGCGTGGTGTAGACCCGCTCGACGTGCAGCCCACCCCGCCGCTCCTCGCGCTGGGTGCCGACGGTCTCCGTCATGACTTGGTCCCCTTCGTCGGTGTCCCGCGGCGCCCCCGTGACGTCCGCGGTCGTGGTCTTCGTGGCGGCCCGGTCCCGGCGCCGGCTCATCGGGCCGGTTCCAGGTCGCGTGGCGCGTCCTCATGGGTCGCTTGGTGCGGGCGGTCCGTCAGGTCGTCGGTCTGCGCTCGCAGGACACGGATCTCGGCTTCGAAGTCCTCGATGCTCGTGAACGCGCGGTAGACGCTGGCGAAGCGTAGGTAGGCCACCTCGTCCAGTTCGCGGAGCGGGCCGAGGATCGCGAGACCCACCTCGTTGCTCGGGATCTCGGCGCAACCCGTCGCCCGCACCGCGTCCTCGACGCGCTGGGCGAGCAGTGCGAGGTCGTCGTCGCCGACCGGCCGGCCCTGGCAGGCGCGACGGACGCCGGTGATGACCTTGTCGCGGCTGAACGGTTCGGTGACACCGCTGCGCTTGATGACCGCGAGGGTGGCTTCCTCGACCGTCGTGAAACGCCGGCCGCACGCCTGGCAGGACCGCCGGCGCCGGATCACCTGGCCCTCGTCGACCTCGCGCGAATCGACCACGCGTGAATCGGCGTGCCGGCAGTACGGACAGCGCACTGGTCTGCTCCTCCCCCGCCCGTCCTGTGGATGGAGTTGGGGATCTTCTGTGGACCGGGTGTGGACCGCGGACCCCAACCTGTGGACGACTTACACCAGTGTAAGTACTAGATGTAGTGGAAGAAAGTAGGCCGCGACCCACGCCGGTGCAAGCACCGCGCGGCGTGTCCGGCGGGCGAAGCCGGGCGTGTCGTGACCCCCGCCGCCATTCCTGATACCACCCCTCACCCACCGCCCCCGCCCACACACATAGCGGACATATCCGCCACCGACCGCCGGCGGGTCGAGGGGGCCAGCTCGCCGGCGGACTGCGGTGAGCCCCGGGCAGCGCCGGGAGGCCCGATGGCCGGGGGCGTGACCCGGTGGCCGAAGGCGCGATGGCGACCAACCGGCGGGTATGGCCGCCGGCGTCGTCGCCACGCGCGGCGCTGCGACCGGTAGGGAGTGAGTGATGGCGCCATGAGGACAGCGTGGGACTCGGGTGTTGCAGCGCCCCGCGGCAGAGCGCGCCGCCGCGTGGGACTCGCCGCGCAGGGACCCGCCGCGGCACGGCAAACGGCGATGCGGCGACCCGCGGCCGTGACGGTCCGGGGGTCCGCGGGTGGGTGGGGGTGGTTAGCGGGTGCGGAAGGTGAGGTGGTGGGCTTCCAGGGCGGTTCGGAGGGTGCGGATCGCCTTCGGGCCGACGCCGTGGAGGCGGAGGAGGTCCTTCTCGCTGACGTCGGCGAACTGCTCGAGCCGGGTGTAGCCGGCCTGGGCAAGCGCGCGCTCGGCTGGGGCGCTCAGGCCACCGGGAAGGTCGGTCATCAGGGCCGCCGCAACAGCAGGGTCTGGCCGGCGTGGACGTCGGGCGTGGGCAGGTCGTTGAGCTGCTGGATGCCGGCGACGACCGTGCGCGGGTCGCGGTCGGGAGCGACCCGCTCGGCGATGCTCCAGAGCGTCTCCCCGGGAGCGACCACGAGCTGGGCCGGCGCGGACGCCGGCACCGGCGCGGTCTCCCGCAGCGTGCCGGCCCGGGACACCACCCCGACCGGGGTGAGCGCCGCGATGAGCACCGCGGCCGCGACGGTGACCAGCCGGCCCCGGCGGGTCAGCCGCAGGTGTCCCGGCGCGGGCCGCACCACCCGTGCGCCCACCGGCCGCGAGACGATCGCCCGCGTCCGCTCCGGCGGCAGCCTGACCGGAACCGATCCTGCCGGCCGCGCTTGTGCCAGGTCGCCGGGGATGGGCTCGGTAGCAGGCCGGACCGCGGCCTGGGCAAGCACAGACCGCCCGCCGAGCACCGCAGCGCGGCTCCCGGCGCGACCAGGCGACGCGGGATCGGCCGGGCCGCGGCGGGACGAACGGGGGAACGCAGGATCGGCGGGGTCGTGCTCCCGGCCCGCGGCGGCAGCGCGGCGGGCGGGATCGGCCGGGCGGTGCTCCCGGCCGATCCCCGGCTCGACCGGGGCTGCCGGCACCACCACCGAGGTGCGAACCGGAGCCAGCGGACCGCGCGGCCGCGGTGGCTCGACGAGCGCGACCACCCCGGCGGGCGTGCGGTCGACGACCACCCGCAGGCGGCGCGACGCACCCCGGCGGGCGAGCACCGGCGGCAGCTCCGGAGCGACGGTCATCGCAGGCCTCCCTGTCCAACCACACCAACTCATCGAACACAGGTTCGATCGAACCTCTGTGCGACTTTGTACACCGGGCCTCCGACAGAATCGACGAGTTACCGGCGTGTCGTTCGAACAGATGTTTGAGAACTGTCGGTGTTGGTCGCTAACTTGTCGATCACGGACGGAGACGGGGCCGCGAGCAACGGACCGGCGTGGATCCGCGGCACGCGGTGCGGCGACAAGGAGAGGTCATGGCGGCAGGGTCGGGCAGGAGACGTGCGGGCGAGAGCGCGCGCGCGGCGGTCGGCGGGCAGGCGCCCCCGGGCGCGGCAGAGCCGGCGGTGGTGCGTGACTTCCCGGACGGTGCGGTCGACGCGGCCGGTCTGACCCAGCGGCAGCGCCGCATCCTGGAGGTCATCCGGGAAGCGGTCGACCGGCAGGGTTATCCACCGAGCGTCCGGGAGATCGGTCAGGCCGTCGGCCTCACCTCGACCTCGAGCGTGGCGCACCAGCTGGGCACGCTGGAGCGCAAGGGCTACATCCGTCGCGACCCCAACCGGCCGCGCGCGGTCGACGTGCGGCCGCCGGAGTCGACGGCGCCGGCCCGGACGTCGGAGCCGGACGAGGAGTCGGAGCGGTTCGCCCACCCTGCTCCCACCTACGTGCCGGTCGTCGGCCGGATCGCCGCCGGTGGTCCGGTGCTGGCCGAGCAGTATGTGGAGGACGTGTTCCCGTTGCCGCGGGAGCTGGTCGGCGAGGGGACGCTGTTCCTGCTGCGGGTGACCGGTGACTCGATGATCGATGCCGCGATCGCGGACGGCGACTGGGTCGTGGTGCGGCAGCAGCCGGTCGCCGACAACGGCGACATCGTCGCCGCGATGATCGACGGCGAGGCGACCGTGAAGACCTACCGGCGGCGGGACGGGCACGTGTGGCTGCTGCCGCACAACCCGGCGTACGCGCCGATCCCCGGCGACGAGGCCACCGTCCTCGGCCGCGTCGTCACCGTCCTGCGCAAGGTCTGAGCGGTCAGCGACGTCGGGTGACGGCGTAGGAGAGAGCGGCGCCGATGGCCACCACGACGACGAGGGGAGCGACGAGCGTGCGGAGGAGGTCGCCGGGCTCGGAGTCGGGCTCGGCGGGGCCTGCGGCGGCCGGGGCGGCCGCGGCCCGGGTCGGGGTCGGGCTCGGAGCCGCCGCCCCGAGCGGGATCTCCTGCACCGGCGCTGGCATCCCTTCGGTGCTGGTCAGCAGCGACCGCCCGTCCGGGGTGACGGTGACGGCCTCGCCCTGAGCGGTCGGTGGGAGCGGGATCCGCCGCCGCCGCCCCGACGAGATCGCGGCGGCCACGTCCCCGTCCGGCGCCGACCACACGTACGCGTCGGTGTACGTCCGCAGCACCACCGTCCGCCCGTCCGGCGAGACCGCCCCGCCGGTGACCACCACCTGACCGGCCGCGCCGACCGGCCCGCCGGCGGTCCCGGTCGGCAGGAACCCGGTCGAGGCGACCTTGCGCAGCGGCGTCGCCCGGGTCGCCGACAGCGGTCCGGCCGGCGTGTAGACGTTCGAGTCGAGCGGCTCCTTGGTGGCGATGAACAGCTGCCCGGTCGGCGTCAGCAGCAGCGCCTCGGCGTCGTGCGGCCCGTCCGGGTACGTCAGCCGGAACAGCGTCGCCGACCCGTCCGGGCGCAGCCGCTCCACCGCGACCGTCGACCGGTTCAGCCCGTTGTCGCCGATGTCGGCCAGCCAGAACGTGCCGTCCCGGGCCCGGGCAAGGTCCTCCACGTCGTACGGGTCGATGCCGGCCTCGATCGTGCGCAGCACCCGGCAGGACCGGTCCAGCTCGAAGACCCGCAACCGGGTGCCGCCGTCGTTGATCGTCCAGAGCCGATCGGCGGACGCCGCCAGCCCGCTGGACTCGTCGATCCGCTGGTCCCGGATCGTGCAGAGCGTCCGGGCCGAGTCAGCCAGGGCCGGGTGCGGCGCCGAGAGCAGCAGAACCGTCGCGACGGCGAGCAGCAGACTCCGGCCCCCGACGTGCACCCCGCCAGTGTCCCAACGCCAGCCTTTCGGCCTGCAGCAGGACCGTGCACAACGCCGCCGCGGCCACCAGGTCGGTGATCCAGTGGTAGTCACGCAGCACCATCCCGACCATCACCAGCGCCGGCGCCAGCCAGCTCAGCAACCAGGCGACCTGCCGCGACACCGCCTGGTCCTCGTGCTCGGCGACAACCGAGTAGAGCGTGCCCCACAGGATGACGGCCGTCGCCATGTGCCCCGACGGGTACGAGCGGAACGCCTCGGGACCGTGCACGCCCGAGGGCGCCGGCCGCCCGATGCCGTACTTGAGCGCGAGCACGATCGAGGCCGTCACCCCGGCCAGCACCGCCAGCCGCAGCAGCGGCAGCACCGTCCGGGCCCGGACGCAGAGCCAGCCGATCGCGACCAGCACGATGACGCCGACCACCTCGCGGTCGCCGAGGTTGACCAGCTGGTCCGCCTCCTCCTGGCCGGGCCGGCTCCAGCCGGCGCCCGGCAGGCCGGTCGACCGGGCCCAGGCCGAGACCGTCGCGTCCAGGTGCGTCAGCGGCCCGCCGACCAGCACGTCGACGGTGACCAGCACGAAGAGGACGAGCGCCGCCACGAGCAGCGCCGGTGATCCGCCCGGAGCCCCCCGCGGGCGTTCGGTCACCCGGCCGTGACCGCGTACGCCGACAGCGCGCCGGCGAGGTCGCCGGACACCCGGGCGGCCAGCAGCGTGCCGTCGCCGGTGTGCTCCTCGGCCAGCACCTCGCCGGTGGAGTGCACCCGGGAGACCAGGTCACCCCGGTCGTACGGGACCAGTACGTGCACCTCGATCGACGGCCGCGGCAGCCGGGCCTCGACCGCCGTCGCGAGCTGCTCGAGCCCGCGCCCGGTGCGGGCGGAGACGAACACCGCGTCCGGCGCCACCCGGCGCAGCCTGGTCAGCGTGTCCGCGTCGGCCGCGTCGATCTTGTTGATCACCAGCAGCTCGGGCACGTGCAGGGCGTCGATCTCGCCGAGTACCTCCCGTACCGCCGCGATCTGGCCCTCCGGGTCGGCGTCCGAGCCGTCGACCACGTGCAGGATCAGGTCGGAGTCGGCGACCTCCTCCAGCGTGGACCGGAACGCCTCGACCAGCTGGTGCGGCAGGTGGCGAACGAAGCCGACCGTGTCGGCCAGCGTGTACTCGCGGCCGTCCGGGGTCTGCGAGCGGCGCACGGTCGGGTCGAGGGTGGCGAACAGCGCGTCCTCGACCAGCACACCCGCCCCGGTCAGCCGGTTGAGCAGGGAGGACTTGCCGGCGTTGGTGTAGCCGGCGAGCACCACCGACGGCACCTCGTGCCGTACCCGCTCCTGCCGCTGGGTGGCCCGGGTGGTGCTCAGCTCGGCCAGCTGGCGGCGCAGCTTGGCGATCCGGGAGTTGATCCGGCGCCGGTCGGTCTCGATCTTGGTCTCGCCGGGGCCGCGGGTGCCGATGCCGCCACCGCCGGCCACCCGGCCGCCGGCCTGCCGGGACAGCGACTCGCCCCAGCCACGCAGCCGGGGCAGCAGGTAGTGCAGCTGGGCCAGCTCGACCTGCGCCTTGCCCTCCCGGCTGCGCGCGTGCTGGGCGAAGATGTCGAGGATCAGCGCGGTCCGGTCGATGACCTTGACCTTGACGATCTCCTCCAGCTTGCGCAGCTGGCCCGGGGTCAGCTCGCCGTCGCAGATCACGGTGTCGGCACCGGTGGCCACGACGATGTCGCGGACCTCCTTGGCCTTGCCGGAGCCGAGGTAGGTGGCCGGGTCGGGACGGTCGCGCCGCTGCATCAGCCCGTCGAGCACCTGCGAGCCCGCGGTCTCGGCCAGCCGGGCCAGCTCGGCCAGGGACAGCTCGGCGTCCGCGACGGTGCCGGTGGTCCATACGCCGACCAGCACGACCCGCTCCAGCCGCAGCTGCCGGTATTCGACCTCGCTGATGTCCTCGAGCTCGGTTGCGAGGCCCGGCACCCGGCGCAGCGCCTGCCGGTCCTCGAGGTCGAAGGAGTCGACGGTGTCAAAGGGGTCGAGGGACGCGTACGGCTCGGCCTCCGGCTCGTACGGCTCGATCTTGGCGGTCGGATCGTGAAGTGGTTGCGTCATCGTCCCTCGATGGTGGCACGGGTCCGGTACCGGAGCACGGGCTTTACCCCGGGCGGCCTTCTACACCGGGCGGTCGTCCGGGTGCAGGCCGATGAACAGCGACCACGGAGCACCGGTGGACTCGCGCAGCCGGAACTCCTCGACCAGGTCCTGCAGCCGGCGGGCGAGCTCCTCGTACTCGTCCGGGGTCAGCCGCAGTCCCATCCGGGTGCCGTCGACTTTCTCGAAGCCGATCCGGGTCGCGTCCTGCACGAACGCCTCCACCAGCGTGCTGGCGCCGATCCGCGGGTCCTCCGACTCGCCGATGCTGAGGGTCCAGGACTTCCCGGTCGACCGGTACGGCACCTCGCGGGCGCCGCGGGTGCCCCGCCGCTCCTGCTCCGCGACCAGGAACCCGGTGCGTACCAGCCGGCGGACGTGGTAGAGCACGCTCGCCGGATCCTTGCCCAGCCGCTCGGCGATCTCCTTGTTGGTCAGCGAGACGTCGAGGCACAGGCGCAGGATGCGCAGCCGGAGCGGGGAGGCCAGCGTGCGGGCCTCCTCCTCGGTCGCGGGTCGCCGCTCCACCGCCACGCCGACAGCATAAGTGATTGACAACCCTCAATCACTGGCGCAGGCTACCGACCGTGCAGAACAGGCTCCTCCGGCACGCCGACTTCCGGCGGTTGTGGGCCGCGGACGCGCTGAGCCAGGCCGGCACCCAGATCACGGTCATCGCGCTGCCGCTGCTGCTGATCAAGGTGCTGGACGCCGGGCCGTTCGAGGTCGGTCTGCTGACCACGTTCGAGTTCCTGGCGTTCCTCCTGGTGGGGCTGCCGGCCGGGGTCTGGGTCGACCGGATGCGGCGGCGCAACGTGCTCATGGTCGCCGACCTCGTCCGCGGCCTGCTGTACGGGTCGCTGCCGCTGGCCTGGGCGCTGGACGCCCTCACCCTGGTCCAGGTGTACGCGGTCGCGCTCGTCGCGGGTGTCTGCACGGTGTTCTTCGACGTGGCCTACCAGTCGTACCTGCCGCACCTGGTCGGACGGGACAACCTGGTCGAGGGCAACGCGAAGCTGCAGGGCACCCAGTCGGTCGCGCAGGTGGCCGGGCCGACCGTGGGCGGGCTGCTCGTGCAGGCGCTCAGCGCGCCGTACGCGATCCTCGTCGACGCGGCGACCTACCTGTGGTCGGCGGCCTGGGTGGGGACGATCCGGTCCCGGGAGCCGCGGCCGGAGCGGGCGCCGGACCGGCACCTCGGCCGGGAGATGAAGGAAGGCCTGACCTTCGTCCTGGGCAACCGGCTGCTGCGGGCGATCACCGCCTGCACCGGCACCGCGAACCTGTTCCAGAACGTCGCGATGACCGTGTTCGTCGTGCTGCTGGCCAGCGCGAGCGGGCTGAACCTGTCCGCCGGCACGATCGGGCTGCTGTTCAGCGCGACGGCGGTCGGCGGCGTGATCGGCGCGATGGTGGCACGGCGGTTCGCGGGCTGGGTCGGGCAGGGACCGGCGCTGTGGATCTCGATCGCGGTCGGCGTGCCGGCGATGCTGCCGATGCCGTTCGTGCAGCGTGGGTGGCTGTTGTGGGTGTTGGCCGCCGGCGAGGTGGTCTTCGGCGCGGCGATCGTGGTCTACAACATCACCCAGGTGTCGTTCCGGCAGCTGCTGTGCCCGGAGCGGCTGCTCGGCCGGATGAACGCGACGATCCGGTTCGCGGTGTGGGGCACGATCCCGATCGGGTCGCTGCTCGGCGGGATCCTGGGCGCGACGATCGGGTTGCGGCCCACGCTGTGGGTGGCGTTGGCGGGCTCGACGCTCGCGATCCTGCCGGTGTTCTTCTCGCCGCTGCGGACGATGCGTGAGCTGCCGACGGAGTACGTGCCGGCGGGGGTCGAGCCGAGTGGTCCACCGGTCGCCGGGGCGGCCTCCGGGCCGGCCGCCGGGCAGGACGGTGGAGTGACCGGAACGGGCGGCCCGACCGCCGCCGTCGCGAGCGAGCGTGGAGATGGGGCACCATAGCCAGCCGTGGGACGGCACCAGGCACCGGACGCGGCGGCGGTCGAGCCTGGCGTCCGGCCTGACCAGGAGTCGATCGACGCGGTCCGCAGGAGCCCTGACCCGCAGTCTGACCAGGCCGAGCTTCCGCGCCCGCGGCATCCCGACCGGCCGCCGGACGCGGCCGGCAGGCCCGCTGCCGACCCGGCCGGGTCGCCCGATGCCGCTGTCCCCCCACCCACCGGAGCACTGAGGGGCGGGGTGCCGGCGGAAGCCGGGCCGGCCGCCTCCGAGCCTCCGGCGGCCGGCCCGGCTCCACTCCCGAGGCCCCCTGCCGGCCCGCCGCCGGCAGTCAGCCCGGAGTCGTCGTCCGGACGCGCGGACGGCGCCCAGGCCTCGGGCGCCGGTCCCGCGGCGGGGCTGTCGGCTCGGCCCGCGGAAGGCAGCCGCCCACCGGCAAGCCCGGCGGCGAGCGGGCCGGCCGCCACCGGACCGGCCGCCAACGGACCGGCGGCGAACGGACCCGCGGCCAGGCCGGCGACCAGTGGGCCGGCCGCCAGTGGACCTGCGGCGAGCGGACCTGCGGCCAGCCGACCCGCGCCTAGCGGACCGGCCGCCAACGGACCCGCGGGCGGCGGACCCACGGGCGGCGGACCCACGGGCGGCGGACCCACGGGCGGCGGACCCACGGGCGGCGGACCCAC
>DATBFW010000250.1:0-16397 GCA_036558285.1 Mycobacteriales bacterium | reverse complement strand
CTTCTGGATCACGTAGTCACCGGAGGCGGTGTCGCAGGTGCCGGTGGACGGGGCCGGCTCCCGGCCGTGCGCCACGCCCGCGTCGGTCAGCACGCACAGCGGCTGCCACAGCATCGGGAAGGTCACCGGCGCCGGGGCGGGGGCATTCTTCGGCTGGTAGCCGGTCGTGTCGGCGTACCCGTTGAGCTGGTTCGACCCGTCCGCGTGCCGGAAGTCGAGGTTGGCCTTCGCGGCCCGGTTGCCGACCCCGACGGGCGTGGTGTCCATCGTGGTCTGGTCGATCGGGTAGCCCAGCTGCGCCATCTGCGCGTCGTACGACGCCTTCGCGTTGGGTAGGCCGCTGAACAGGTCGACCAGCGTGCGGTACGCAGCGTAGCTGATCGCCTTGCTCTTGTTGGCCAGGGTGCGCTCGGCGGCGGGACGGCGCAGCTGCGAGCCGAGCCGGGTCCCCTTCGCCACCGGGTCGTATGCCGCCCAGGCGTCGAACACCGACGTCTGCAGGACGCCGAGGGCCCGGGACGTCACGGTCGGGCCGGTGGCCGCCGGGTTGGCCCGGATCGTCGCGAGCAGCTGCTCGTTCCACTTGAGGACGACGTCGTCGGTCGTCTTGGGGCCGAAGGCCTCGAGGTCCCAGGTGGCCGGTGCGGCGGCCGCGCCGGCGGGGGAGGCGGTGGTGTGCAGAGTCAGAGCGCCCAGGGTCAGTGCCGCAACGAGGGCAGGGGCGATCGCGAGCTTGTGTCTCATCACTCTCCAGGAAGGTCCGGGCTGTCCGGACTAGGGGAACTACTCGGGTTCAGGGTGTGTAGACCGGCAGCGAGACGCCGGTGACGGCCCGGCCGCTGTGCACGCGGAGCGTGCCGACGCCGCAGGGGAAGCCCATCGGGGCCACCAGGATCGCGGCGAACGCCTGGTCGAGCGGTTGGTCATCGGCCCGGTGGGCGGTGCCGGCGAACCGGTCCTGGCCGGCCGGCGACTTGGTCGGCTGCAAGGCGGTCTCGACGCTCTGCGCCTCCGGGGCGCCGACCACCTGGACGATGCCGGGCATCATCTCGCCGGGGACCGGGCAGCGCAGTGCCCAGGCCGTCGGTTCCGGGGCCGAGCCGGCCGGCATCGCCGAGGCGCAGACGGTCTTCCCGCCGACGTCGACGACCGAGCCGACCCACGTGCTGCCGCCGCGGCGCAACTCGTACGCGCGGGAGGACACCGTGCGCTTGTCCGCGCTGTCGAGCGGCCGGGGCGCCAGCCGCGGGCCGAGGGCGGCCACGGTCAGCGTGCCCTTGCCGGGCACCTTCGCCGCCAGCTTCGCCCCGTCCGCGAACCACTGCGTCTCCGGCAGCGCGTCCCGGTCCGGTGCCAGCGTGGGGCTGCCGACCTCGACCTTGTCCGGCATCCCGGCGAGCATCTCGGCGGTCATGATCCCGCTGTAGAGGACCCGGGCGCCGCTGGCCCCGGGGTAGCCGGAGTCGAGACCGAGCAGGACCACCCGACTACAGGTCGGCACGCCCGGCGGCGACGGCAGGATGCCGCTCACCCCGTCCTCGCCGACCGTGGCGTGCTGCAGTGGCTTGCCGTCCATCGGGTTGCTGGTCAGCAAGCCGTCCGCGACCTGACCTTCGGGCGAGACGAGCACCCGGACCGGTCCGGACGGCCCGTCCGGCGGCAGCAACGTGAGGACCTGCGTGCCGGGGTGCAGCGGTTCGGCGTGCTGCAACCGCACCGCCGTCCGGGTCGCGCCGACCACCTGTGCCAGGTGCGGCCGGCCGCCCGCGTCGAGGCCCTGCAGGACCGCGACCGCCTGCCGGTCCAGCGCACCGGCCCAGAGCACGGTGACCGCGCTCGCCGGCGCCTCTGCCGCCGGCACGCCCGCCTTCCAGGCGTTCGTCGCCGCGGTCAGCATGGTCGGGTCGGTGGACAGCCGACCGCGCGCCGGCCAGTTCAGCAGGCCGTCCGCCACGTCGATGCTCGGCACCACGGGATGCGGGGCACCGCGTGCGGGTCCGGTGTCGATTTGCGAGCCGATGATCGGACCGGCGCCGGCCGGAGCGGGATCGTCCCCGCTGCCGAGTCGCGGCACGACCACCGCGGCGGCCAGCAGCAGGGCGGCGACCGCGCCGGCCGCCAGCGCCACGGGTCGCGGAGAGCGCGACAGCCGGGGCGCTGCCGTGGCCCCGTGCGCGTGTCGCGGAGCCGGAGCCGGAGCCGGAGCCGGAGCCGGTGCCGGCGCGGACAGGACCTCGGCGACCCGGGCGGCCGCCGGCCGGGTGTAGTCCGACCAGCCGCGGCCGGCGGCGGCGAGCGCGTCGGCCACCCGCATCCACGGGTCGGCCACGCCCGGCACCGCGGTGCGCAGCGTCAGCATCGCCGCGTCCACGTCCGCGCGCAGCAGCCGCGGCGTCGTGCCCATGCGGGCGGCCGCGTGCTCCTCGGACAGTCCCTCGTCGTAGCGCAGCACGATGGCGGCGCGCCGTCGCGGCGCAAGGCGGCAGATCGCGCGCCACATCGCGACGTCGGGGTGCGGGGTCGGACCGGCGGCGGCGAGCGGCGGCGGCGGCCCCGGATCGGCTACGTACGACCGCACCAGCTCTTCCTTGGCGCTCTCCAGCGCCTGGGCCGGGCTGAGCCGGTGCGCGTGCGCCTCGACCGCGCGCGCGGCGCCGTCGGCCAGATCCCGAGCCCGCCCGGAATCGCCCGTCAGGAGGTAAGCCTGGCGGAGCAGATCTCCGTGTGGTTCTCGGCGCAGCGCATGGGTCTGCGTGTCGTACGTCAGCACCCCGTGTTTCCCTCCGCGCTCGGTCGTGCTCCGACGCCCGGTGGTTTCGAGCCGGACGACACGGTAGATGCCAGGCCGGGTACCGCGATGCTGCCGCGGAGCCGAGATTCTGCTGCTCCGTGTGGCGGTGTTGGTGCAGAGGGGAAACGGTCTTTGTAGTCAACGGAGCGCGTACGAGTGACGACGGTGCGGCGAGGTTGTGATCTAGGTCGCACCTGCGAGCCAGCCCGTACGGCCCGCTGTGACCAGGTTCGCTAGGCCGTTCGGGCTCGGTACTACCGAGCACTGCGGGTCAACGAGCGATCATGCCGCACGGCCGGCCGGGTGCGGCCGGAGTCAGCGCAGCCGGCCCGGACGCGGCTCCGGCGTCGCCGCGGGCGGTCTGGAAGCCGGCCCGCGGCCGCGCGTAGTGAGCGGGCGGCGCCGGCCGAGCAGGGTCACGGTGAACGCCGCGACCAGCAGGCCGGCCGCGACCGCGAAGCCGAGCGTGCCGTTCGACGGCAGCGCGATGCCGAGCCCCCCGCCGGCCACCCAGGCCAGCTGTAGCAGCGTCTCGGACCGGGCGAACGCCGACGCGCGCATCGCGTCCGGCACGTCCCGCTGGATGATCGCGTCCAGGCAGAGCTTGCCCAGCGCGTTGGCGACGCCGGCCGCGGCGACCACGAGCAGCGCCGTGCCCAGCCCGAACGACAGCGCACCGATCACCGAGATCCCGGCGACCACGCCGATCGAGCCCAGCAGCACCGGGTCGGGGTGCTTCATCGGCATCCGGGCTCCGATCGCGGTGCCGATCACCGCCCCGCCGGACGCGCCGGCCACCAGCCCGGCCAGCGCCAGGGCGGCCGTCGTGCCGGTCTCGGTCGACTGGATCCAGAAGGCGAGGAACAGCGTGAGGAACCCGGACAGCCCGCGCAACGCCGCCGACGCCCGCAGTGCGGTCACCACCTGCGAACCGAGCGACAGGCTGCCGGGCCGGCGCCCGATCGGCCCGGTCCGGGTCAGCGCCGCCGGCGGGACCGGTTGCTCACCCTCCGCGGAGTCGACCGCCGCCGGCAGCCGCAGCGACAGGATCGCCGCGGCGAGGCAGAACACCGCGGTGATCCGCAGTGCCAGCGGGTAGCTGCCGGACAGGTGGATGATCCCGGCCAGCACGCCGCCGCCGATCGCGGCCGCGGCCAGCCCGAACATCGACATCCGCGCGTTCGCCGAGACCAGCGTCATCCCCCGGGGCAGCACCCTGGGCAGGCAGGCTCCCTTGAGCACCGCGTACGCCTTGGACAGCACCAGCGCGCCGAACGCGGCCGGGTAGAGCGCGAACCCGTTGTGGAACTCCGCCGCCATCACCCAGGCAAGGACGCCGCGGCCGAGCGCGGTCGCCGCGAGCGCCATCCGCCGGCCGCGCTGCAGCCGGTCGAGCAGGGGCCCGATGAACGGCGCCACGATCGCGAACGGGGCCATCGTGACCACCAGGTAGAGCGCGACCTGGGTGCGCTGCTCGCTGCGTGCGGCGGAGAAGAAGATCGTGCCGGCCAGGCAGACCGCGATCATCGCGTCGGACGTGTAGTGCGCGGCGTGCGTCCAGATCAGCTTGGTCAGGCCGGACTCGCCGGCGCCGCCGGCCCGGGACGCGTCGCCGATCCGACGGGCGCCGGCCCCGATGAGGTAGCGCGACCGGGACACGGCGACCCGGGTCACCGTCACCTTCTTCGGCGCGTGCTGCTGCGGACCACGCGGCCGGCCGCCGTCGTCGTGCCCCCCGTCGGGACGCGGTGGCGGCTGCGTGCTCACCCCTTCATCCTGCCGCACGGGTCCGACCCGATTGGGGGATCGGCGTCGGCTTTGGCACGATGACACCGTGCCGACCACCACAGCCGCGCGGCCCGACGCGACGCTCGCCGCCGCGGTCGACGTCGCCGAGGCGGCTGCCAGGGCCGAGGGCCACGACCAGGTCGGCGAGCACCTCGGCAGCAGGGCCGAGGGCGAGCGGGTGCTCACCCACTTCTTCGCCGCGACCCTGCCGGGCTATTCGGGTTGGCGCTGGGCCGTCACGCTGGCCCGCGCGTCCCGGTCGCGGACGGTCACGGTCGACGAGGTCGTGCTGCTCCCCGGCGACGATGCGCTGCTGGCGCCGGAGTGGGTGCCGTGGTCGGAGCGACTGCGGCCTGGCGACCTCGGCGTCGGCGACCTGCTGCCGACCGAGGCCGACGACGAGCGGCTCGTCCCGGCGTACCTGCTCTCCGACGACCCGGCCGTCGAGCCGGTCGCGTTCGAGCTCGGGCTCGGCCGGGTGCGGGTGCTCTCGCCGCTCGGCCGGGACGAGGCGGCGGAGCGGTGGTACGCCGGCGACGGCGGGCCGGACACCGCGATGGCGGCACACGCGCCCGGCCGGTGCGGGACGTGCGGGTTCTACCTGCCGATCGGCGGGTCGCTGCGGGCGATCTTCGGGGTCTGCGGCAACGCGTACTCGCCGCGGGACGGTGCGGTGGTCTCCGCCGACGCCGGCTGCGGGGCGCACTCCGAGGCGGCCGTCGAGCCGGCGGCCGCGGCACCGCCGGCGCCGACGTACGACGACGGCGTCGACATCGAGCGTGCCTGACCCGTTCGGCACGGCCGCGGTCCGGGACCGGGTGCTCGCGGCCTGGGCCGCATCGCCGGCCCGGTTCCGCGAGGACGCCAACGCGGAGCAGGACCTGACCCACGGTGCGTACCGGGACCGGCTGCTGGTCGAGCTGGCCCAGAACGCGGCGGACGCGGCGGCACGGTCCGGTGTGGACGGACGGCTGCGACTGTCGCTCGTGGACGGACAGCTGCTGGCGGCGAACACCGGCGCGCCGCTGGATGCCGCCGGCGTCGAGGCGCTGGCGACGCTGCGGGCGTCGGCGAAGCGGGACGGCGGCAGCGTCGGGCGGTTCGGAGTCGGATTCGCCGCCGTGCTGACCGTCACCGACGAGCCGTCGGTGCACTCGACTACCGGCGGTGTCCGGTTCTCGGCCGTGGACACCAGCGCGGCGGTGGCCCGCGTGCCGGCGCTGGCCGGCGAGCTGGACCGGCGTGGCGGTCAGGTGCCGCTGCTGCGGCTGCCCTGGGCCGCGGACCCGCTGCCGGCGGGGGAGTGGGACACCGAGGTACGGCTGCCGCTGCGGCCGGACGCCGTCGACGCCGTGCGGGCGGCGCTGGCCTCGCTCGACCCGGTGCTGCTGCTGGCGCTGCCGGCGCTGCGGTCGATCGACGCCGGCGGCCGGGTGCTGTCCCGAGTGGACGACGCCGGCGCGGTCGTGCTGACCGACGGCGGCACCGCGTCGCGCTGGGTCGTCCGGTCGGTGACCGGTGTGTTCGCCGACGATCTGCTGGCGACGCGGCCGGCCGAAGAGCGCGACCGTCCGGAGTGGACGGTGAGCTGGGCGGTGCCGGTCGACGGCGCCGGGCGCCCGGTGCCGCCGCCGAACCGGCCGGTGGTGCACGCGCCGACGCCGACCGACGAGCCGCTGTCGCTGCCGGCGGTGCTGCTGGGCACGTTCCCGCTCGCATCGGACCGCCGGCACGTGACGCCCGGCCCGGTCACCGACGTGCTCGTCGCCGCGGCCGGCCGCCTGTACGCCGACCTGGTCGCCGGGCTGTCGCCGCACCCGGCGCTGCTCACGCTGGTGCCGCGGCCCACGCTGGCCGCAGCCGAGCTCGACTCCGCCCTGGCCGCCGCGGCGCTCGCCGCCCTGCGCGCCATGCCCTGGCTCCCTCCGGCCGCCTTGCCGGAGCCCGAAGCCGACCGGCCTGCGTCCTCGGCCCCAGCGCCCTATGCCGACCGACCGGCGTCCACCGCCCCGGCGTTCGCCGTCGACCGACCGCCGTCCGCGGCCCCGGAGCGCGATGCCGACCGACCGCCGTCCGCCGCAGCGGGGCCCGAAGCCGACCGACCGCCGTCCTCGGTCCCGGCGTTCGCCGCCGACGAGCCGGCGGCCGACGCCGAGCGGCCCGCGCCAGCCCCGGCCGAGGCCGGGCGGCTGGTGCCCACCGGCGCGGTCGTGGTCGATGCCGCGGCGGAGGAACTGGTGGCGGCGCTGGCCGACCTGGTGCCGGGCCTGCTGCCGGCGTCCTGGTCCGGTCGCGGCAACGCCGCCGCGCTCACCGCGCTCGGCGTGCGCCGGCTCGGCACCGCGGACGTGGTCGAGCTGGTCTCCGGCGCCGAGCGCCCACCGGCCTGGTGGCACGCGCTCTACGACGCGCTCGCCGACCGGCCGGACCGGGAGGCGCTGGCCGCGCTGCCGGTCCCGCTCGCCGACGGCCGCACCGTCACCGGCGCCCGCGGCGTGCTGCTGCCGGACCAGGACCTGCCGGCCGACGCCGCCACCGCGCTCGGCCTGCGCATCGCCCACCCGGACGCGACCCATCCGTTGCTGGAGCGGCTCGGCGCGACCCCGGCCACCGCCCGCGGCGTGCTGGCCGACGACCGGGTGCTCGCGGCGGTCGCCGAGTCGTACGACGCCGAGGACCCGGAGCCGATCGCCGAGGCCGTGCTCCGGCTGGTCGCCGCGGCCGGCCTGCAGCCGGGCGAGCTGCCGGAGCTGGCCGAGCTGGCGCTGCCGGCCGAGGAGGCCGACTGGTACCCGGCTGGCGAGCTGCTGCTGCCCGGCTCCCCGCTGGCCGCTGCGGTCGGTCCGGACGCCCCGTACGGCGTGGTCGCCGCGGACGTGGTGCGGCGCCACGGCGCGGGCGTGCTGGCGGCGGTCGGCGTGCTGCGCACGGTCGCGGTGCTGCGTGCCGGCGAGGTCGAGCTCGACCCGGACGCGGCCGACCACGACCTGGACCGCGAGGCGGAGTGGATGGAGGCGGTGCTGGACCGGCTGCCCGAGCAGCGGGTGCCGCCCCGGCTGGCCACCTTCGTGGCGGTCCGCGACCTCGAGCTGGTGATCGACTGGGACCGCGCGCTGCCGTTGCTGTCCGGCGTCGACCCCACCGTCGACGTTCAGCTCGCCGACGGCAGCCATGTTCAGGCACCTTCGTACACCACCTGGTGGCTGAGTACACACCGCACGTTCCTAGGCCGCCGTCCGGACCGCTTACGTGCGCCGACGGCCACCGACCTCGACGGCCTGTACGACGTGGCCGAGGCGGCACCGGACACGCTGGCGCTGCTCGGCGTCGCGCACAGCGTGGACGAGGTGGTCGCCGACCCCGACCGCGCGCTCGACCTGCTCGACCGGCTCGGCGACCCCGACCGCACGGTTCCGGCCGCCACCCTGCGCACGGTCTACCCGCGGCTCGCGCTCGTCCTGGAGGACGCCGCCGACCCGCCGGACCGGGTCAGGGTCGGCCCGGCGACCACGGTGCCGCGGGAGGCCGCGGTCGTGCTCGACCTGCCATACCTGCTGCCGCTGCTGGGCGACGAGCGCACCCCGGTGCCGGCCGACGAGGCGCCCGGGCCGGTCGCCGACCTGCTCGACCTCCCGCTGGCCGGCGAGTTGCTCGGCCCGCTCGCCCCGGACGCGGGGCCGGCGCGGACGGTGCCCTGGGCCGACGTGCCCGGTGCCGAGCTGGCCGCCGCCCGCTGCGGCGGCCCGGTCCCGGACGCGACCGTGGCCGTGCACGAAGGGCTCACCGTCGGCGGCACCCCGGTCCGCTGGTGGCCGGACGGCGAGACCGACCACACCGACGGCAGCCCGTTCGCGGCCGGCCGCGCGCTGGCCTGGCGGCTCGGCGCCTGGTCGGCCCGGGCCGCCGCGGTCGAGGCGCTGACCGACCCGGACGACCCGACCCTGCCGGCCGAGGACAGCCTGGCGTAGCGGAGCGGTGCTAGCGGGGCCGGCCGTGCCGGAACCGCCGGTTGCGGGTCAGCCACAGCCCGACGAACCCGAGCCCGAACCCGGTCGCGCAGATCTCCAGCCACAGCCGGTGCTCGTGCCGGACCGGCAGCAGGGCGAGGAACGCGATCGCCCACAGCACGATCCCGATCAGGACCAGCGTGAACGTGTCCACCTCCAGCGGCGGAGGCGCCGGCCGCAGCCCGGCCCGGCCCGGCAGCTGTCCGGTTTCGGCCGCGGGACTCCGGGAAACTTCACCGGATGCCGGATTGGCCTGATCGGACACGTACGCAAGGCTAGCCGCCGTGGCGACGACGACGGATGTCCGCACCGGAACTCCCAGCGGATTCGACCGCTACTTCCGGATCACCGAGCGCGGCTCGACGATCCGCCGCGAGGTGCGCGGCGGATTCGTGACGTTCATGACGATGGCCTACATCGTCGTTCTCAATCCGCTGATCATCGGCCTGGCCAAGGACGGCGACGGGCGGGTCCTCGGCATCCCGCAGGTGGCCGGCGTGACCGCATTGGTCGCCGCGGTGACCACGATCGCGATGGGCGTGTTCGGCCGGTTGCCGATCGCGCTGGCGACCGGGCTCGGGCTCAACGCCTTCCTGGCGGTCGCGGTCGCGTCCCGGATGTCCTGGCCGGACGCGATGGGCCTGATCGTGCTCGAGGGGCTGATCATCACGCTGCTGGTGCTGACCGGCTTCCGGATCGCGGTCTTCCGGGCCATCCCGGCCCAGCTGAAGACCGCGATCGCGGTCGGCATCGGGTTCTTCCTGGCCCTGATCGGGCTGGTCGACGCGGGCATCGTACGGCGTACCGGTGCCGGACCGGTGCCGGTCCAGCTCGGCGCGACCGGCAACCTGCGCGGCTGGCCGGTGCTGGTCTTCGTGCTCGGGCTCGCGATCATGGCGATCCTCGTCGTCCGCCGGGTTCGCGGCGCGATCCTGCTCGGCATCCTGGCCGGCACGGTCATCGCGGTGATCGTCAACGCGATCGCCCACCCTGGGCCGGCGGTCAACCCGGACGGCTCGGTCAACCCGAGCGGCTGGCAGCTGACCGTGCCGACCTGGCCGGACAGCGTGGCCGGGATGCCGGATCTCTCGCTGGTGGGGCAGTTCTCGCTGTTCGGCGGGTTCGCCCGGATCGGCGTGCTCAGCGCCGTGCTGATCGTCTTCACGCTCATGCTGGCCGACTTCTTCGACACGATGGGCACGGTGGTCGCGGTCAGCGCCGAGGCCGGGCTGCTCGACGAGGAGGGCAACCCGCCGGACGTGCAGCGGGTGCTGCTGGTCGACTCGCTGGCCGCGGCGGCCGGTGGTGCGGCCAGCGCGTCCAGCGCGACCAGCTACGTGGAGAGCACCGCCGGTGTCGCCGACGGCGCCCGCACCGGGCTGGCCAGCGTGGTCACCGGGCTGCTGTTCGTGCTGGCGCTGTTCCTGACGCCGCTGGTGTCGCTGGTGCCGTCGGAGGCGGCCACCCCGGCGCTGATCATCGTGGGCTGCCTGCTGATGATGCAGGTGCGCGAGCTCGACCTGACCGACTTCGGGCTGGTGCTGCCGGCGTTCCTGACGATCGTGCTGATGCCGTTCACGTACTCGATCACCAACGGCATCGGTGCCGGCTTCGTCTCGTACGTGGTGCTGCAGGTCGCCCGGGGCCGGGCCAGGACCATTCACCCGCTGCTGTGGGTGGTGGCCGCGCTGTTCGTGGTCTACTTCGCGCTGGCGCCGATCGAGGACCTGCTCGGCATCACCTGAACCGAGCCCCGCAGGGCCCTCCCTCAAGGGGGGCACTCGGGGGGGCGAAGCCCCCCCGAGGGGGATCGTTTGATATGCTAACGATGTGGTGAGGTCGGCGACGATCGACACCGCGCTCGCCAGCTCGCTGAGGTTGTCCGTGGTGCGGCTCAATCGCCGGCTCCGCGGCCAGCGTGCCGACACGTCGGTGACCCTCACCCAGCTGGCCGCGCTGTCGACGCTGAAGGGGCACGGGGCGCTCACTCCGGGCGAGCTGGCGGCGCACGAGAAAGTGACGCCGCCGTCCATGACACGCGTGCTGGCCGCGCTGGAGGAGCGGGGGCTCGTCTCCCGGCGGCCGCACCCGACTGACGGCCGGCAGGTGCTGGTCGAGCTGACCGACGCCGGGCGGGACCTGCTGCACGGCGAGGTCCGGGCCCGCGAGGCCTGGCTGGCTCGACGGCTGGCCGAGCTGTCCGAACACGACCGCGAGGTGCTGCGCGCTGCCAGCGCCGTGATCGACAAGCTGGTGGCCTCACAGTAGGGGCCGGGACCGTCCGCGGGGACGCGGAGGAAGCAGAGGGTGCACGTGGCCGCCGCGGCGGAGATGTTCCGAAGCCTGCGGGTACGCAATTACCGGTTCTACGCCGGCGGCCAGGTGATATCCCTCACCGGTACGTGGATGCAGCGGGTCGCCCAGGATTGGCTGATCCTCGAGCTGTCCGGCAACTCCGGTGCCGCGATCGGGTTCGTGCTGGCCCTGCAGTTCGGCCCGACGCTGATCTTCTCGATGTTCGGCGGCCTGCTCGCGGACCGGTACGACAAGCGGCGGATCCTGTTCGCCACCCAGTCGATCATGATCGCGCAGGCCGCCGTGCTCGGCGTGCTCGACGTCACCGGCGCCGTCCAGCTCTGGCACGTGTACCTGCTCGCCGCGGTGCTCGGCATCACCAGCGCGATCGACGTGCCGGTGCGGCAGTCGTTCGTGGTGGAGATGGTCGGCGCCCGGGACCTGCCCAACGCGGTCAGCCTGAACTCGGTGACGTTCAACCTGGCCCGGATCGTCGGGCCGGCGCTGGCCGGCGTGCTCATCGCGGCGGTCGGCACCGGCTGGGTCTTCCTCGGCAACGCGGTCTTCACGATCGCGGTGATCGTCGGGCTGGCGATGATGCGCGCCGGCGAGCTGTTCCGCTCGGCGCCGACCGGCCGCACGCCCGGGCAGTTGCGCGAGGGCCTGCGGTACGTGAAGGGCCGCCCGGACCTGGTGCTGCCGATGGTGCTGGTGTTCGTGGTCGGCACGTTCGGGCTCAACTACCCGGTCACGATGGCGTTGCTGGCCAAGGAGGTCTTCGGCCGCGGCGCGGCCGGCTACGGCCTGTTCACCACGGCGATCGCGGTCGGCTCGCTCGGCGGCGCGCTGATGTCGACCCGGCGGACCGCCGTCCCGCGGACGCGGCTGCTGCTGTCCGCGTGCTTCGCGTTCGGGTTCGTCGAGGTGCTGGTGGGCCTCATGCCGACGTACTGGTCGACGGTCGTGATGCTGCTGCCGATGGGCGCCGCCGCGCTGACGTTCACGATCTCCGCGAACTCCACCGTGCAGCTGAACAGCGACCCCGCGTTCCGCGGCCGGGTGATGGCGATCTACATGATGTGCTTCACCGGTGGTACGCCGATCGGCGCGCCGCTGGTCGGCATGATCTCCGACGCACTCGGCGCCCGGGCCGGGGTGCTGTGGAGCGGCGGCATCGCGGCGCTGGCCGCGGTCGGCGCCGCGGTCGTGCTCAGCCGCCGCCGCGGAGTGCGGCTGCGGACCGAGGTCGGCCAGGTGCTGCCGCACCCGTCGCTGCGGATGCGCTGGGCGAGCGCGGACGACCCGGACGAGGTCGGGAGCCCCGCCGACGTCGACCTGGTGTCGGAGCGGCGGCGGGCCGGCTGAAAAACAGCGGTGGCACGCGACTGCGGGGCGGTTTACCGTTCAACGATGGGGGCGTCAGCCACCTCTGTCACCGTCGGCGTGATCAAGCTCGCTGCCGCCGCGCTCCTGCCGGTCGCGCTGCTCTACGTGATGATCAACTTCGGCAAGGTCAGTCGCGTCGTGCTGCGGCTGCTGCGCTGGTGCCATCTGGTCCCCGGGCCGAAACCGGTCCCGCCGCCGCCGCGGGCGCCGCTGGAGAAGATCACCGCCGACCTGTGCCGGCTGTCGACCGCCTTGCGGGACGTGCCGCCGGAGGCGTCCCGGGCGCGCAAGCGCGGCCTGCTGCTCGCGTACGACGACGTGCTGGGCAAGGCGGCGCTCGCGCTGGACGTGCCGGAGGCGCTGGCCGGCCTGCCGCTCGGGATGGACCGGGACCTGGAGCGGATGCGGGTGGAGACCGACCTGCGCGACGCCGGGCTGCAGTTCGGTCCCCGCAAGCGGCAGGACACGCCCTGAACCAGCGACTGTTCGCGGCCGTCGTGCCGCCCGGGTCCGCCCTTGACCACCTCGACGGCGCGCTGCGCCGGCTGCGGGACCGGCCGGGCGCGCCGCGTTGGGTCGGCCGCGACCTGCAGCACGTGACGCTCGCGTTCTTCGGGGAGGTGCCGGAGACCACGGTGCCGGCGCTGACCGCCGCGGTCGGCGCGGCGCTGGCCGTGGTCGACGTGCACCTGCGGCTGGCCGGCGCCGGCACGTTCCCGGCCAAGGGCGACCCGCGGGTGCTCTGGGTCGGCGTCGACGGCGACGTCGAGGTGCTGGCCGGGCTGGCCGCGGCCGCCGCCGACGCCGGCCGGTCGGCTGGCGTCCCGATCGAGCGCCGGGCGTACCGGCCGCACGTCACGGTCGGCCGCTGGCCGCACTCCGCCGGCGGGGACCGGCGGATCGCCACCGCCCTCGGCAACTACGCCGGGCCGCACTTCACCGCCGGCGAGGTCGTGCTCATGCGCAGCCACCACGGCTCCGCCCCGCGGTACGAGACGATCGCGGCCTGGCGCGGAACGCCGGGCGACACGGTGGGGACGCGCCGCCCGACGCCCCGCTGACGGCGTGTCTACCAGGCGTAGTGCTCGGGCGCGGGCTTGTATCCCGGGAAGATCTCGTCCAGCCGGTCCAGCACCTTGTCCTCCAGCCGCAGCTCCAGCGCCCGCTGCGCGCCGTCGAGCTGCTCGCTCGTCCGCGGGCCGATGATCGGCCCGGTCACCGCCGGACGGGTGAGCAGCCAGGCCAGGGCGACGGTGGCCGGCTCCTCGCCGAGCTCCTCGCACAGGTCCTCGTACGCGCCGAGCTGCTCGCGGTGCTCGTCGATCACCGGCTGCTGCCGGGGCGCGGCCCGCCGGCTGCCCTCGCGCTCCTTGCGCAGCACGCCGCCGAGCAGGCCGCCCTGCAGCGGGCTCCACGGGATGATGCCCAGCCCGTACGCCTGGGCGGCCGGCAGCACCTCGAGCTCGACCTCGCGGGTGAGCAGGTTGTAGATCGACTGCTCGGAGACGAGGCCGAACGAGTGCCGGCGGGCGGCGGCCTCGTTCGCCCGGGCCAGGTTCCAGCCGGCGAAGTTGGACGAACCGACGTAGAGGATCTTGCCCTGCTGGACGAGGACGTCCATCGCCTGCCAGATCTCCTCCCACGGGGTTTCCCGGTCCACGTGGTGCATCTGGTAGAGGTCGATGTGGTCGGTCTGCAGGCGGGCCAGTGAGGCGTCGCAGGCGCGCCGGATGTTCAGCGCGGACAGCTTGTCGTTGTTCGGCCAGCGGTCGCCCATCAGGCCGTTGAGCTTGGTCGCGAGCACGGTCCGGTCCCGCCGGCCGCCGCCCTGGGCGAACCAGGAGCCGATGATCGTCTCGGTGCGGCCGCGGTTCTCGCCCCAGCCGTAGACGTTGGCGGTGTCGAAGAAGTTGATGCCGTACTCGTGCGCCTTGTCCATGATCGCATGCGAGGTGGGCTCGTCGGTCTCCGGACCGAAGTTCATCGTGCCGAGCACGAGGCGGGAGACGCGCAGTCCGGACCGGCCGAGGTGGGTGTACTCCATACCGGCAGCATGCCCGCGGTCGGCGCGGTCAAGACGCCGGTGCGTCCGCCGTCACTCGGTGCGGTGGGGTAGCGCTGGTGCGCGGTCTGCCGGGTCACGCGCAGCGCCCGAACTCCCGTCAGGAGACGCTGACACGCTAGTGCACGGGATCGGGGGCGCCCTCGGTCAGGTAGCCGTCGTGCATGGCCAGCACGCGGTCCGCGTAACCCCAGGTCTCCGGGTTGTGGGTGGCGATGAGGCACGCGCCGCCGTTGCGCAGCAGCTCCCGGAACCGGGCGAAGATCGCGTCGGTCCAGCCCGAGTCCTGGTGCGCGGTCGGCTCGTCGGCCAGCAGCAGCGTGGGGGACAGCAGCAGCGCCCGGGACGCCGCGCAGCGCTGCTGCTCGCCGAGCGAGGTCTGCCTCGGGTAGCGGCCAGCCAGGTGGGCGATGCCGAGGGAGTCCATCAGCTCGTCCGCGCGCGGGCGCAGCTCGGCCAGCCGCCCGGTCAGTCGGGCCGGCAGCAGGATGTTCTCCGCCACGGTGAGGTCGTCGAGCAGGCCGAGTGCCTGCGGGATGATCGCCAGGCGGCCCCACGGCAGCCGGTCCGGAGACGTGCCGGCCAGCTCGGCGGTCCACCGCATGCTGCCGTCGTCCGGCTTCTCCCACCCGCACAGCACGTTCAGGAGCGTGGACTTGCCCGAGCCTGACGGTCCGACCAGTGCGACCAGCTCGCCCGGGTGCAGCACCAGCGTCACCTCACGCAGCGCGTGCACGTGCTCGTCGCCGCGTAGGTAGGACTTCTCCAGCCCGCGGACGTCGACGACGGTGCCCGCCGGCACGGTGTCGGTGGGGACGCTCACCAGGACTCGACCACCTCTCCGTGCTCCAGCCGCAGCAGGTGGTCGGTCGAGGCGACCACCCGCGGGTCGTGTGAGGAGAGCAGGAACGCCACGCCCTCGTCGCGCAGGTCGTGCACGGACTCCAGCACCCGGTCGGCCGAGGCCGAGTCGAGCTCGGCGGTCGGCTCGTCCGCGACCACGATCGCCGGCCGGCCGATCACCGCGCAGGCGAACGAGAGCCGCTGCTGCTCGCCGCCGGACAGCTGCACCGGCAGGTGGTCCGCCCGCCCGGTCAGCCCGAGCACGCCGAGCAGCCGGTCGATCTCGGCCTCGTCCGGCTTGATCCCGCGCAGCTTGGCCGCGAGCCGGACCTGCTCGGCCGCCCGCAGGTATTCGACCAGGTTGTCGACCGGGTTCTGGAACACGTAGCCGACCGCGGTGCGGCGCAGCGCCCGCCGCTTGCGCACGGACAGGCCGCCGATCTCCTGGCCGCCCACCCGGACCGAGCCCGTGGTCGGCCGGTCCACGCAGGCCAGGATCCGCAGCAGCGACGACTTGCCGGACCCGGACGGCCCGACGATCGTGCTCACCTGCCCGGGCGGGAACTCCTTGTCGATGCCCTTGAGCGCCTCGACCCGCTCGTCTTCGATGACGTACGTCTTGTGCACGTCCTGGACGGCCGCGGCCGGCTCGGCCGTGGTCGCGACCGGTCCGGCCCAGTCCGGGTCGCCCCAGTCGGAGCCCCAGCCGTCGGCGCCGAACGAGTCGCTGCCGTACGAGTCGCTGCCGTACGAGTCGCTGCCGTACGAGTCACGAGCCAAGGCGGAGCACCTCCGAGACGTCGGCGCGGTCGGCGGATCGCTGGGCGTAGAGGGCGGCCAGGACGACGACGGCGGCGACGGCGATCGCGGAGCCGGCCAGGGCGAGGGTCGGGACGGTCAGCAGCGGGGTCGGTGGCCGGCTGGGGTCGATGTCGAGGCGGTGGTAGACGAGCAGGACCGCGGCCGAGGCGAGGGCGGCGCCGATGACCCAGGCCAGGCCGAGCAGGACGCCGAGTTCGGCCAGCAGGGAGCGCAGGTGGGTGGCCCGGGTCAGGCCCATCCGCCGGCCCAGCGCGTAGGAGGCGGTGCGGGAGCGTTGCCTGGTCTCCAGGTAGAGCAGCAGCCCGCCGATGGCGACCAGGCCGACCAGCGCGGCCAGCGCCGACAGGTAGCCGAACGTCCACGACACGCCGAGGAAGTTCGCGACGTCGAAGACGGTGTCCTG
>DATBFW010000249.1:0-3601 GCA_036558285.1 Mycobacteriales bacterium | reverse complement strand
GACTGCCTGGTCGTCGTCGCCGGAATGGACGGCGCGCTGCCGAGCGCGGTCGGAGGGCTGACGGGGGTGCCGCTGGTCGCGGTGCCGACCAGCGTGGGATACGGGGCCTCGTTCGGCGGGGTGGCGGCGCTGCTGACGATGCTCAACTCGTGCGCGCCCGGCGTGGTCGTGGTGAACATCGACAACGGCTTCGGTGCCGGGCTGTTCGCGGCGCGGGTGGCACGGAGGACCGGTCGGTGATCGGCTGGCTCGACTGCGCGGCCGGGGCCAGCGGGGACATGCTGCTCGGCGCTCTCGTCGACGCCGGCGTGCCGGTCGAGACTCTGCAGGGCGCCATCGACGCGGTCGCGCCGGAGCGGATCGGGCTACGGGTGTCCACTGTGGAGCGGCACGGGATCGGCGCGGTCAAGGTCGACGTGGACGCCGCCGACAGCGCCACCCGCCGAACCTTGGCCCAGATCCGGGCACTCCTGGGCGCGTTGCCGGATCCGATCCGGGACACGGCACTGGACGCCTTCGGCCGGCTGGCCCGGGCCGAGGCGGCGGTGCACCGCGTCGACCCGGAGGACGTGCACTTCCACGAGGTGGGTGCGCTCGACGCGATCGCCGACGTGGTCGGCGTCGCCGCCGGCCTGCATGCACTCGGCCTCGAACGGCTCACTGCGAGCCCGGTGACGGTCGGCTCTGGCGGTGTCGCCCGCAGCGGGCACGGCGTGATCCCGGTCCCGGCTCCCGCGGTGCTCGGGATCCTCGCCGAGGCGGGCGCGCCGGTCCGCGGCGGACCCGTCCCGCAGGAGATGTGCACCCCGACCGGCGCCGCCCTGCTGGCCGCCGCCGTCACCGGCTGGGGACCGCTGCCCGAGCTGGTGCCCGTCCGCACCGGAGTCGGCGCCGGCGGGCGCGACCCGGCCGAGCTGCCGAACGTGGTCCGGCTCGTGCTCGGCGAGCCCGTCGGTGCGGTGGCGACCGCGGTCGTGCTCGAGACCAACGTGGACGACCTCGACCCGCGGCTCTGGCCGGACGTGCTCGACCGGCTGCTCGCGGCCGGGGCCAGCGACGCCTGGCTCACCCCGATCCTGATGAAGAAGGGCCGCCCGGCCCACACCCTGCACGCGCTCTGTCCACACGAGACGGTCGACGCGGTCCGGGCCGAGATGTTCCGCCGCACCAGCACGCTCGGCGTCCGCTCGGTCGAGGTCGGCAAGACCACGCTGCAGCGGGACACCGGCTGGGTCACCGTCGGCGGCGAGCCCATCGCCACCAAGCGGGCGCTGCTCGACGGGGCCGTCGTCAACGTGAGCGTCGAGTACGAGGACGTCCGCCGCGCCGCCGACGCCCTCGGCCTCCCGGTCAAGGAGGTGCTGCGCGCCGCCACCTCAGCGGCGTACGAGCAGTAGGGGAACCGTCCGGGTACGGGCCGCGTCCGACCGCCGGCGAGGGAGGGCGGCATGCGCGGGAGAGCGATCGGTGGGCTGGTGGCGGCGGTGCTGCTCACGGCCGCATGCGGGTCGGCGACCGGGGCAAGCATCGGTGCGGCGGCCGCTCCAGGAGCCGGCTCGGGGTCGGCCGGCGGGAGTCCCGCGCCGGTGTCGGGTCCCGGCTCGGCGCACTGCCCGATCGGTCAGCCGGAAGGGTCGGTGCCGGCCGGCTTCGCGACCGTATGGGTGCTGAGGTGCAGCGACGTCGTGCGCCCCGTGGCGGGCGACGGCCTCTGGTGGTTCCGGATCGAGGAGCGGGCCGACAACGGCATCGAGCCGCTGCTGGCGGCGCTGGGCAGGCCCGACGAGACGGCGCCGCCCGGGACCCTGTGTCCGGACGTCGGGGTGGGTGCGTCGTCCGTCGCGCTGGTCGATGCAGCCGGGCGCGTCGTCCACCCGCGGCTTCCTCGGGAAGCCTGCGGCCCGGCGCAACGTCAGGTCCGCGACGCTCTCGCCGCCCTGCGATTCCGGCAGATCACGGCCACGCGCCTGCACCAGGAGCAGAGCCAGCGGTCGATCGACACGGGCTGCGGCCAGATGTGGACCGACCTCACCGGCGACTCGCTGATCGGGAGGCCGGCCGCGGCCCGGCCGACCTGGCGGAAGGTTCCGGAGGCGGTGCGGGTCTGCCTGTGGCAGCCGCACGGCTCCGAGCTGCCCCGGCTCGTCGCGGCCGGAACGGTTGCCGGCACCGATCTGGCGGCTCTGCTCGCCCGGCTCGACCGCCTCCCGGCTGCCAGGGCCGCCTGCACCGTGTCGCACCACCGGTTCGCCACACTGGAGTACGTCCGCCATGGCTGGTACGACTCTGCCGCGTACGCGGAGCTCGACGGCTGCCGGCGGATAGTGCGCCCGGACGGCACGCTGGGCGAGCTCGACCCGGCCACCGCCGAGTTGATCACTCAGCTGGTATGACCGTTCCGGTGACGGTGCCGAGGGCGAGGCGGGTGCCGCCGGGGCCGGGCGCGGTGGCGGTGATGTCGACCGTGTCGCCGTCGGACAGGTAGCTGCGGGTGCTGCCGTCGGGCAGGTGCAGCGGGTCCTGGCCGCCGCGGGTCAGTTCGAGCAGACAGCCGAGCTGGTCGCGGGCGTCGCCGGAGACGGTGCCCGACGCGTACAGGTCGCCGGTACGCAAGGATGCCCCGTTGCCGGTGAGGTGGGCGAGCTGCTGAGCAGCCGTCCAGTAGAGCGCGGCGGCCGGCGGGCGGGAGACCAGCTGGCCGTTGATCCGGATCTCCAGGGCCAGATCGAGCGCCGGGCCGGCGGGCTGCAGGTGCTCGAGCGGGCGCGGGTCCTGCACCGGCGGGTCGACGAACGCCGGCTCCAGCGCCGCGAGCGGCACCACCCAGGGCGAGACCGAGGTGAGGAACGACTTGCCGAGGAACGGCCCCAGCGGCCGGGTCTCGAACGACTGGATGTCCCGGGCGCTCCAGTCGTTGAGCAGGACGACGCCGAAGACGTGCTCCCGCCAGTCGGCCGCGCGGACCGGCTCGCCGAGCCGCGACGGGGTGCCGACGACGAAGCCCACCTCGGCCTCGATGTCCAGCCGCTCGGTCGGCCCGTACCGGCCCGGTCCGAGGATGCCGCGCGGCCGGCGCACCGGCGTGCCCGAGACGACGACCGTGCCGGACCGGCCGTGGTAGCCGATCGGCACGTGCTTCCAGGCCGGCGGCAGCGCCGGCGCGTCCGGTCGGAAGATGCGCCCGACGTTCGTCGCGTGCTGCTCGGACGAGTAGAAGTCGGCGTAGTCGGCCACCGTGAACGGCAGCTGCGGCGGTGGCCCTGGGTCGCGCAGCGCGGCCTCCACCGCCCGGCGGTGCTCGGGTGTGTCGACGGTGAGCATCCGCCGCAGGGTGGCGCGGACCGCGTCCCAGGTGGGCCGGCCGGCGGCGAGCAGCGGGTCGAGCGTGGGGCGGTCCACCAGGCGGGCCAGCGTGCCGTCCACCCGGGCCAGCGCGGTGGCCAGGTCGAGCAGCCGGTCGCCGATCGGAACGACCACCCGGTTGCCGACCACGCCGTACGGGAGGGTGTCCGGGCCGAATCCGGTGTTCGCCGGGAGCGGGAGCCAGCTTGACACGGCCGACACCGTATTCGAGTGTCGGGTGAGGGGACAGCGTCGTTCC
>DATBFW010000248.1:0-9838 GCA_036558285.1 Mycobacteriales bacterium | reverse complement strand
CTTCAAGTCGCTGTGGGACGCGAAGCGGCTGGCGATCGTGCGCGGAGTCGGCTACCCGAAGCCGGACCACAGCCACTTCCGCTCGATGGACATCTGGCAGAGCGGCTCGCCCGACCACCCGGCCAACACCGGCTGGATCGGTCGCTGGCTGGACGCGACGCAGCCCGACCCGCTGCGGGTCGTCTCGGTCGGGGCCACCCTGCCACCACTGGCGGTCGGCGCGAAGGCGGCCGGGGTGGCGCTGCCGCTGACGTCGTTCGAGGCGCCGGCCGGGCCGATCGGCGCCGGCGTGAAACGGCTCGCCGCCGCCGACCCGGCCGACCCGCCGAGCCAGGCGATGGCGGCCCGCGCCACCGGCACGCTGCTGTCCGCGACCGCCACGTTCGGCCCGCCGCTGGACGCCGCCGGCGGCTCGTCCGACGACGACGACGACCAGAAGACCCAGGGCGCCTCGGCCGGCGGGCAGGGCGGCCTCGCCCGGCAGCTCGAGATCGTCGCCCGCTGCGTCAAGGCCGGCGTCCCGACCCGGGTCTACGCGGTCAGCCTCGGCGGCTTCGACACCCACGCCGACGAGAAGGGCACCCAGTCCCGGCTGCTCGGCGAGCTCGACTCCGCGGTCAGCGGGTTCCTCGCCGGCATGGACTCCGACCCGCGCGGGTCGAAGGTGGTCGTCGCGATCTACTCCGAGTTCGGCCGGCGGGTGGCCGCGAACGCCAGCCAGGGCACCGACCACGGCACCGCCGGCCCGCTGCTGGTCGCCGGCCACCCGGTGCACGGCGGGTTCTACGGCGACCAGCCCAGCCTGACCTCGCTCGACGCTGGCGACCTCAAGGTCACCACCGACTTCCGGTCGGTGTACGGCACGCTGCTGGAGCGGGTCCTCGACACCGAAGCGGGCCGGGTGCTCGACGGCGCCCGGCCCACCCTGGACTTCCTCTGAGATCAGGTCTAGTACTGCGGGTATTGCGGCTGCTTCATCCGGGCGAAGAACTCGTTCGACGGGCGCATGGCGAGCAGCACGAGCGTCGCCGCGTTCGCCAGCAGGACGATGATCCCGAGCAGGCGGGCGATGCCGGGGACGTCGTTGCCGAGGCCGAGCAGCCCCAGCAACGTGAAGATCCCGACGATGACCCAGGTCGTGATGCGGGCCCAGTTCTTGCCCTTGCGCAGGTTGATCGCGAGGAACACGTACAGGGCGGCGATCAGCAGCGTGACGATCACCGCGAACACGACCGCCGCCGTGTAGACCGCGTTGACGTCGACGGTCCGGTTGGGGTCGGCATCCCGGATCGCGTTCTTGTATCCGGTGGAGTCGGCCAGCGTGACGATCAGGTTGATCAGGCTGAACGCGATCGACGCATACATCGCGTACGTCGCCCAGACGACTTCCTTCGGCGGCGGCAGGTTCGGCCGGGTCGGTGGGGCACCGAAGCCGGGCGCCGAGTACGGGTTGTAGGCCGGGGCGTTGCCGTACCCGGAGCCGGCGCCGGCCGGGCCGGGCGGCGGGCCGCCGGGGGGGCCGCCTGCGTAGGGCTGGCCCGGGGCGCCCTGACCTGGCGCGCCCTGCCCCGGTGCGCCCTGGTCGCCGTACCCCGGCTGCCCGCCGTACCCGGGGGCGGCTTGGTCGCCGTGGCCGGGCCGGCCGCCGTACCCCGGCTGGCCGCCGTAGCCGGGCTGGCCGCCGTAGCCGGGCTGGCCGCCGTAGCCCGGCGCTCCTTGGCTGCCGTAGCCGGGGGCGCCTTGGCCGGGCGCACCCTGACTGCCGTCGCCCGGCGCACCCTGGTCGCCGTCGCCCTGGCCGCCCTGGCCGGGCGCACCTTGACTGCCGTAGCCCGGCGCACCCTGGTCGCCGTAGCCCTGGCCGCCCTGGCCCGGCGCACCCTGACCGCCGTAGCCCTGGCCGCCCTGGCCCGGCGCACCCTGACCGCCGTAACCCTGGCCGCCCTGGCCCGGCGCACCCTGACCGCCGTAACCCGGCGCACCCTGGTCGCCGTAGCCCTGACCGCCCTCGTGGGCGGAACCGGGCGCGTCCTGGCTGCCGTAGCCGGGAGCGTCCTGGCTGCCGTATCCCGAAGTGCTCTGGTCGCCGTAGCCGGGGGCGCCCTGGCTGCCGTAGCCGCCCTGGCCTGGTGCGCCCTGCTCGTAGTCCGGCGTTCCGCCCTCCGTCGGGCTGCTCTCGTAGCCCGGCGCCGAGGGATAGCTCTGGTGGCTGGTCCGGTCGGAACCCGGCGGATAGCTCTCGGACTCCGGCGGCGGTGGTGCGTCCGGGTATCCGGACTGCTCGGGTGGTCGATCCTCCGACCGACCCGGGTCCTGCGGCGTGCTCATCCGGTCCCTCCTGGGCTAGCTATCGATGTCAGCGTGTGTCGAGTCCCGAGGAGTAGCGTGCCCCGCCTCGCCGGCACCGTACCGCCCCACGACTACGCGGCGATGATCTCGCCGGTCGCGGACACGCCGTGGGTCACACCCGGGAACACGCCCGACCTGCGGGCACACTGTGGCCGTGTCGATCGAGGCTTTCCTCGCGGGCGGCGCCACCAGGGCGCCGCACTGGCCGCGGCAGAGTCGGCTCGCCACGACTGCGCTGGTGGTCGGGATCCTCGCCATCCCGTTCGGACTGCTGGTCTACCCGGGCGTGCTGCTCGGTGCGGTCGCGGTGATCTGCGGCGCGCTCGGCCTGTTCGCCACCCGCCGCGACCGCGCACTCGGCCGGGCCAGGGCCGGCGTCGGCCTCGTCGCCGGCCTCGTCGCGCTGACGATCGCGCTGTCCCTCGGCTGGCAGGGCCTACGCACGGTCCGCGACTGCCAGGACCGCCTCGGCCACCGCCCGGACCGCGCCGAGATCCAAGCCTGCATCCAAGCCGGCCTCTAGATCCAGAGCCAGCGGCGGAACCAGCGGGCGACGATCCGGTCGACCGCGGCGGCCGCGGCGGTCTGCGGAGCGGGGTCGGTGCCCGGCTCCTCCGCGAGCGCGTGCTCGAGCCCCGGCACGGTCTCCAGCACCGAGCCGGGCAGCGCCGCGTGCAGCGCCGCCGCCGGTTCGAGGATCCCGTCCGGGCTGTCCTTCTCGCCGACGACGAGCTGCGTCGGCGCGGTCAGCGACCCGGCCCTGGCGACGAAGTCGAGCCGCGCCGCGATCTCCTCGGAGGCCGGGCTCCACGCGTAGTCGAACCCGTACCGCCGCCCGTTGGCGACGACCAGCGGCCGCAGCTGTGTCACCGGGCTGACCAGCGCGACGGCGTCCGCGGTCGTGGTCGCGGCGACCTCCTGCGCGACCAGCGCCCCGACCGACCCGCCGAGCAGGCCGATCCGCCCGCCACCGAGCCGGTGCTCGGCGCGCAGCTGCGCGAGCGCGGCCGGGAACTCCCCGGCCGCGCCGAACACGACCGGCCCGTAGACCTTGAGCACCGCGTCCTCGTAGCCGAGCTTCTCCAGCCCGCCCGGTGGCGTCCGCGGGCCGGACAGCGGCAGCCCCAGGTACACCCGCCAGGCGTCAAGCCCGGCCAGCGGCAGCGCGGCCGCCATGGCCCGCTCGGTGCGCGGCGGGTCGTTGAGATGCCAGGCCACCACGGTCGGTGCGTCCGGCCGATCGGACTCCGGCGGCAGCACCACGTACGGAACGCCGGCAGCAATGCCCTCCATCGCGACCTCCTCACCCTCAATTGGACGCTGTCCAGTTTAATTGGACGACGTACAATTGTCGACCGTGCGGACTCCCGGGCAACGCGCCGGCCTGAGCCGGGCCGCCGTGCTCACCGCCGCCCGCGACCTGGTCGCCGAGCAGGGCGCCGACGGGCTGTCCATGCGCGCGGTCGCCCGCCGGCTCGGCGTCGCCCCCAACGCCCTCTACTCGCACGTCGCCGGCCGCACCGACCTGGTCGACCAGCTGCTCGACGACATGCTCGCCGGCGTCCGCACCCCGCAGCCGGGGGCCGACCCGGTGGCCGGCATCGAGACGATCATGACCAGCACCTACCGGACGCTGACCGCCCATCCCGAGCTGGTGCCGCTCTACCTGCAGCGGCAGGGCGCCCGCGGGCCGAACGCGGTCGCGCTCGGCGAGGTGCTCGACGCGCTGCTGGCCCGGGCCGGCGTCGAGGAGGTCCCGGACGCGCGGCGGGCGCTGATCGTGCACGCGATCGGGTTCGCCGCGTTCGCGGGCAGCGACGTGCTGCCGGCCGACATGCCGGTCACCGCGTTCACGAAGAGCCTGCGCTGGCTCCTCACCGGTATGACGAAGGCCCCCACCCTGTGACGGGTGAGGGCCTTCGCGGCGGTACCTAGACCGCGATCGCCTTCGCCGGCTGCACCGACAGCCCGGTCCGGTCGTCGAGCAGGTCGACCACGACCGTGTCGCCGTCCCGGATCTCGCCGGCCAGCAGCGCCTTGGCCAGCCGGTCGCCGATGGCCGATTGCACCAGCCGGCGCAGCGGCCGGGCACCGTAGACCGGGTCGAACCCGGTCAGCGCCAGCCATTCCTGGGCCGCGTCGGTGACCTGCAGTGTGAGCCGCCGGGCGGCCAGCCGGGCCCCGAGCGCCGCCACCTGGATCCCGACGATCCGGGACAGCTCGTCCATGCTCAGCGCGTCGAACACGACCAGGTCGTCGAGCCGGTTGAGGAACTCCGGCTTGAAGTGCTGGCGCACCACCGACAGCACCGCGTCCTGCTTCGACTCGTCCGGCAGCATCGGGTCGGCGATCAGCTGCGAGCCGAGGTTCGAGGTCAGGATCAGGATCGTGTTCCGGAAGTCGACCGTACGGCCCTGGCCGTCGGTCAGCCGCCCGTCGTCGAGCACCTGCAGCAGCACGTCGAAGACGTCCTGGTGGGCCTTCTCCACCTCGTCCAGCAGCACCACGCTGTACGGCCGGCGCCGCACCGCCTCGGTCAGCTGACCGCCCTGCTCGTAGCCGATGTAGCCGGGCGGCGCACCGACCAGCCGGGCCACCGAGTGCTTCTCGGCGTACTCGCTCATGTCGATGCGGACGATCGCCCGCTCGTCGTCGAACAGGAAGTCGGCCAGCGCCTTGGCCAGCTCGGTCTTGCCGACACCGGTCGGGCCGAGGAACAGGAACGAGCCGGTCGGCCGGTCCGGGTCGGACACGCCCGCCCTGGCCCGGCGCACCGCGTCGGACACCGCGATCACCGCGCGGGACTGGCCGACCACGCGACGCCCGAGCTCGTCCTCCATCCGCAGCAGCTTGGCGGTCTCGCCCTCGAGCAGCCGGCCGGCAGGGATGCCGGTCCAGGCGGAGACCACGTCGGCCACGTCGTCCGGGCCGACCTCCTCCTTGACCATCGCGGTCGCGGTGGTGTCCTCCGCCTCCCGCGACGCCTCGGCCAGCTCCTTCTCCAGCGCCGGGATCTGCCCGTAGAGCAGCTGCGACGCGGTTGCCAGGTCGCCCTCGCGCTGTGCCCGATCCACTTGTCCGCGCAGGTCGTCGAGCTGCTTCTTCAGCTCGCCGAGCCGGTTGAGGCCGGTCTTCTCCCGCTCCCACCGGGCGGTCAGCCCGGACAGCTGCTCCTGCCGGTCGGCCAAGTCGCGGCGGAGCTTCTCCAGCCGCTCCTTCGAGGCCGGGTCGGTCTCGTGCGAGAGCGCCAGCTCCTCCATCTTCAGCCGGTCGACCGCGCGCTGCAGCTCGTCGATCTCCACCGGCCGGGAGTCGATCTCCATCCGCAGCCGGGACGCGGACTCGTCGACCAGGTCGATCGCCTTGTCCGGGAGGAACCGCGCGGTGATGTACCGGTCGGACAGCGTCGCGGCGGCGACCAGCGCGGAGTCGGCGATCTGCACCTGGTGGTGCGCCTCGTACCGGCCCTTCAGGCCGCGCAGGATCGCGATCGTGTCCTCCACCGAGGGCTCGCCGACCAGCACCTGCTGGAACCGGCGCTCCAGGGCGGGGTCCTTCTCGATCCGCTCGCGGTATTCGTCGAGCGTGGTCGCGCCGATCATCCGCAGCTCGCCGCGGGCCAGCATCGGCTTGAGCATGTTGCCGGCGTCCATCGCGCCCTCGGCCGCGCCCGCGCCGACGACCGTGTGCAGCTCGTCGATGAACGTGACGACCTGCCCGTTGGACTCCTTGATGTCGGACAGGACGGCCTTGAGCCGCTCCTCGAACTCGCCGCGGTACTTCGCGCCGGCGACCATCGCGCCGAGGTCGAGCGCGACCAGCCGCTTGTCCCGCAGCGACTCGGGCACGTCGCCGGCCACGATTCGCTGGGCCAGACCCTCGACGACCGCGGTCTTGCCGACGCCCGGCTCGCCGATCAGCACCGGGTTGTTCTTCGTACGCCGGGACAGCACCTGCACGACCCGGCGGATCTCGGTGTCCCGGCCGATGACCGGGTCGAGCTTGCCGTCCCGGGCCGACGCGGTGAGGTCGACGCCGTACTTCTCCAGCGCCTGGTAGGTCCCCTCGGGGTCCGGCGAGGTCACCCGGCTGGACCCGCGGACCTGCTGGAACGCGGCGAGCAGGGCATCGGGGGTGGCGCCGTGCCGGCGCAGCAGCGCGGCGACCGGGCCACCGTCGGCGGCCAGGCCCACCAGCAGGTGCTCGGTCGACAGGTAGTCGTCCGAGAGCTCCTCGGCCTGCTTGACCGCGGCCGTCATCACCTTGTGCAGGTCGCGGCTGAACTGCGGCGCGGACACGGTGACCCCGCTCGCGCTCGGCAGCCGGCCCTGCAGGGCGTCGTTCTCGGCGCGTACGTCGGTCAGATCGGCACCCACCGCGCGCAGCAGCGGGCCGGCGGTGCCGTCGGTCTGCTCCAGCAGCGCGCCGAGCAGGTGCGCCGGCTCGACCGCCGGGTTGCCCCGGTCGACCGAGTGCCGGACGGCTGCCGACAGCGCCTCCTGGCTCTTGGTGGTGAGCTTGTTGGCTTCCATCTACTCCGGTACTCCGCTCCGTGTCGTTCTCTACGGAGTCAACGAGCCAGAAGTTGAGCCTGTTCCACTCAACTTCTGGCTCGCGAACCTTTCTCTACCGCCGGCGGCCGGGCTTCCAGACCACCAGCGCCGTTGACGGCTTGCGGGCCTGCTCCAGCTCGGACAGCAGCGCCTCGACCTGCCCCTGCAGCGCCTCGACCTGCTCCTCGAGCGCGATGATCCGCTTGATCCCGGCGAGGTTGACGCCCTCCTCCTGGGACAGCCGCTGCACCTCGCGGAGCAGCGCGACGTCCCGGGCCGAGTAGCGCCGGCCGCCGCCGGGGGTCCGGCTCGGGTTGACGAGCCCGAGCCGGTCGTACTGGCGCAGCGTCTGGGCATGCATGCCGGCCAGCTGCGCCGCCACCGAGATCACGAAGACCGGCGCGTCCTCCGGGAACTGGTTCACCCGGTGGTCACGCACGGCCGTCCACCGCCGCGGTGATCTGCGGCCGCGGGTCGTCCGGCTGGGCCACTGCGTACTTCTCCAGCGCCTCCTTGGCGTCCCCGGGCAGGTTCTTCGGCACCGCGACCTCGGCCGTGACCAGCAGGTCGCCGGAACCGCCCGACCGCTTCGGCACGCCGCGGCCACGGACCCGGAAGGTCCGTCCCGACGCCGTGCCGGCCGGGATCTTCAGCGTGACCGCGCCGTCCATCGTCGGCACCCGCACGGTCGTGCCGAGCGTCGCCTCCGGGAACGTCACCGGCAGGGTCAGCGTGAGGTCGTCGCCCTTGCGGCCGAACAGCTCGTGCGCGCGGACGTGCACCCGCACGAACAGGTCGCCGGCCGGACCGCCGCGCTCGCCCGGCACGCCCTTGCCGGCGAGCCGGATCCGCTGCCCGTCGGCCACGCCGGCGGGGATCTTCACGGTGATCGTGCGGGTCTGCGTCGTCACGCCGCTGCCCCGGCAGTCCGGGCACGGGTCGTCGATGACCGACCCGGTCCCGCGGCACTCCCGGCACGGCTCGCTGAACGCGAACGCGCCCTGGTTGCGGGTGATCAGGCCGGTGCCCAGGCAGGACGGGCACTGCCGCGGCGCGGTGCCCGGACGGGCGCCGAAGCCACCGCAGGTACGGCAGGCAGCCGGGCTGGCCAGCTGCAGCGGGACGGTCACCCCGTGCACGGCCTCCGGGAAGTCGAGGGTCACCTCGGTCTCCACGTCGGCCCCGCGGGACGCCGTCGCGCTCCGGCCGGCCCTGGTGTTCGCACCACGGCCGCCCCCGAACAGGCCGCCGAACAGGTCGCCCAGACCTCCGCCGCCACCCGGGTTGGCCCGGGTGGCGCCCTGCCCGAACAGGTCGTTCAGGTCGAAGGTCGTGCCGCCGGCGCCACCGCCGCCCGGCCGGAACCCGCCCGGGAAGCCGCCACCCGGCATGCCACTGCCGAACAGCGACCGTGCCTCGTCGTACTCGCGCCGGCGCGTCTCGTCCGAGAGCACCCCGTACGCCTCGGAGACCTCCTTGAACCGGGCCTCCGCCTTGGCGTCACCCGGGTTCTTGTCCGGGTGCAGCTCGCGGGCGAGCTTGCGGTACGCCTTCTTGATGTCCGACCCGGAGGCGTCCTTGGCGACGCCCAGGGCCTTGTAGTAGTCCTTCTCCAGGAAATCCTTGGTGCTCACCGGGCGCCTCCTCTCCTACTCGGTCGTCTCGTCGTCATCGACCCGCGCGTCCGGGGCCGCGGTCGGGTCCTGCGTCGGGTCGGCCGGCTCGGGTGCCGGCTCGGCCACCGCGACCAGCGGCACCCGCAGCAGCCGGTCGCCGAGCTTGTAGCCGCGGCGGAGCACCGCCACGCAGGTCGGCTCGGTGACCTCGGCGCTGGTCTGGTGGGCCACCGCCTCGTGCAGGGTCGGGTCGAACCGCTCGCCGACCTCGCCGTACGGCTGCAGGCCGAGCTTCTCCAGCGTCGCCTCCAGCTGGTCGGCCACCGCCTTGAACGCGCCGGTCAGGTCGCCGTGCTGGCGGGCCCGGTCGACGTCGTCCAGCACCGGCAGCAGCGCGGCCAGCACCACGCCGGTGGCGGCCTCGACGGTCGCCGCGCGGTCGCGGTCGACGCGCTTGCGGTAGTTGGCGTATTCGGCGGTGACGCGCTGCAGGTCGGCGGTCCGCTCGGCCAGCGCCTGCTTCGCCGCGGCGAGCTCCTCGGCCGCCGGGCCCGCCGCGGGGGCGCGCCCCTCGGCGTGTCGAGGCCCGGCCGGGCCGGCGGGGCCGGGCGCGCTGCCCGGCCTCGCCGTGCCCGGGGAAGCGACGCGCGGGGCGCCGGTCTCCGGGTCGATCCGCCGCCGGTCGTTCACCACGACCCGCCGCTCCTCGGGGTGCTGCTCGGTCACTTGCCGTCCTCACCGGGCTCGTCGACGATCTCGGCCTCGACCACGTCGTCGTCCGCCGCCGCCTGGTCGGTGGTCTCACCGGTCGGGCCGCCGGCGGTGCCGTCGGTGAACTGCGCGCCCTGCGCCGAGGCCTGCTGCTGCGCGTACATCGCGCCGCCGGCCTCCTGCGAGATCCGAGCCACCTTCTCCTGCGCGGCCTTGATCGCGGCGATGTCGCTGCCGCCCAGCGCCGACCGCAGCTCGACGAGCGCCTCGTTGAGCTCGGTCCTCTTGTCCTCGGGCAGCTTGTCGCCGTTCTCGGCGAGGAACTTCTCGGTCTGGTACTGCAGGGACTCGGACAGGTTGCGGGTCTCCGCCTCCTCGCGCCGCCGCTTGTCCTCCTCGGCGTGCTCCTCGGCGTCCCGCATCATCCGCTCGATGTCATCCTTCGGCAGCGCGGAGCCGCCGGTGATGGTCATCGCCTGCTGCTTGCCGGTCGCGGTGTCCTTGGCCGAGACGTGCACGATGCCGTTGGCGTCGATGTCGAAGGTGACCTCGATCTGCGGGATGCCCCGCGGCGCCGGCGGCAGGCCGGTCAGCTCGAACATGCCGAGC
>DATBFW010000247.1:0-12694 GCA_036558285.1 Mycobacteriales bacterium | reverse complement strand
GGGCGCGGCAGCGGGCGACGTTCGCATCGCCCGGGGCCTGAACGGGCCGCGCAGCGGACCGGCGGCGCGCGGCACGACCGGCGGCGCGGCACGACCGGCGGCGCGGCACGAGCGGCGGCGCGGCACGACCGGCGGCGCGGCACGACCGGCGGCGCGGCACGAGCGGCGGCGCGACCGGGCCGCCGAGGGCGCCCCTCCGGTGTGCGCGGAGGGGCGTCTCGGCGGACGGTCCTACTTGGGGCAGTGGACCTGCGGGTTCCACATCGAGAGCACGCCGGCCGGGTTGTTCTTCCAGATCCAGACGTGCTGCGAGTAGAACGGATCGAGCCCGAACCGGTTCGGCGACAGGGTCAGGTCGAACGACCTGCCGTCGAACAGCCGCGGCGGCTTGCTGTGGTGCGCGTCCCAGGCTGCCTTGTCCACGATGAACTCGAGCGCGGCGAGCCGGAGCGTGCCGTCCCGGTCGGGCGCGTACACCAGCGCCTCCGGGGTGCGGATGTCGAGGCCGGGGTCGGCAACGAGCGGACCCTTGACGAAGTGCACGCCCATGCCGCCCTCGCCCGGCATGGCGATGCAGGTGAGCCCAGCGACGTCGTGCAGCAGCCCGTAGCCGGCGTCCTCCGCGTTCGCGATGTTGTGGAAGGTCGCGGTGGCGGCGCGCATCTTGGCGACCTGCAACGCCGACGGGCGGCCTGTCGACGCGGAGTGGCCGGCGTGCTGGTGCGCCGCGACCGGCGTCGACGCGGCCGCGGACGGCCCGGTGAGCGCCGGAACGAGGCCGAGCGCCGCGACTCCGGCGAGCCCGACGACCAGCCGGGCGACCCGGGCGGTTCTCACACCCCCTCCTGCACCTGGTAGATCTCGTCGGCGACCAGGCCGTGCGCCTCCTTGTGCACGGTCTCGGCGGCCTCCGGCGTCGGTGCTTCGACCAGGCAGAACACCTTGCCGTGCGACTCGTCGACCCAGTAGCGCAGGTAGCGCACGTCGTGCGTGCCCTGCGTGGCCAGGTCGGCGAGATGCGCCTTCTCGACGGCGGCGCACTCGACCCCGCCGTCGATCGTGTGGACGTCCATGTAGAGCGGCATCCTCGTGCTCCTCGGTTCGCGGAACGTTGCGCACCGAACGTAGGAACAGCAGTGGTGCCGGCAGATCGGGAGCGGTTACCCATACCGGTGCCGGGAGTACCCATCTTTCCCACCGGCCCGAGGCAAACTGGTGCGGTGTCGTCGGTCCCGCGGGTTGCCCGGCTGGCCGGCCTCGTCGTGCTCGTGTACGCACTGCTCCGGCTGCCGGCGGATGCCGACACGTCGCCGAGCACGGTGTCGATCCTGCAGTTCAACCTGTGCGGCAACGCCTGCGAGACGCGGTTCGCGGTGGTCGACGACCTCGAGGCGGAGATCACAGGTCGTGGGCGGCAGCCGTTCGTGGTGACGCTGAACGAGGTGTGCCGCAGCCAGTACGGCCGGCTGGTCGCGGACCTGCCGTACCACGGGCACTTCCAGCCGACGGTGACGAGCCGGTGCTGGGACGGCAGCGACTACGGCGTAGCGGTGCTGATACGCAGCAGTGACGTTGCGTACGCGGGCAGTGCGCCGCTGCCCGCCCCGGCCGGCGGCGAGCCGCGCACGGTGACCTGCGTTCGGACGGCGTTGCAGGGCCGGCCGCTGGTCGCCTGCGCGACGCACCTGGACACCGACCCAGCGAACACGCCCAGCCAGGTCGCCGCGGTCGCCGACCACGCCGACGCGTTCCGGGCCGGGGCCGCGGTCGTGCTCGGCGGCGACTTCAACACCACCCCGGGCCGGCCGGCGCTCGACCCGATCGACACCGGCTTCGTCGAGACCGACGCCACCGACGACGCGTTCACCGGCGGCTGCTCGCGGGCCCGCTGCGGCGACGGCCCCGGGTACGCTCATCCGACCCGCAAGATCGACTACGTGTTCCTGTCCCGCGGCGACTTCACCGGCGTCTCGGCGCTGGTCACCTCGGCGCCGCACTCGGACCACGTGCCGCTGTGGGCGACCGCGACGCTCGCGCCGGCACGCTGACCTCGGCCGGGGTTCCCCGACCGCTCAGATCAGGGTCATCCTGGCCGGGCGCCGGTCCGCCCACGCCGCGCTCGCCGCCGCGCTGGCCGCGGACCCGGACCGGCAGACCAGGCACCTGGCCGAGGCGACCGTCGGGTACGACGGCGGCCTGGCCGCCCGGCTGGAGGCGCTGGCCGTCCGGGAGCGGACCCGCCGCGGCTACGCCGCGGCCTCCGCGGTCGCAGAGCGGGCCGCCGGCCTGCACGCCGACCCGACCCGCGCGGCATCGGCCCGGGCGGCCGCGGTGGAGGACGCGCTGCTCGGCGGCGACCCCGGCCGGGTCCGCGAGCTGGCCGGGCAGGTGCTGGCCGGGCCGGCCGACGGCCCGACCCGGGCCCGCGCGCTGCTCGCCCTCGGCACGCTGGAGCACTACGCGGGCGCGCCGACGCTGGCCCGGCGCTGCTGACCGAGGCCGCCGAGCTCGGCACCGGCGCGGTCCGGCTGCGGGCGCTGGCCGAGCTGTCCGTCGTGGGCTACCGGCTGGGCTCGGCCGGGGCGATGACCGCGGCGGCCGACGCGCTGGCCGCCGACGCCGACTCGGCCGACCCGGAGCAGGCGATGCTCGCCCACTACACCCGGGCCGCCGCGCTCGCGTTCGGCGGTGACTGGGCAGCCGCGCGGGTCGCCGGCCTGCGCGCGGTCGACCTGCCGGAGCGTGCGCCGAGCCTCCGGGACGAGCCGCGGCACCTGGTGACCGCGGTGCTGGTGCCGGGCTGGGCGGGGGAACCGGACCTCGTGCGCGGCTACCTCGACCGGCGGATGGACGGGGCCCGCGCCCGCGGCGCGCTGGGCGTGCTGCCGCTCGCGCTGAGCCTCATCGCCGGCGGTGCGATGGCGCTCGGCGAGCACCAGCTGGCGTACGCCTGGGCCGGCGAGGCGGTCGAGCTCGGCACCGAGCTCGGTTACGTCGCCGACCTCGCCTACAGCTACGAGGTGCTCGCCTTCGAGCAGGCAGCTCGCGGGTTGCACGCCGAGGCGGCCGCCGGGCTGGCCGAGGCGCGCCGGCTGGCGGACCGGGCCGACATCTCCGCCGGCGCCGTGCACGCGCACCTCGTGGAGGCGTTCGCCGCGCTGTGCCGGGGCGACCTCGACACCGTGGTCCGGGTGCTGGAGGGGCGGATCGCCGTGGACGGCGGCCGGCTCCCGCGCGGCGACTACCCGCTCGGGGTGGCGCCCGAGCTCGTGGAGGCCTACCTGGGACTCGGCCGGCGCGACGACGCGGCCGCCCTGGCCGGCCGGCACGCCGAGGCCAACCGGGACTCGCCGGTGCCGGAGATCCGCGCGCACGTCGCCCGGCTGGACGGCGTGCTCGCCGCCGACGACGCGGCCGCGGAGGCCGCGTTCGAGGTCGCGTACGAGCTGCACGCCGACCCGTTCGGGACCGCCCGGACCCGGCTGCTGCATGGCGCGCGGTTGCGCCGGGCCGGCCGGCGGGTGGCGGCCCGCGAGCAGCTGCGGGCCGCGGCGGCCGGCTTCGACGCGCTCGGCATGGACGGGTGGACGTCCCGCGCGACCGCCGAGCTCGCCGCGACCGAGCAGCGCCCGCGCCCCGCCCGCGCGACGGCGACCAGCTCACCTCGCAGGAGACCAGGGTCGCGCTGCTGGTCGCCCGCGGACTGTCCAATCGCGACGTTGCCGCGGCACTGTTCGTCAGCCCCCGTACGGTCGAGCACCATGTGAGCAGCGTGCTGCGCAAGCGCGGGCTGCGCTCCCGCACCGAGCTGGCCGCCGCGTTCGGCGACCGCGGGGGCTCCGGCGGCCGATAATGCCGGCGTGTCCATCAGACCCGCAGCACCCGGCGACCTGGACCGGATCCTCGCGCTCGCCGCGGCACAGCGGGACGAGTACGCGGGCTTCCAGCCGCGGTTCTGGCGGCCGGCGGACGGTGCGGTCGAGGCGCAGCGGGCCTACCTGCTCGGGTTGATCGAGGGCGGCGACGCGGTCGCGCTGGTCTCCGAGCCGTCGTTCGGCTACGCGTTCGGCACGCTGCTGCCGGCGCCACCGGTGTACGAGCGCGGGCCGGCGTGCCTGGTGGTCGACTTCGCGGTCGAGGACCGGCAGCTGTGGCCACGGGTCGGCGTCGAGCTGCTGGCGGCGGTGCGGGTGGTGGCCCGGGACCGCGGCGCGACCGACGTGGTCGTCGTCACCGCCCGGCTGGACGGGCCGAAGCGGGCGGCGTTGGCCGCGGCCGGCCTGATCCCGGCGTCCGAGTGGTGGGTCGGCCAGCTCGACTGACTCAGCCGTGCAGGACGGCATCGACCAGCAGGTCGCGGGCCGCGCCGGCCGGGCCCTCGATGTTGAGCAGCACGACGACGGTCGCGTCGGCGGACGGGATCCGCTGCACCAGCGTGGTCACGCCGGGATCGCCGCCGCCGTGGCCGAACCGGCCGTCGCCGTAGAGGAAGCAGCCGTAGCCGTAGTCGATGCCGTCCTCGACGGTCGCGTGCGGAGTGAGCATGGCGTCCCGCCGGTTGCCGAGCAGCGAGCCGTCGTCGTACCGGCGCAGGAACCGGTCGAGGTCCGCCGCGGTGCACTGGGCGCCGCCGTCCGCCCCGCCGACCACCGGGATCGAGTACACATTGGACAGTCCGGACGGGAGGTAGCCGACCGCCAGGTCCGGCACCGGCTCGTCCAGCCGGAAGAACCCGCTCCCGGCCATCCCGGCCGGCTCGAACACCTGCCGCCGTACGGCGTCCACAAAGGACAGCCCGGAGACCTCCTCGACGATCAGCCCGAGCAGGACGTAGCCGGCGTTGGAGTAGTGGAACCCGCCGCCGGGCGGCCCGTACGGCGGGCGGTCGGCGAACAGCGGCAGGAAGTCGGCCGGGCGCTCGAACCGGTAGCAGGGCCGGTCGATCCACAGCGTGTCGTACTCGACCGGGTCCGGGCCCTCCTCCTCGGCGTAGTCGCCGATGTGCGAGGTGTGGCAGAGCAGGTGGTGCACGGTCACGTCGGGGCGCAGCGTCGACGGCCGCCGCTCCGTCGGCAGCAGCGACACCACCGGCGCGGCGACGTCCACGCCGAGGCTCGCGACCGTCACCGCGGTGAACATCTTGGTCACCGACGCGAGGCCGAACCGGGTCGCCGGCGTGACCGGGATCCCGGCCGCGCGGTCGGCCAGCCCGAAGCACTCCTCGAACTCGACCCCGTCCGGGCCGGTGATCACGGCGATCCCGGACAGGTCGAGCTCCCGCAGCCGCTCCGCCAGGTCCGCCATGGACCCAACGTCCCACACGGCCGCCAGGGATTTACGCGGCTGCCCCGGTGCGCAGCCGGCGCAGCGCGACCGCGCGGCCGACCTGGTCGCCGACCCGCAGGCAGGCCTCGTACGCCTCGGCGTACCAGGCCAGCGCCTCGACCCGGCGACCCTGGCGGTCCCGGCAGCCGGCCAGCTGCAGCAGCGCCGCGGCCCGGTCGGCCGGCTGGTCCAGCCCCGGCAGCGCGGCCCGCAGCTGCTCGGCGCCCTCGCGGTCTCGGCCGAGCCGGCACAGCGTCAGGCCGAGCCGCAGCCGCATCTCCGGGTCGCCGCCCGCGGCCGCCCGCTGGTAGAGCAGCAGCGCGTCGTCGTCGGCCAGCTGGTCGCCCAGCGCCGGCGCCAGCCGCAGCGCGAAGCCGGGATCCCGAACGGCGAGCAGCGTCGGCAGCTCGGCGGCCAGCCAGGAGCGGGCACCGGCCGCGGACCGGAACGGCGGCAGCGCTATGGCCGGGCCGTCGGGGGAGGCGACCGCGGCCGCGGCGATCGCCCGGGTCAGCAGGTGCTGCAGCAGCCGATCGCGGGCCGCGCGGGTCTCCGCGGTGCCCGCCGTCGCCGCGCGCAGCCCAGGCGGCACGACGACCCGCCCGCCGACCGTGTCGACCAGCCCGTCGGCGGCCAGCCTCGTCACCGCCGCGCGGGCGACCGGCCGGGAGACGCCGGCCAGCGCCGCCACCGAGCCCAGCGCCGCCGACGGCCCAGGGTAGGCACCGAGCAGCCGCAGCAGCGTGCCGGCGTGGTCCGGCGGCGCCGGCGCGGCGCGATGGTGGGCGCGCGGCAGGGTGCGCACGGATCACCTCCCGAATCCTCACCGGACAGAGCAGCGGAAACGCGCCGCGATACGCCCGGGGCGGCGGGCCGGGCCGGTTGAATCGATCCTGACGCGTGTGCAAAGGAATTCCATAGGCATCCTTTGCACTTTCTGTGTATCAGCTCGGAATCTCAGACAGTTAGCGTGCGCAACGGCCTCTTCCGGCCGACCATTGCCGTTCTGCCTGGGGGGATGAGTGTCCCGAGCTGGTCTCCGCCGTGCACTGGTGTGCGCGACAGCCGTATCCACAGGCGTTCTCGGACTGGTGGGAGTGGCGGAGGCCGCTCCCGCCGCGTCTGCGTCCGGCCCCACCCAGCACGTGATCGTGCTGCTGAAGAACCAGCACTCCGAGCTGCCCGCGAGCGCCGCCAACGCCGGCCGCCGCGTGCAGGTCACGAACAGCGACCAGGCACCCCTGGTCGCGCGGGCCAAGAGCCACGGCGGCAAGGACTTCCGGCAGCTGCACGTGGCGAACGCGTTCGCCACCGCGGTGCCGGCCGCCGAAGCCGCCGCGCTGGCCGCGGACCCGTCCGTCGCCGCGGTGGTGCCGGACAAGCTGATCAAGGCGCCGAGCCTGGACCGCGACAAGCCGTCGAAGGCCGCCCCCGGCCCGGTGTCCAACCTCGTCTGCCCCAGCGACCCGAACAAGCCGCTGGTCGAGCCCGAGGCGCTCGACCTCACGCACACCACCGAGGCGCACCGGATCTCGACCGGTAAGGGTGTGCGGGTCGCCTTCCTGGCCGACGGCGTCGACCCGAACAACGCCGACTTCATCCGGCCGGACGGATCCCACGTCTTCGTCGACTACCAGGACTTCTCCGGTGAGGGTCCGTTCGCGCCGACCGGTGGCGGCGAGGCCTTCGGCGACGCGAGCGCGATCGCGGCGCAGGGCCGGCAGACGTACGACCTGGCCGACTACGTCAATCCGGCGCACCCGCTGCCGCCGGGCTGCACGATCCGCGTGCTGGGCATGGCCCCGGACGCGTCGCTGGTGGGTCTCAAGATTTTCCCGGCCGGCGGCTTCGCGTTCAACTCCTCGGTCCTCGAGGCACTGGACTACGCCGTCACCCACGACCACGTCGACGTGATCAACGAGTCCTTCGGCAGCAACCAGTTCCCGGACACCAACGACGACCCGACCGCGGTCTTCAACGAGGAGCTCGTCCGGGCCGGCATCGTGATCACCGCGAGCAGCGGCGACGCGGGCGACTTCAACACGATCGGCTCGCCGGCCAGCTCCCCGGGGATCATCTCCGCCGGCGGCACGACGATGTTCCGCAGCTACGCGCAGACCACCGGCAGCGGCTTCCAGCTGGGCAACGGGAAATACCGCAGCAACGCGATCTCGGCGCTGAGCTCGGCCGGCTTCACCCAGCCGGGGCGGACCATCGACCTGGTGGCTCCCGGTGACCTCGGTTGGGCGCTGTGCTCGACCGACGTCGACATCTACCAAGACTGCTTCGACAACAAGAACGAGCCGTCCCCGATCCAGCAGTTCGGCGGCACCAGCCAGTCGGCGCCGCTGACCGCGGGAGCCGCGGCGCTGGTGATCCAGGCGTACCGGGACAGCCACCACGGCGCCAGCCCGAGCGCGGACCTGGTCCGGCGGCTGCTCACCAGCACCTCCGAGGACCTCGGCCTGCCGACCACGCTGCAGGGTGGAGGTCTGCTCGACTCGCTGGCCGCGGTGAAGGCCGCCCGGTCGATCCGCGGTGGATCCCGCCCGGCCGACGGCGAACTGGTCGCCGGCGTCAACCAGCTCAACCTGTCCGCCGACGCCGGCGGCTCGGCGACCGCGCGCGTGCAGGTCACCAACGTCGGCAGCCGGCCGCAGGTGGTGCGGTCCTCGATCCGGACGACCACCAAGGTGCTGGCGAGCACGGCCAAGACGGTGCCGTTCGACCGGGACAGCCTGCCGACGTTCGTGGACGGCTTCGGCATCACGAGGACGTTCACCAAGACGACGTTCTCCGTGCCTCGCGGCGGTGACCACCTTTCCGCGTCGATCGCGTGGCCGGGCAACGGGCAGTTCACAGTCCGGCTCGTCCTGCTCGAGCCGGACGGCACCTACAGCGGGTACAGCATCCCGCAGGGTGCCGGCAGCGGCTTCGCGGTCGTCGACATCCCGCAGCCGAAGTCCGGCACCTGGACCGCGATCCTGTGGAGTTCCGCCGGCGCGGTGGGCTTCACCGGGACCGTCCAGTTCGGTGCGACCACGTTCAAGAACGTGGCCAACGGCTCCGCGTCGCCGCGGCAGCTGCTGATCCCGGCCGGTGCGACCCGCACGCTCACCGTCCGGGTGCCGGCGCCGCGCAAGGCCAGCGACACCAGCGACGCGCTGGTGCTCACCGGCTCCGGCCCGAGCACGGTCATCCCGATCACGCTGCGCACGCTGGTGCCGCTCGACCGCAACGGTGGCTCGTTCACCGGTGCGTTCGCCGGTGGCAACGGGCGTGGCGGCATCCCCAACCCCGGTGCCTGGTACGACTTCGACATCAAGCACGGCACCAAGGCGCTGTCGGTCGGGTTCACCGTGAACGGCAACACCAACCAGGCGCTGTACGGGTTCCTCATCGACCCGAACGGCGAGCCGGTGTCGGAGAAGACGAACCAGCGGGCCGACGGCACCCTGGTCGGCAGCCTGCAGTTCAGCACGGTCAACCCGCAGCCCGGTCGGTGGCGGGTCGCCCTGGCGGTGTTCGGGCCGATGTCCGGCACCGCGCTGGAGACGCCGTTCACCGGGAAGATCTCGCTCGACCCGGCGAAGGTGTCAGCGCCTGGGGTGCCGAACTCGCCGTCCGTGCACCTCAAGGCGGGCAACGCCGTGACCACGACGGTCAGGTTCACCAACCGCGGCGCCGCCGACCAGGCGTACTTCCTGGACGGCCGGCTCAACGGGCGGACGAACACCTCGCTGGTGGTGGACAACGCCGACTTCACGATCGTCAACGCACCGCTGGGGCCGTTCCCGGCGGCGCGGGTGCCGACCGAGTCGGACTCGTTCCACATGGCGGGGACCGGCGACGGGCCGTTCAACTTCGAGGTCTCGCCGTTCCCGGCCGACCACACGGAGGACCTGGCCTTCGAGGGCGACCCTGACCGCGAGGCAGGCCCGGTGGGCACCAGCCCGTCGGTCACGGTGTCCGACCCGATCGTGGCGCCGCAGACCTGGCTGGCGCTGCCGACGATCGGCAACGGGCCGTTCGGTGACGCGGGCGCCGGCACGGTGAACATGCACTTCACCGCGACCGCGCACACCCGGCCGTTCGACGCGGCCGTCACCTCGGCCACCGGTGACCCGCTGCTGGCCTACGTGTCGGCGAACGCTCCGGCGGCGACGCCGGTGACGGTGGACGTCGGCGCCAACGGCTCGATCCAGGTGACCATCACCCCGACCGGGGCGAAGGGCACCGTGGTGCGGGGCACGCTGTTCCTGGACGTGATCGACCCGATCACCGGCAGCACCGACGAGGTTGCCGCGCTGCCGTACGCGTACACGATCAGCTAGCACGTCGAACGAGAAGGGCGCCCCCCCGCTCGGGGAGGGCGCCCTTCGCCTTGCCCGGGACCGGGGTCAGGGAACCAGCACGATCTTGCCGCGGGTGTGCCGCTTCTCCAGCTCCGCGTACGCGTCCCGGACGCGGTCGAGCGGGAACGTGCGGACCGGTACGTCGAGGTCGCCGGTCGCGGCCAGCTCGGCCAGCCGGGTCAGCGCCGGCGCGCCCGGTGTGTCGGCGCCGAACACGGTCCGCGCGCCGGTCCGCCCGGCGGCGGCGAAGTCGATGATCGTGACGGTCCGCTCGACCGGGACGCCGAGCGAGGCGGCCAGCTCGACGTAGCCGTCGCCGTACAGGTCGATCCAGGCGTCGATGCCGCCCGGGGCGGCCGCGTGCAGGCGGTCGGCGAGCCCGTCCCCGTACGCGACCGGGCGGATGCCGTGCTCGGACAGCCAGTCGGCGTTCGCCGGCGAGGCGATGCCGATCACGTCGGCGCCCTCCCGCCGCGCCAGCTGGACGGTGAGCACGCCGACCCCGCCGGCCGCGCCGGAGACGACGACCGTCTCGCCCGGGTGCGGGGCGACCGCGGTCACCACGCCGACCGCGGTGCCGCCGGCGACGTAGAGGCCGCCGGCCACCTCCCACGGCACCTGCGGCGGCTTCGGCACGACCTGGTCGGCCGGCACCGCGACGTACTCGGCGTGGCTGGCCCGCTGGTCGGTCCAGCCGATCACGTCCGTCCCGACAGCCGGCGCCCCCACTCCGTCGCCGACCGCGCTGACCACGCCGGCGAAGTCGCTGCCCTCGCCGGACGGGAACGTCGCCGGCCAGCGCTCGGCGTACGCGCCCGCGCGGATGCTCGTCTCGCCGGGGTTGATGCCGGCGGCCTTGACCTGGACCTGCACCTGTCCGGCCCCGGGGGTGGGCGGGTCGATGTCGGCGACGTGGAGGACGTCGAGGCCGCCGTAGCGGTCGAAGCGCACTGCTCGTGACATGGTCGAAGCGGTACCCGACCGGTCTCTAGGGTAAGCCGGTGACCGTGTTCGACCAGCTCACCGACGCGCTGTCCGGGTCGAGCTGGGCGTATGCGCTGATCTTCGCGGTGGTCGCCGGCGACGCCGTGCTCCCGCTGCTGCCCGGTGAGACGATCGTCGTCACCGGCGGGGTGCTGGCCACCAGCGGTGACCTCAACCCGGTGTTCGTGTTCCTGGCCGCCGCGACCGGCGCGTTCGCCGGCGACTCGGCCTGCTACTGGATCGGCCGCAAGCTCGGCACCAGGGCGGCCGAGCGGTTCCTGCGCGGCGAGCGCGGCAAGCGGACGCTGGACTGGGCGCAGAACGCGCTGGACCGGCGGGGCAGGACGCTGATCGCGGTGGCCCGGTTCGTGCCCGGCGGCCGGACCGCGGTCGCGCTGACCGCCGGCACCACCGAGTACCGCTGGCGGACCTACGCACTGGCCGACGTCGTCGGCGTCTCGATCTGGAGCGCGTACAACGTGGGGCTCGGCATGATCGGCGGCGCCGCGTTCGAGCACGAGACCTGGAAGGGCCTGCTGCTCGCGTTCGGGCTGGCCGGCGCGAGCGCCGGGATCATCGAGGGCATCCGCTGGCTGTGGCAGCGGCGGAAGAAGGCGCACGCGGCTTGACCCTGACATCGTGTCAGGGCCTAGACCGGGGGAGTCATGTTCGGAATCGGAGACTTCGCCAGCCACGGCCGCGTGTCGGTCCGGATGCTGCGGCACTACGACGCGATCGGGCTGCTCCGGCCCGCGTACGTGGACCCGGCCACCGGCTACCGCTCGTACCGGGCCGCCCAGCTCGCCCGCCTGAACCGGATCGTCGCGCTCAAGGACCTCGGCTTCACGTTGGTCGAGGTGCGCACGATCGTCGACGACGAGGTCGGCCCGGAGGAGCTGCGCGGGATGCTGCGGCTGCGACGGACCGAGCTGCGCTCGCGCATCGACGCGGACGAGGCCCGGCTGCGCCAGGTCGAGGCGAGGCTCCGGATCATCGAGACGGAGGGTGCAATGCCCAGCGAGGACATCCAGGTCAAGGCCCTGCCCGCGGTGCGGGTCGCGCACGCCGACGGGGTGGCCGGCGGCTTCGAGCCGGCCTCGATCAGCCCGGTCATCCAGCCCCTGTACGACCGGCTGTGCGCCGAGCTGGACAAGGCCGGGGTGCCGATGGTCGGCCCGGCCCTGGCCTGGTACGACGACGCGCCGGGCGGCGGCGTGCTGGTGCACGCCGGGATGCCGGTGGAGGCCGAGCCCGGCACGTACGACGGGTTCACGGTCACCGACCTGCCGCCGGTCGAGCTTGCCGCCACGATCGTGCACCGCGGCCCGATGGACGACGTGATGCCGACGATCCAAACGCTCGCCCGGTGGATCGAGGCCAACGGCTACCGGTCCGCCGGCTACAACCGCGAGCTCTACCTGTCCTACGGCGAGGGTCCCGGCCCCTGGGAGGTCGAGCTGCAGGAGCCGGTCCGGACCGGCTGAGTCAGACCCGGTTCATCGTGTCCGGGTCGGGCCCGGTGCGTTCGTGCCGGTCCAGCGCGGTGATCTCGGCCATCTCGACGTCGTCGAGCTCGAAGTCGAACAGCCGGAAGTTCTCCTCGATCCGGCTGCGGGTGACCGACTTCGGGAAGACCACGTCACCGCGCTGGATCGCCCAGCGCAGCGTGACCTGCGCGGGCGTGCGGTCGAGCCGCTTGGCGATCGTGGTGATCACCGGGTCGTCGAGCACCCGGCCGCGGGCGATCGGGGCCCACGCCTCGGTCACGATCCCGTGCTCGGCGCAGAACGCCCGTACGTCGTCCTGCACCAGGTAGGGGTGCACCTCGATCTGGTTCACCGCCGGGACCACCTCGGCCGCGGCCAGCAGCCGGCGCAGGTGCTGCGGCGTGAAGTTCGACACGCCGATCGCGCGGGCCCGGCCGGAGCGGTAGATCTCCTCCATCGCGTGCCAGGTGTCGACGAAGTCGCCGACCCCGGGCAGCGGCCAGTGGATGAGGAAAAGGTCGACGTGGTCGAAGCCGAGCTCGG
>DATBFW010000246.1:0-11622 GCA_036558285.1 Mycobacteriales bacterium | reverse complement strand
CGTGCGGAAGGTGAGCACCGCGAGCACCGGGCCGAACACCTCGTCCCGGGCGATCCGGGAGGACTGGGCGACGTCGGTGAACACGGTAGGCGGGAACCAGTAGCCGCGCTCGGGGATCGGGCAGGCCGGCGACCACCGGTGCGCGCCCTCGGCCTCGCCGATGTCGGACAGCTCGCGCACCCTGGCCAGCTGCTCGGCCGAGTTGATCGCGCCGAGGTCGGTGTTCTTGTCCAGCGGGTCGCCCATCCGCAAGGTGCCGAGCCGGCGCTGCAGCTTCGCGATCACCTCGTCGTACACGGACTCCTGGACCAGCAGCCGGGAGCCGGCGCAGCAGACGTGGCCCTGGTTGAAGAAGATCCCGTTGACGATGCCCTCGACCGCCTGGTCGAGCGGGGCGTCGTCGAAGATGACGTTCGCGGCCTTGCCGCCGAGCTCCAGGGTCAGCCGCGTGCCGGTGCCGGCCAGCGTGCGCTGGATCTCCCGGCCGACCTCGGTCGAACCGGTGAACGCGATCTTGTCGATGCCGGGATGGCGGACCAGCGCCGCGCCGGTCGCGCCGGCCCCGGGCAGCACGTTGACCACGCCGGGCGGCAGGTCGGCCTGCTGGCAGATCTCGGCCAGCACCAGCGCGGTCAGCGGGGTCGTCTCGGCCGGCTTGAGCACCACGGTGTTGCCGGCGGCCAGCGCCGGCGCGAGCTTCCAGGCCGCCATGAGCAGCGGGAAGTTCCACGGGATGACCTGGCCGGCGACGCCGAGCGGGCGCGGGTCCGGCCGGCCGGGGATCGCGTACGCCAGCTTGTCGGCCCAACCGGCGTGGTAGAAGAAGTGCGCCGCGGCCAGCGGGATGTCGACGTCGCGGGACTCCTTGATCGGCTTGCCGTTGTCGAGCGTCTCCAGCACCGCCAGCTCGCGCGAGCGCTCCTGGACGATCCGCGCGATCCGGAACAGGTATTTCGCCCGGTCCCGACCAGGCATCGGGCCCCAGGTCTTCTCGTACGCCCGGCGGGCGGCGGCGACGGCCCGGTCGACGTCCGCCTCGCCGGCGACCGCGACCTCGGCCAGCACCTCCTCGTTCGCCGGGTTGACGGTCTTGAGCGTGCCGCCCTCGCCGCCGGTGAACTCGCCGTCGACGAACATCCCGTACGACTCGCGCAGCCGCCCGACCGCCCTCGACTCCGGCGCCGGCGCGTACTCCCACTCGGCCATGCCCCCACTCTATGGCCGCCCGGCCCCGCCGTCCGCCGCCCAACCGGGCCATCGGCGACGGGGTCAGGCGCTGCCGAGTTCGGCCTGGGCGAGTTCGAGGTAGCTGTCCCGGGCCGCCTTCGCCCGCTTGGTCAGGTCCGTCCACGACTCGACCTGCTCGGGGGTGCCGCGGTTGCCGACGATCGCATACGCGCCGGCCGACGCCTGCCGCAGCGCGTCGGCGGCCGCCTCGGCCGCCTCCCGTACCGGGGCGGACGCCCGCAGCTCCAGCATCACCAGCGCGTCGCTGACCGCCCGGTTGCGCAGCATGAGCGAGCTGACGGACTCGGGGTCGCGCGGCGCGTTACCGAGCTCCGGTGCGTACTCGCCGGCCGAGTCGCAGTAGCGCAGCGCCTCCAGCGTCGCGTGGGCGAACGCGGTGTGCGCCTCGAACCGCCGCTCGCCCCAGATGGCCCGGTCCTCCCGGGTCCACCGTTCCCGCTCCATCGAGTCCTGCCGCTCGCGCTCCTGTCGCACCCGCCGATCGTCCCGGCGGGCGGTCAGGTAGACGCCAAGCAGGGCGGCTGCAGCGGCGATGGCCGCCGCGGCGAGCGTCGTTTCCTGCTGCGTGAGGAACACACCACGAACGGTAGCGGTCCCTCACCCGGTCGGCGTCGATTCCGGACAGGTTTGCCGACGGCGCGTCGCCAGCGGGAGCGCGACGAGCGTGAGCAGCGCCGCGGTGACGAAGCCGGCCGGCGCGCCGAGGCCCGCCACCACGAGGCCGACGCCGATGGCGCCGACGCCCCAACCCAGGTCGTACGCGGCGTTCCAGACCGCGCTGACCGCGCCGTACCGGTCCGGGGCGACCCGCGCCAGCATCGTGGTCAGGCTCGCCGCCTGGGCCAGCCCGAAGCCGGTCCCGAACAGCGCCATCCCGGCGAGCACGGCGGCCCCGCTGCCGGTGCCGGCGGCCGTCGCCATCCCGGCCGCGGCCAGCACGACCGCGGGGACGAGCAGCCGGGCACCACCGCGGCGGTCCGCGTACCGCCCGGCCAGCCAGCGGGTCAGCGTCGCCGTCGCGGCCTGGACGAGCAGCGCCGGAGCGGCCACGCCGCCGGCGACCGCGCCGGGCAGGAACGCGACCACCACGCCGCCGGCGACCGCCGTCGCGAAGAACACCACGGCGGGCCGCAGCACGTCCGCCGGCAGCGCCAGCCGGACCCGGTCCTCGGCCGCCGCGGCCGGCGATCCCGGCACCAGCAGCGCGGCAAGCACCGCGGCCGCCGCCCCGACCGCGAACACCACCGGGAAGCCGACCAGCCGGGCCAGCCATACCCCGAGCGGCAGCGCGACCACGGCCGGCACCGTCGCGGCGAGGCCGAACACGCCGAGCCCCTCGCCGCGGCGCTGCGCCGGGATCGCCCGCGCCGCGAGCGCGCCGATCGCGACCACCACGATCGCGAACCCGCACCCGCGGACCGCGGCCACCGCCAGCAGGCCGACCAGCCCGCCGACCGCGGGCAACGCCAGCGCCGGCGCGCCGAGCAGCACCAGCCCGGCGGCGAGCAACCGGCCGAAGCCGATCCGCGCGGCCAGTGCCGGGGTCACGAGCTCGGCGGCGACCGCGGAGACCATGAGCACGCCGGTCGACAGCCCGGCGCCAGCGGCGCCGATCCCGCGCTCGGACGCGTACAGCGGGACGACCGACAGCAGCAGGTAGAAGCTGGTCATCGCGGCGACGTCGACGGCGAGCAGCCGGACGGCGGCGGGGGTCAGCAGGCGGGGCGGGCCGGCGGCGATCGTGGTCATGCCAGCAGCCTCGCCGCCGTACTGGTCCGCGGTAAGGTCCAGTTCCGTGCCAGTTGAGTGGACCGGTTTGAGCCCGGAGCTGCTGGTCCCGCTCGACCGGGACGGCTCGGACCCGCTGCGCACCCAGCTGGAGCGGGGGCTGCGGGAGGCGATCCGGGCCGGCCGGCTGCGGCCGGGCGAGCGGCTGCCGTCCACCCGCGAGCTGGCCCGCGGCCTCGGCGTCTCCCGCGGGATCGTCGTCGACTGCTTCGACCAGCTGCAGGCCGAGGGCTATCTGGTCGCCAGGGCCGGCTCGGCGACCAGGGTCGCCGACACCGCCCGGTCGCCGGCCGCACCCGTGCCGCGACCGGCCGGCCCGCCGGACCGGCTGCGGGTCGACTTCCGGCCGGCCGTGCCCGACCTGTCCTCGTTCCCGCGCGCCGACTGGGCCAGGACGGTCGCCGAGGTGTGCCGGTCGGCGGCCACCGCCGCGCTCGACTACGGCGACCCGCGCGGCGCCGAGGCGCTGCGCACGGTGCTGGCCAGCTACCTCGGCCGGGTCCGGGGCGCGGCCGCCGACCCGGACCGGACCGTCGTGTGCACCGGCTTCTCCCAGGGACTCAACCTCGCGCTGGCGACGCTGGCCGGCCGCGGCGTCGAACGGGTCGCCTTCGAGGACCCCGGGTACGACGAGACCGGCCGGATCGCCGCCGGTCTCGCCGGCATGTCGGTGGTCCGGGTGCCGGTGGACGAGCAGGGCCTGCGGGTGGACGAGCTCGCCACGACCGGCGCGGGCGCCGTGGTGGTCACCCCGGCGCACCAGTGGCCGACCGGCGTGGTGCTGTCGCCGACCCGGCGGCGGGCGCTGGCCGACTGGACCCGGCGTACCGGCGGGTGGGTGGTCGAGGACGACTACGACGCCGAGTTCCGGTACGACCGGGAGCCGGTGGGTGCCGTGCAGGGCCTCGCGCCGGACCGGGTGGTCACGATCGGCACGGTGAGCAAGTCGCTGGCGCCGGCGCTGCGGCTGGGCTGGCTGCTCTGTCCGGCCGACCTGGTCGACCCGGTCGCCGACCTCAAGGTCCGCACCGACCGCGGCTCACCCGGGCTCGACCAGCTGGTGCTCGCGCGGCTGATCGAGTCCGGCCGGTTCGACCGGCATCTGCGCCGGATGCGCCGCTCGTACGCGGCCAAGCGGGAGATCCTGGTCCGCACGCTGGCCGAGTGCGCGCCGGCCGTCGCGCTGACCGGACTCGCCGCCGGCTTCCACGCCGTGGCCGCGCTGCCGGCGGGCCGGACCGAGGCGGCGGTCGTCGAGGCGGCCCGCGCCGGCGGCGTCGGGCTGTACGGGATGAGCCCGCACCGCGCCACCGGCGCCGCCGACCCGCCCCGGCTCGTCCTCGGCTTCGGCAACCTCACCGGGACGGCGATCCGCGGCGGCCTCCTGCGCGTCGCCGACCTGCTCCAGCCCGGGCCAGCCGGAACCTGACGGTCGGGCGGCCGGCTCACGCGCTCGACGGCTGCGGGAGCAGGCCGAGGTGGATGAGCAGGGAGAGCTGGTCGTAGTAGAGGTCGCCGCCGACGACCTGCCCGGCGGCGTCGAAGTGCCACATCTCGCACAGCTGCAGCCCGAACTCCTTGCCGGTGGCGGGGAACGATCCGAGCGGCCCGTCCTGGTGGCCCGACACGGTGAAGGTGGCGACGGCGGTCCGGCCGGCGTCGAGGTAACGGGCGTCACTGATCCGGATGTCCGAGGACACCGCGAGCCAGCCGGCGAGGAAGACCGTCCTGAACTCTTCCGGCGTGCCGAACGTGCGCCCTTGGGCATGGTCGGTCCAGGAGATGCCCGCTGCGTAGTGCTCGGTCATGGCGTCGAAGTCCCGGCGGTTGAAGGCTTCGTGCCCGGCGCGGTAGTTCTCGAGGTTGGTTGTCATGACTGCTCCTCCGCGGTCCTGCGGTCGGCCGGTGCCGACGGCGGACAGAGCGTGCCGGCCGCGGTTTGCGGCGACCCTTCGCGGACCTTTCCGTAAGCTTTCGGCATGTCCGAGGCGGCCGGGACCGCCGTGCCCGGGGTCGTCCGATGAGCGGCCCGGTCGGGTCGAGGATCCAGCTGTGCGGCCACTTCGTCGCGGAGATCGGCGGCACCCGGTTCGAGGACGCGCTGCCCGGCCGCAGGGGGCGGTTGCTGTTCGCGTACCTCGTCCTCAACCGGACCCGGCCGCTGCCGCGCGACGAGCTGCTGATGGCCGGCTGGGGCGAGGACGCTCCGGCGGAGGCGGGGAACGCGTTGAGCGTGCAGCTGTCCAAGCTGCGGCACGGTCTCGGCGCCGGCCGCCTGCGCGGGCGGACGGAGATCGAGTTGCAGCTGCCGCCCGACACGTTCGTCGACACCGAGGCGGCGCTGGAAGGCGCGCACCGGGCCGAGACCTGCATCGCGCAGGGGCGCTGGGCGCAGGCGTGGGGCCCGGCCGGGATCGCCTACCACGTCGCCACCAGACCGTTCCTGGTCGGGCTCGAGGCGGCGTGGGTGGACGAGTGGCGGCGCCGGCTGGCCGAGGTCCGGCTGCGCGGGCTGGAGTGCTTCGCCGCGGCCGGTCTCGGGCTCGGCGGACCGGCGCTGGCGCAGGCGGAGGAACGCGCGCGGATGCTCACCGAGCTGGCCCCGTACCGGGAGACCGGCTACCTGATCCTCATCGAGGCGCTCGAGCAGCGCGGCAACGTCGCCGAGGCACTGCGCACGTACGAGCGGCTGCGGCTACTGCTCAGGGACGACCTCGGGGTCCCCCCCAACGCCGCCCTGCGCGCCGTTCACCAGCGGCTGCTGCACCGGGCCTAGCAGCTCGGCCTGGGCGAGGATGTCCGCGCGGGTGACGTTGCCGACCAGCTCGGGGTGCAGCACGCCCATGTGGTCCTGCGCGTTCGCCCAGAGCTCGTCGTCGTCGCCACCCTGGATGACGTACCCGCACGTGCAGACGATCCGCAACGCCACTGCCGACCTCCAGGCCACCGTGCCGCGATGATCGACCCCGGACGCGGGTGGCGGCAATCCTGCCCGGTCAGCAGGTCCAGCACGGAGCGCCGGGCGTCCCGGCCGGCGGGGCCGGTGCGGCGATGCCGGCCGGCCGGGCCAGCACGGGCAGGGCGAGGCTGGCCAGCGCGCCGACCGCCACCAGACCGGCGTACCCGACCGTGGTGTCCAGCAGCCCGATCCGCGGAATCAGGACGCCGGCGACCAGCGCGGGAACGCTGAGCGCGACGTAGCTGACCACGAACACGGCCGAGAGCAGCGCGGCCCGCTCGTGCGGCTCGGCCAGCTGGGTCAGCGACCGCATCGAGCCGAGGAACGCCGAACCGAAGCCGCTGCCGGCGACGACGGCGGCCGCGACGAACAGCGCCAGCGACGAGACCTCAAGGGCGACCAGGAAGACGCCGGTGCCGACCGCGAGGGCCGCCGTGCCGAGCCGCTCGATGCGGTCCGGGCGCAGCGGGCTGACCAGGACGCCGGTGGCGGCGGCGGAGCCGGCGAAGGTGCCGAGAACGATGCCCACGACGGCCGTGCTCGGTCGGTCGAACACGGTCCGGACGACGGAGCCCCCGACCGAGAGCATCAGGCCGCCGAGCGCCCAGGTCGACATCATGGTCGGGAGGGCGGCGGCGAACGGCCGCCGCGCCCGGGTCGGGACCGCCACCCGCGGCCGCAGCGAGGCGAGCGCGCCCGGCACCGGCCGCACCGTCTCCGGCAGCGTGGCGGTCACCGCGGCAAGGACCGCGAACACGCCGGCGAGCAGGGCGAAGGTGAGCCGGGTCGGGTATGGGCCGTACTGGACCAACAGCCCGGTGCCGAGCGCGCCGATGCCGAGTCCGGCGGCCGGCGCGACGCTGTTGACCAGCGATCCGAGGCGGCGGCCGTCGGCTGGCTGCAGGTCGAGCAGGTATGCCCCGAGCACGCCGATCGCGGCGCCGGTGGCGAGGCCCTGCACGACCCGGGCGGCGAGCAGCCAGTGCGTGCCGTCCGCGGCCAGGAACACCGACATCGCCGCGGCCTCGACCACCAGCGCTCCGGCCAGCACCGGCCGGCGGCCGGCGAAGTCGGACAGCCGGCCGACGGTGAGCAGGCTCAGCAGCAGGGCGAGCACGTAGACCGCGAAGATCGTGGTCAGTCCCAGCGCGGAGAACCCGAATTCCTGCTGGTAGATCGGGTAGAGCGGGCTGGGCGCGCTGGACGCGGCCAGCAGCGCGGCGACCGTGCCGCCGACGACCCAGAACGCGGCGGCGCGGGGCAGCCGGAGGGTGGTGCCGGGGTGTGAGGCTGGTCGCAGTGCGAGCATGATGGGCTCCGATTCGCTGACCGTTCGAGTTGTATCGAACGGTCGGAACGCGACCGCCGCGAGTGATTGTTCCAAGAAAGTCGAACTGTTATGCCCGCCACAACCCGTGACCTGCCGCACCCGGACCTGGCCGACGTCGAGCTGACCGACGTGCTGTTCGCGCTCAGCGACCCGTCCCGGCTGGAGCTGGTCCGGCTGATCGCCCGGGACGGCCCGCAGACCGTGGCGAACTGCCAGGCGGTCGACCCGGCCGCGCCGAAGTCGACGTTCTCCCACCACCTCAAGACGCTGCGGGAGGCCGGTCTGGTCCGCAACGTGCCGGCCGGGCGGCGGCGGATGGTGTCGCTGCGCCGGGACGAGATGGACGAGCGTTTCCCCGGGCTGCTCGACTCGGTGCTGCGGCCGGCGGGGACGCCGGGGCGGCAGCCGACCACCCGGGCCGCCCGCACTTCCGGGTAGCGGCGTTCGGCAGCGCACCCGACGATCGAGGAGACGACGATGGAGAAGATCACGTCCGCCGACGGCACCGTCCTGGCGGTGGACCGCGCCGGCTCCGGTCCGGCGGTGGTGCTGGTCGGCGGCGCGTTCAACGACCGCAGCACGGTCGCCGGCGTCGCCGCCGCGCTGTCCGGCTCGTACACCGCCGTGAGCTACGACCGGCGCGGCCGCGGCGAGAGCGGGCCGACCGGGCCGTGGCCGGGCGGCGAGGCCGGTGTCGCCGCGGAGATCGCCGACCTGACCGCGGTGGTCGAGGCGGCCGGCGGCGACGCGGTGCTCGTCGGCCACTCGTCCGGCGCCCAGCTGGTGCTGGAGGCGGTGGCGCGCGGGCTGCCCGCCCGGCGTGTGGTCGTCTACGAGCCGCCGTACGTGGTGTCCGGCCGCACCCCGGCCGGCGCCGACCTGGCCGACCGGCTGGCCACGCTGCCGCCGGCCGAGGCGACCGTGCTGTTCCTCACCGAGGGCGTCGGCGTGCCGGCCCCGGTGGTCGAGGGCATCGCCGCCGGCCCGGAGTTCGGCTTCATGCAGCAGACCGCGCACACGCTCTCGTACGACACCGCGCTCGGCCAGGTCTCGACGCTGGCCGGGCTGGCCCGGATCGCGGCGCCGACACTGGTGCTCGACGGCGGAGCCAGCCCGGACTGGATGCGGGCCGCCGCCGCGGCGGTGGCCGCCGCGGTCCCGGGTGCCACGTACCGGACGGTGCCGGACGAGGACCACGCGATCCTGCGGCGGCCCGAGGTCTTCGCGGCCGAGATCAGTCGAGGGTGACGTAGTCCGGGCCGGAGTACGCGCCGGTGCGCTCCTTCTGGCGCTGCAGGATGAGGTCGTTGAGCAGGCTGGACGCCCCGATCCGGAACAGGTCGGGGTCGAGCCACTCCGGCCCGGCGATCTCGTTGACCTGCACCAGGTAGCGGATCGCCTCCTTGGCCGTGCGGATGCCGCCGGCCAGCTTGACGCCGCACTTGTCGCCGGTGGCCAGCGCGAAGTCGCGCACCGCCTCGAGCATGACCAGCGACGTCGGTGGCGTCGCCGCGGGCGACACCTTGCCGGTCGAGGTCTTGATCACGTGCCCGCCGGCCAGCAGCGCCAGCCAGGACGCGCGGCGCACGTTGTCGAGCGTGGCCAGCTCGCCGGTCTCCAGGATCACCTTGAGGTGCGCGGCGCCGCAGGCCTCCCGGACCGCGGCGATCTCCTCGAACACCTGCAGGTAGCGGCCGGCGAGGAAGGCGCCGCGGTCGATGACCATGTCGATCTCGTCGGCGCCGGCGTCGACCGCCTCGCGCACGTCGGCGAGCTTGACCGCGAGGCTGGCCCGGCCGGACGGGAACGCGGTGGCGACGCTGGCCACCTTCACCGGCGAGCCGACCAGCTCGGCCTTCGCGACGGCGATCAGGTCAGGGTAGATGCAGATCGCCGCGACCGGCGGCGTGCTCGGATCGGTCGGGTCCGGATGCCGCCCCTTGCCGCACAGCGCCCTGACCTTGCCCGGGGTGTCGGCGCCCTCCAGCGTGGTCAGGTCCACGCAGCGGATCGCGAGGTCCAACGCCCACTGCTTCGACGCCTTCTTGATGCTCCGCGTGGCCAGCGCCGCCGCCCGTGCCTCCGCGCCGACCTGGTCAACTCCCGGCAGCCCGTGCAGGAACCGCCGCAGCCCGGCCTCGTCCCGGACCACGTCGTTCAGCGCCCCCAGCGTTGCGGTCATGCCGTCGAGCTTATGCGCTTCCCGCCGGCGGCCCAGGTCCTGAGAACGGTCCAGACGAGGGGGAGCGGGACGGTGCCTGAGCCGAGACCGACGTCGACGAGCAGGTCGAAGACATCGGTGCGGCGGGCGGCAGTGGCGATCGCGGCGTCCATGAACCGGGACGACTGCGACGCCCGGGCCAGTACGTCGGTGGTGCGCAGGTGGTTGCCGAGCGCCTGCCGCAGGCCGTACCGGTACGCCCGCAGCGGGTCGGACGGCGCGCCGACCGCGGCCATTCCGGCGAGCCGGCCGGACAACAGCGCGTAGTAGATGCCCTCCCCGGTCAGCGGGTTGATCAGACTGGCCGCGTCACCGGCCAGCAGCACCCGGCCGCGGCCTGGGGTGGACGGCCGGCCGGTGGACAGCGGCAGGTGGTGGGCGAGCAGGTCCCGCCCGGACAGGTCCGGCAGCAGCGCGGCCAGCCGCCCGTGCAGCACCTCCTTGCCCGGCCGACCCGCCGCCCGCAGCCGCGGCAGCATCAGGCCGAAGCCGATGTTCGCGGTGCCGTCGCCGATCGGGAACGACCACGCGTACGCCGGCCAGCCCTGCTTCTGCATCGCGATGAACTGGGCGCCGTCGGCCCGCTCGCTGCCCGGCGGGAGGTCCGCGTAGCCGCGCACGGCGATCGCGGTGTGCCGTTCCGCGGTCATCGGCACCCCGATCAGCCGCCGTACGGTCGAGCCGGCGCCGTCCGCGGCGACGACCGCCCTGGCCCTGATCCCGTCGACATCGACCGTGTCCGCCTCCTCGGTCAGCGCCCTGACCTTGTGCCGGCGCACCTCGACGCCCTGCGCGCGGGCGGCGTCGACCAGCCGCGCGTCGAACACCTTGCGCGGCACCACGTGGTTGGGCCTGGCCGCGGTCGCCGAGACGGTGGCGCCGCCGGGGGAGACCACCGACAGCCTCATCGTCGGCTTGTAGTCGGCGACGAGGTCGGGCAGGCCGAGCTTGGCCAGCTCGTCCCGCCCGTGCGCGGCGATCCCGTCCCCGCAGGCCTTGTCGCGCGGGAAGTCGGAACGGTCCAGCAGCAGCACCCGCGCGTCCGGCCGGCGCAGCTTCGCCGCCAGCGCCGCCGCCGAACCGGCCGGTCCGCCGCCGACCACGAGCAGGTCCCAGGTGTCTGCCACGACTACGAGCCTGCCACGCGAGCAGATACTGTGCGGCCCTGTGCAGACCCTCGTCGTGGACCACCCGCTCGCCGCCGCCCGGCTCACGACGCTGCGGGACGAGCGCACCGACAACACCGGCTTCCGGGTCGCGCTCAAGGAGCTGGCGACGATGCTGGTGTACGAGGCCACCCGCGACCTGCCGGTCGAGCCGGTGCCGGTGACCACGCCGGTCGCCCCCGCCGTCGGCGCCCGGCTGGCGAACCCGCCGCTGCTGGTGCCGGTGCTGCGGGCCGGCCTCGGCATGGCCGAGGCGGCGCTCGGGCTGTTGCCGGAGGCGCAGATGGGGTTCGTCGGGCTGGCCCGGGACGAGCAGACCTTCCAGCCCCGGGCCTACCTTGAGTCGCTGCCCTCGTCACTGGCCGGCCGCCCGGTGCTGGTGCTCGACCCGATGCTGGCCACCGGCGGCTCGCTGCTGCACTGCTGCGGGCTGCTGACCGAGCGCGGCTGCGACGACATCACCGTGGTCTGCGTGCTGGTCGCCCCGGAGGGACAGCGGGCGCTGGAGCGGAGCGGGCTCCCGCTGCGGCTGGTCACCGCCGCGATCGACGACCGGCTGAACGAGAAGGCCTACATCGTGCCCGGGCTCGGTGACGCTGGCGACCGCCAGTTCGGCGCGGTGCTCTGAAGCCGAGGCGCCAGCTCCGCCTTCAGCGCGTCGATGCCGGCCGGGTCGCCGACGACCTCCAGGTAGGCCTTGAGCTTCGGCTCGGTGCCGCTGGGCCGGACCACCACCCGCACCGCGTCGGCCCGGAACCGGAGGATGCCGGCGTCGGGCTCGTCGACGGTCGCCGGCCGGCCGAGCAGCGTGCGCGGCGGGTCGTCCCGCAGCGCCGCCATCGCGTCGGCGATCTGGCGCAGGTCGTCGACCCGGACCGAGATCTGCGCGGTCGTGTGCCGGCCGAACTCG
>DATBFW010000245.1:0-26669 GCA_036558285.1 Mycobacteriales bacterium | reverse complement strand
TGGGTCGCGCAGGTGAAAGCCGCTGTCGAGGCTGACGACTACTCCCCGGCACCGCGCGGGCGTACCGGGATCGGCTGGACAAGCAGGTCCTGCCGGCGCTCGGAGCGCTGCTGGTCGGTGAGGTGACGGTGGGACGGGTCGACCGGCTGCTGCGGGCACGACAGAATGGCACGGCGCGGCGGTGGCGAAGACCACCCGGACGGTCCTGAGCGGAATGCTCGGTCTCGCCGCCCGGCATGATGCGCTCGACCGGAATCCGGTCCGTGACGCGGCCCGAATTCGCGGCAAGTCGAGGCCGGCGTATGCGCTGGAATTGGAGCAGGTGTGGGACCTGCGTGCCAAACTGGCCGCCGATCAGAAAGCGGTCGACTTGGATCTGGTCGACTTCGTGGACATGATGATGGCAACCGGTCTCCGAATCGGCGAGACGGCCGCTATTACCTGGCCTGCGCTGGACTTCGATTCTGGCTCGGTGAAAGTTCGGGGAACGGTGATTCGCATTCGCGGTGCGGGGCTGGTCATCAAACCGAAGCCCAAGACCGAGGCCGGGTGGCGGGCGATCGAGCTGCCGAGCTGGTGCACGGCAATGGCTCGCCGTCGTGTGTCCCGGCCGGTGAACCGGTGGGATGCGGTGTTTACCTCCCCGGCCGGGCTGCTCCGTGATCCGAGCAACACCCAAGCCGACCTTCGGGATGTCTTCACCCGGCTCGGTTACCCCGGGATCACGTCGCACACGTTCCGCAAGACCGTCGGCTCGCTGATGGACGATGCCGGGCTGAGCGCCGGAGCGGCAGCGGACCAGCTGGGGCACGCGAAGGTGTCGATGACGCAGGATCGTTACTTCGGTCGGAAGGTCCGGGCGACCGGTGGCGCGGCGGTCCTGGAGGCGGTCGAGCGAACGAGTCGCAGCGAAAGGCATGGGTAAAGCATGGTCGTGATCTTGACCGCTCCGGCGGCTACGCCTGTGACCTGGGGCTATGCTCCCCCGAGTGGACTCGAACCACTAACCCTGCGATTAACAGTCGCATGCTCTGCCAATTGAGCTACGGGGGACCGGTCGCGCGGTGGCGACGGGGGACCACAATACCTGATCGGGGGTACGCATGCTGACGGCCGGGTAGACCCCGGGTGACCGGCTGACACGGACAGAACCAACCGAAGGAGATCGCACATGTACGGGAAGCTCGCCGTGGCCGCTGGGTTCGCGGCCGGGTACGTGCTGGGCAGCAGGGCCGGCCGACAGCGGTACGAGGAGATCGTCGCTCAGGCCCGCAAGGTCGCCGGCAACGAGAAGGTGCAGAGCACGGCGGGGGCGCTGCAGGCCAAGGGCACCGAGCTGGTGGACAAGGCCAAGCAGTCCGACATCGCCGCCAAGGTCAAGTCCGCGGTGGGTGCCGACAAGACGGACACCCCGTCGTACGGCACGACGACGGTGGACTCCAGGCCGGGTAGTGGCGACCTGTTCGAGCCGACGTCGTCGACCACGCCGAGCTCGTCGAGCTCGCCGGTCAACGGGCGGACGACGAACCCCTGAGGCATCGCGCGGAGGGGCGGGCCGAACCGGCCCGCCCCTCCGGCGTGCCCGGACGACGCGAGGCGCGCGCGGACGCTGGCCGGACCGAACGGACGGCTGGGGTCGGCTCGATGACGTAGCCAGCCCACAGAGGCCTGCGCAGACCCTGGCCGGGCCGAACGGACGGCAGGGTCGGCTCAGTGACACCTCAGCCGGCACGGAGGCGTGTACGGCCGCTGGCGGACCGAACCCGACGGCGAGGCGGCCACCCGCTGGACCGAACTCAGCGGGAGGAGAAGGCGGCGTCGAAGGCGGCGGCGGGCGGCTCGATAGCCACCAGTTCGCGGACGAACGCCAGCGCGGACGGGGCGCCGAGGAGGCGGTCCATGCCGGCGTCCTCCCACTCGATCGAGATCGGCCCGTCGTAGCCGATCGCGTTGAGCATCCGGAAGCAGTCCTCCCACGGCACGTCGCCGTGCCCGGTGGACACGAAGTCCCAGCCGCGGCGCAGGTCGGCCCACGGCAGGTGCGAGCCGAGCCGGCCGTTGCGGCCGTTGCCGACGCGCCGCTTCGCGTCCTTGCAGTCGACGTGGTAGATCCGATCCCGGAAATCCCACAGGAACCCGACCGGGTCGAGGTCCTGCCAGACGAAGTGGGACGGGTCCCAGTTGAGCCCGAACGCGGGACGGTGCCCGATCGCCTCCAGCGCCCGTACGGTCGTCCAGTAGTCGTAGGCGATCTCCGACGGGTGCACCTCGTGCGCGAACCGCACCCCGACCGAGTCGAACACGTCGAGGATCGGGTTCCACCGGTCGGCGAAGTCCTGGTAGCCGGCGTCGACCATGGCGGCCGGCACCGGCGGGAACATCGCCACCGTCTTCCAGATCGACGAGCCGGTGAAACCGACCACTGTGGACACGCCGAGCTGGGCGGCGGCGCGGGCGGTGTCCTTCATCTCCTCGGCCGCCCGCTGCCGCACCCCCTCCGGCGAACCGTCGCCCCAGACCCGGTCTGGCAGGATCCCGCGGTGCCGCTCGTCGATCGGGTCGTCGCAGACCGCCTGCCCGACCAGGTGGTTGGAGATCGCGAACACCCGCAGGTCGTGCTTGGCCAGGGTCGCCCTCCGGCCGTCCACATAGGACGGATCGGCGAGCGCCCGGTCGACCTCGAAGTGGTCGCCCCAACAGGCGATCTCCAGCCCGTCGTACCCCCACTCGGCGGCCAGCCGGCACACCTCCTCGAACGGGAGGTCGGCCCACTGGCCGGTGAACAGCGTGACGGGTCGGGGCATCGGTCCTCCAGGTGACAGGTCAGCGCGCTCCGAGGACGTGCTCGAGCGCGAGTTGGTCGAGCCGCTCGTAGTGCATGCCGCGGGCGCCGGCGATTTCCGGGTCGAAGTCCGCACCGGACTCGATCAGACCCTGCCAGCCCTCGCCGGCCTCCAGCGTCGGCTGAGCGAGCGACGGCACGGCAGACGCGGCCATCGCCGACACCACCTCCGGGTCGGCCCGGAAGGCGGCCACGCGCTCCTGCAACAGCAGGTACGTCCGCATGCAGCCGGCGGCGGAAGCCCAGACGCCGTCGATGTTCTCCGTCCGCGGCGGCTTGAAGTCGAAGTGCCGCGGCCCGGTGTAGACCGGGCCGGTGCCGCCGGCGCCTTCGAGCAGGTCGACGGTGAAGAACGCGCTCTTCAGGTCGCCGGTGCCGAACCGCAGGTCCTGGTCGTACTTGACGCCGTGCTGACCGTTGAGGTCGATGTGGAACAGCTTGCCGGCCCACAGCGCCTGGGCGATGCCCTGGGTGTAGTTGAGCCCGGCCATCTGCTCGTGCCCGACCTCCGGGTTCACGCCGACCATCTCGGGGTGCTCGAGCCGGTCGATGAACGCCAGCGCGTGCCCGACGGTCGGCAGGAAGATGTCCCCGCGCGGCTCGTTGGGCTTCGGCTCCAGCGCGAACCGGATGTCGTATCCCTTGTCCAGCACGTAGCGGCAGAGCAGGTCAAAGGCCTCCTTGAACCGGTCGTACGCGGCCTTGAGGTCCTTGCCGGCGTCGGTCTCGGCGCCCTCACGACCGCCCCAGGCCACGTAGATCTTCGCGCCGAGCTCCGCGGCCAGGTCGATGTTGCGCAGCACCTTGCGGATCGCGAACCGGCGCACGTCCCGGTCGTTCGCGGTGAACGCGCCGTCCTTGAACACCGGGTGGGTGAACAGGTTCGTCGTCATCATCGGGACGGTCAGGCCGGTCTCGGCGAGCGCGTCCTTGAACCGCGCGATCAGCTTGGCCCGGTCGGCCTCGGACGAGCCGAACGGGATCAGGTCGTCGTCGTGGAACGTCACCCCGGCCGCGCCGAGCTCGGCCAGCCGGTGCACGGTCTCCACCGGGTCCAGCGGGGACCGGGTCGCGTCGCCGAACGGGTCGCGGCCGAGCCAGCCGACCGTCCACAGCCCGAAGGTGAACCTGTCTTCCTTGGTCGCAACTGGAGTGAGAGTCGTCACGGTTCCTCCACTTCCGTCCAGCAGCCGCGGTCGGCAGCGGAGCGCTGCACCGCGTCCAGGACGAGCTGTACGTGCAGCCCGTCCTCGAAGGACGGTAGCGGGTCGGTCCCAGCGCCGACGGCGCCCACGAGGTCGGCGATCTCGTGCACGAACGTGTCACCCCAGCCCAGCGTGTGCCCGGGCGGATACCAGCCGGACAGGTACGGGTGGCCGGGCTCGGTGACCACCACCCGGCGGAAGCCCTGCAGCTCGGCGTCCTCGGTGCCGTCGAGGAACTCCAGCTCGTTGAGCCGCTCCAGGTCGAACGCGAGACTGCCGGTCGACCCGTTCACCTCGACCCGGATCGCGTTCTTCCTGCCGGTCGCGAACCGGGTGGCCTCGTACGTCGCGATCGCGCCGCCGTCGAGCCGGCCGAGGAACAGCGCTGCGTCGTCGACCGTGACCTCACCCAGCTCGCCGCCCGCCGCGGTCGCGGACAGCCCCGCAGCGGCACCGGGCAGTGGCCGCCGGCGCACGAACGTCTCCAGCAGCGCGTTGACCCCCGTCAACCGCTGCCCGCTGACGAACTGGGTGAGGTCGACGATGTGCGCCCCGATGTCGCCCAGCGCACCGCTGCCGGCCTCGTCCGCCCGCAGCCGCCAGACCAGCGGAAACTCCGGGTCGACGATCCAGTCCTGCAGGTATTGCGCGCGGACGTGCCGGACGGTGCCGATCCGGCCGGCGGCGACCAGCGCGCGGGCGAACGCCACCGCCGGCACCCGCCGGTAGTTGAACCCGACCATCGAGCGCACCCCGAGCGCCCGCGCCTCCCGCGCCGCGGCCGCCATCGACCGCGCCTCGGCCACGGTGTTGGCCAGCGGCTTCTCGCACAGCACGTGCTTGCCGGCGGCCAGCGCCGCGGTGGCGATCTCGGCGTGGCTGGACCCGGGCGTGCAGATGTCGACCAGCCCCACGTCGTCGCGCTGCAGCACCGCCTTCCAGTTGGTCTCCACCGACGCCCAGCCGAGCCGGGCCGCGGCGGCCGTGACCGCCGCGGCATTGCGTCCACAGAGGACGGTCATCCGCGGGTCCAGCGGGAGGTCGAAGACCCGGCCGGCGGTGCGCCAGGCCCGGGAGTGGGCGACGCCCATGAAGGCGTAGCCCACCATGCCGACCCCCAGCGGAGCCGGCGAGTCCGGTGTGGACATCGACAGCACCCCTCAGGACTCGAAGCCGAGCGACATGTACTGGTCCACGTTGTCCTTGGTGATCGTCTCGGAGGCCAGCGTGATCGACGCCGGCACCTGGTTCTCCACCAGGTCGGACATGCCCTTGCGCTGGGCGATCAGCCGGGCCAGCGAGATGGCCGAGGACGCCATGCTCGGGCTGTATGTCACTGTCGCCTTGAGCACGCCCTCGTCCTTCTTGATCTCCCGCATCGCGTTGGCCGAGCCGGCGCCGCCGACCATGAAGAACTCGGTGCGCCGGGCCTGGTTGATCGCGGCCAGCACGCCGACTCCTTGGTCGTCGTCGTGGTTCCACATCGCGTCGATCTTCGGCTGGGCCTGCAGCAGGTTGGCGGCGACCTGCTGCCCGGACTCGACGGTGAACTGCGCAGCCTGCCGGGCCTTCACCGTGTAGCCGAACTTGGCCAGGGTCTCCTTGAAGCCGCGGCTGCGGTCCTGGGTCAGTTGCAGGTTGTCGATGCCGGCGATCTCGACGATGACCGGGTTGCTGACGTTCTTGGCCTTGAGCTGCGCGGCGATGTACGTCGCCGCGGACACGCCCATCCCGTAGTTGTCGCCCTTGATCAGGGCCCGGTACGCCTGCGGCGTGTCGAACTCCCGGTCCAGGTTGACCACCGGGATCCCGGCGTTCATGGCCTTGATCGCCACCGCGGTCAGCGCCTTTCCGTCGAACGGCAGGATCACCAGCGCGCTGACCTTCTTGGCGATCAGCGTCTCCACCGATGAGATCTGCCGGGTCACCTCGTTGGTCGCCTCGACCGGCTCGAACGTGACGTCGGAGAACTTCTTCGCCTGGTCCTCGGCGTTCTTGCTGATCGCGGCGATCCAGCCGTGGTCGGCCTGCGGCGCGGAGAACCCGATCGTCACCTCCGTGCCGGCGGCGGCGTTGTCGTTGTTGCCGACCGCGGCCTGGCCCTCGTTGTTGTTGGCGGTGTCGGGGTCGTTGCTGGTGCAGGAGGCCAGCAGGGCGCCGGCGCCCACCAGCCCGCCGACGGCGAGGAACCGCCGCCGGTCGAGTCCTGCGGTGCGGAGGTCGGACATGGAGCGCTCCTTCGTCGGTGCGCCCGGACACACGGGCGGCGGGCACGGCTGATCAGGGCATGACGGGATCGGGGCAGGACGGGATCGCGGCGCGGCGGGGTGAGGCGGCGGTCCGGCCGGCGGCGCGCCCTGTCCCGCCGGCCCCGCCGAGGTCTACGGGACGGCCGCCGTCCGGCCGCGCCGCTGCAGCAGCACGGCGGCGACGATGATGAGGCCCTTGGCGATGTTCTGGACCTCGGTCGGCAGGTTGTTGAGGACGAACAGGTTGGTGATCGTGGTGAACACCAGCACGCCGAGGATCGAGCCGATCAGCGTGCCGCGGCCGCCGGTGAGCAGCGTGCCGCCGATGATGACCGCGGCGATCGCGTCCAGCTCGTACAGGTCGCCGTGGGTGCTGGAGCCGGTGGTCGTCCTGGCCATGATCATGACCGCGGCGATGCCGCAGCACAGCCCGGAGACCACGTAGAGCAGCGCGGTCTGCCGGCGGATGTCGATGCCGGCGAGGCGGGCCGCCTCGGGGTTGCCGCCGACGGCGAACGTCCGGCGGCCGAACGTGCTGCGGTTGAGCACCAGCCAGCCGACCACGATGACGGCGGCGAAGATGTAGACCAGCAGCGGGATGCCGAGCACGTCGGTGGTGGCGATGTCGTTGATCGCGGGCACCGTGACCAGCTGGGTGCGCCGGTCCGACAGGGACTGGGCCAGCCCGCGGGCGGAGACCAGCATCGCCAGCGTGACGATGAACGGCACCAGCCTGCCGTACGCGATGAGCACCCCGTTGATCAGCCCGGCGCCCATCCCGACGAGGAGCGCGCACAGCACCATGACGAACGCGCCGTACGACTGGGTCGCCAGCGTGGTCGCCCACACCGACGCCAACGCGACCAACGCACCGACGGACAGGTCGATGCCGCCGCCGATGATGACGAACGTCATACCCACCGTGACGACGCCGATGATCGACGCGCTGACCAGGATGTTGAGGATGTTGCTGCGGGTGAGGAACTGCCCGTCGGTGGTGGCGACGCCGACGATCGCCAGGATCACCAGCACGCCGACCAGGCCGAGGTTGCGCACCTCGGCGAACCGCCCGCGCAGCCGGCTCTGCACGGTGGCGGACGCCGCCCGCTCGACCCGACCCTGCTCGTCGGCGGGCGGGACCTCGACCGGCCGTGCCTCGGTCATGCGACCGCCCCTTCCATGACGAGGTCGAGGACGCCGGGCTCGTCGATCTCGCCGGTCGGTCCACTGTGGACGATGCGGCCGTCGCTGACGACCAGCACCCGGTCGGCCAGTCCGAGCACCTCCGGGATCTCGCTGGAGACCAGCAGCACGCCGACCCCGCGGTCGGCCAGCGAGCGGACCAGCCGGTAGAGCTCGGTGCGGGCGCCGACGTCGACGCCGCGGGTCGGCTCGTCCAGGATCAGCAGCCGGCAGTCCCGCAGCAGCCAGCGGGCCAGCACTACCTTCTGCTGGTTGCCCCCGGACAGCGTGCGCACCGGCCGGCGCGGGTCGGCCGGGCGGACGTCGAGCCGCTCGGCCACCTCCACGGCGGCGGCCAGCTCGCGACCCGGCAGCACCCAGCCGGCGCGGGCGAACCGGCCGAGGCTGGAGACCGACACGTTGCGGTAGACCGGCTCGTACAGCAGCAGGCCCTGGCTCTTGCGCTCCTCCGGGGCGAGCCCGAGACCGGCGCGGATGGCCGAGCGCACCGAACCCGGCCGCAGCCGGTGCCCGTCCACGGTGACCGTGCCGGCGGACGGCTTGCGCGCCCCGTACACGGTCTCGACGATCTCCGAGCGGCCGGAGCCGACCAGCCCGGCCAGGCCGACGATCTCACCACTGTGGACGCTGAACGAGACGCCGGCGAACTCGCCGCGGCGGGTCAGGCCGTCCACCCGGAGGATCTCCGGGCCGTCGTGGGTCCCGGCGGCTGCGCGGGGGAACGCGTACTCCACCGAGCGGCCGGTCATCAGCCGGACCACCTCCGCGGTCGGGGTGGTCCGGGCGGGGAGGCCGACCGCGACCGTACGGCCGTCCTTGAGCACCGTCACCCGGTCGCCGATGACCCTGATCTCGTCCAGCCGGTGGGAGATGTAGACCACGGCCACGCCGTCGGCGGTGAGCTGGCGGATGACCCGGAACAGGTTCTCCACCTCGGCGCTGTCGAGCACGGCCGACGGCTCGTCCATCACGATGAGCCGCGCGTCGTGGGACAGCGCCCTGGCCATGCTCACCACCTGCTTGCCGGCCGCGGACAGCGTGCCGACCTCGCGGGTGGGGCGGATGTCGGGGTGGCCGAGCCGGGTCAGCAGCGTCCGGGCGGCGTCGTTCATCGCGCTGCGGCGAGTGAAGCCGAGCGTCGCCGGCTCGTGCCCGAGGAAGACGTTCTCGGCCACCGACAGCCCGTCGACCAGGTCGAGCTCCTGGTAGATCGTGGCCAGGCCGGCCCGGAGGGCGGCGATCGGGGTGCCGAACGCGACCGGCTGGCCCTGCCAGCGGACCTCGCCGGCGTCGGCCCGGTGCGCGCCGGAGAGCACCTTGATCAGCGTCGACTTGCCGGCCCCGTTCTGGCCGAGCAGGCAGTGCACCTCGCCGGCGGCCACCTCGAGGTCGACCCCGTCCAGCGCCCGTACGCCGGGGAACTGCTTCACGACCCCACTGACCGTCAGCAGCGCCTGCACCGTTCACCTCCCCGGAACCGGCTGGTGACACGGGACGCTAGAGGACTTGTGACGGGCCGCACAAGAAGTTCGGCTCAGATCTCTACAACTTTTTCCTGTCGGAGGACGAAGTCCCGATCAGGCGGCGTAGATCCGGTCGCTGATCAACCGGGCGGCGCCGACCACGCCGGCCTCGTCGCCCAGCTCGGACAGCACGATCGGCATGTTGCCCGTGGCCAGCGGCAGCGAGCGACGGTAGACCACACCGCGGATCTCGGCCAGCAGCGAGTGCCCGATGCCGGCCACGCCGCCGCCGATCACGATCAGGCCCGGGTTGACGAAGCTGACCAGGCCGGCGAGGACCTGGCCGACCCGGCGGCCGCCCTCCCGGATCATCCCGACAGAGACCGGGTCGCCGGCCGCTGCCGCGGCGGCCACGTCGGCCGCGGTAAGCGTGCCGTTGCGCTCCAGCAGGACGGCCAGCTCCGGGGAGCGGTCCGAACGGGCCGCGGCCAGCGCGTCGCGGGCCAGCGCGCTGCCGCCGAAGAACGCTTCCAGGCAGCCGGTGTTGCCGCACAGGCACATCGGCCCGGCGTCGTCGACCCGGATGTGGCCGATGTCGCCGGCGCTGCCGGACACCCCGCGGTAGACCTCGCCGCCGACGACGATGCCGCAGCCGATGCCGGTGCCGATCTTGACGAACAGGAAGTCGTCGACCGAGCGGGCGATCCCGGCGTGCTTCTCCCCCAGCGCCATGATGTTGACGTCGTTGTCGACCAGCACCGGGCAGCCGAGCTCGGAGGCGAACGCATCGCGGACCGGGAAGTGGTTCCAGCCCGGCATGATCGGTGGGGAGACCGGGACGCCCTCGGCGAAGCTGACCGGGCCCGGCACGCCGGCGCCGGCGCCGGCCAGGCCGCCGGCGCTGTCGCCGGCCCGGAGCTTGCCGACCATCTCCAGCGCGCGGCCGATCACCACCTCCGGGCCCTGCCGTACGTCCATCGGCTCGTTCTCGTGCGAGAGCACCCGCAGCTCGCCGTCGGTGACGGCGACGTCGATCGAGGTGGCGCCGATGTCGATGCCGAGGAAGCGGGTGTTGCGGGCGATCCGCACGATCGAGGAGCGGCGGCCGCCGCGGGAGGCGGCGAGGCCGGCGGTCTCCACCAGACCGAGCTCGACCAGGCGGTCCAGCTCGACGGCGAGCCGGGACCGGGACAGCTCCACGGCGTCGCCCAGCTCGGCCCGCGAGCGCGGACCGTCGTCGCGCAGCAGCCGCAGGAGCCGCGCCTGCTGCGCGTTGTCCGGCCGCACCACCGCCATGCGCGAAACGGTACGCGCACCGCGCGCCGAGTCGCGCCGGTCGCTCCCGGGCGCGGTGCGAGCCGGACCGAGCCGTCAGCGCGCGTAGTCAGGCCGAGCCGGAGCGTCGGAGGCCGGCGAGGGTGTCGGTGCCCTGGGCGAGGAGCTCGCGTGCGTGTCGCACTCCCCGGTCGGTCCCGTGCCCGGTGGCACGGACGCCCGCCGCAGCGCGCGTGCGGGCGAGCGGCATGACCGTCGGGTCGATCTCGACGACAGCGTCGAGGACGGATTCGCTCGGGTCCGCCTCCGCGACCACCACCCGTGCGTCGAGCGTCAGCAGCCGGAGGCCGAACAGCCGAGCATCGACGACCGCCCGGATCAGCATCGCGCCGTCTTCGGTCGGAGCGCTCACGCCCCGACGCAGGAACACGGTCCGGGACGCCCGGCGCGCCGGAGCCCCGACCGCCCTGGAGCGATGCCGGTCACGCCCGCGTCTTGGCACGCCGGGTATCCGCGGACGAGTCGATCGACCGTTCCCTGGCGTAGCTCTCCAGCCGGGAGCTCAGGCTCTCCAGCCGTTCCCTGGCGCCGGGCCCGTCGAACTCCGCAGCCAGACGGCCGGCCAGCTGCACGATCTGGTCGTAGCGCTGCCGACCCGCCCGGGTGCCCAGCAGATAGCCGACGCCGAAGATGGCCGCCGTCGAGAGCTTCACTTCTCGCTGCTCCGGCGGGCGGAGGAGACGGCCGCGCTCAGCGCGGTGAGCGTGGCGGCACCGCCCACGACGCCACCGGTGATCTTCGCCGTACGGCGTACCGGCCGCGCGGTGGCCGCGGCGGTGGCGCTGTCCAGCGCGCGCTGCCAGGCACTCTTGCGATGGAAGATCTTCACGTCGACGCTCCTTGTCGTACGAGGTGACAGCGAGCCGATGACCGGCTCACCCGTTGGCCGTGATCTCGGCGATGAGGTCGGTCTTGGACATCGACGAGCGAACCTCGAGCCCGTGTCCCTCGCCGACGGACAGCAGCTCCGCCTTCGTGAGCGCGTCGAGTCCGACGCCCTCCCGCTTGAGCGCGTCGACGAGCTCGGGCTTGGTCATGGTCGAGCGGCCCTCGACGTCGGCATCCTCGGCCAGCCCCAGCAGCTCCTGCTTGGTGAGCACGTCGAGGACCTGCCGGCCGGACGAGGACTTGGTCGTGCCGGAGGACGAACGTCCGCGGCCGTTGGCCCCACCGGTGGTCGCGGCGGTCGACCGCGCCCGTCCGGCGCTCTGGTTGGCGCGGTCGCGCACCTCGCCGGCCTCCGCGGCCCGGCGCTTCGCCTCACGTGCCCGCGCGCGAGCCTCGCCGGCGAGTCGCTCGGCCTCCTGGGTCGCGGCCGCGGCGGTCTCCTGGGCCGCCTGGGCCGCCTGCTCGGCGAGCTCGCGGGCTCGCGCGAGCGCTTCGTCCGCGGCCGCGATCGCGCGCGCCGCCTGCTGCCGGCTCTGCTCCGCGCGCTCTTGCGCCTTCTGCGCCCGGTTCGCCGCCTCGGCTTCGGCCCGTTCCACGATCTTGCGCGCCGCCGCCTCCTCGGCCAGGCGCCGGCTGTCCACCCGGTGCTCTGCTTCGGCCCGGGCCCGGGCCATGCGCTCGGCCAGGTCGCGCTCCACCTCGGCGAGCGCCGCGTCGGCTTCCTCCTGGGCCTGCTCGACCCGGACGCGGACGCGGTCCTCGGCGTCCTGCCGGGCCTGGTCGACGTCCCGGTCGCCGTTGTCCGCGATCCGGGCGGCCTGCTCGGCGTCGTCCTTCGCGCGTTGCGCCAGCCGGACGGCCTCGGTCTCGCTGAGCCGGGCCTCCTCGGCGGCGGCGTCGGCGTCGCGCATCAGGTCGGATACCGCGTCCCGATGGATGCCCGGCATCGCGTCGGTGACGGAGCGGCCGGCGTCGGCGGCGCGGCGGCGGACCTTGCCGGCCGCCGACCGGGCGCTCTCCGTACCGGTCGCGGCTGTGTCGGACACGTGCTCGGCGAGCTGGGACGCTCCGCCCGCCGCGGGACGGAGTGCCTTGGCGAGAAGCCACGCGGCATTGGAGGGCAACTCCCGCAGTCCGGTGCTGGCGGCCTGGGAGATGCGGTTGGGCGACTTGGTCTTCGCCATGAGACGGTCCCTCCGGAGTCGGCGTCTGGCGAAGAGTCATACCCCGCGGTAATGGCTCTAGACCGGTTGCCACCTCCCGATCTGAGGCGGCTGCCCGGAGGCCGGGTCGGTGATCTCGAGCCGCTGCCCGGTTCCGGCCTGGATGACCCCTATGCCGTCGGGGCGCTAGCCGACCGGCGGGGTCTCCGAGGCGCCGGACTCCTCGTGCCCGGTGAAGAACGAGATCCGGCCGTTGGCCTCCAGGACGGCGAGCCGTACGTCGGCGAACCGTTCGATGCCCTGACTGCGGGCCGCGGCCATCAGGTCGTCGATCGAGACCCGCTCGGCCTTGAGGTTCGGCAGCACCGGTTCGCCGTGGTCGATGACGACCAGGGCGGCGCCGTGCGTCAACGGACGCACCCGGCGATACCGGGCATTGAGCCAGGACAGCGCGACGGTGAGCAGGCAGAACGTGCTGACCGCGAGGACGGCCGCGGTCACCGAGTAGTCCTGCTGGGTGACGGCCTGCTGGACGAGGTCGCCCATGGTCACGTACAGCAGCAACTCGAAGGTCGACAGCTCGCCGAGGGTGGCGCGGCCGGCGACGCGGGTGATCAACCACAGGAAGCCGAAGACGAACAGCGCTCGGTAGACGACCTCCATCAGGGCACCAGCCAGGTGTGCAGCCGCACGGTCGCCACGGTGGAACCACGCACGATCAGCTCGACCGTCGCGGACTTGCCCCGCTGCGCGCCGGGCTGGATGTAGGCGTCGAAGTCCAGGACGACGTCGTCGCCGCTAGGAGGCGTGAAGGTCAGGTAGACGAACCGGCCGTCGTTCGTCGCGCTGTCGGCGTCCGGATAGAAGCCCTGCGTCTCGAACACCCGGAAGTAGTCGGTGCTGACGGCCAGGGTGATCGACGACGGAAAGCCGCCGGTGTGCTGTGCGCGCACGGTGAACGGGACGTCCAGACCCGCCCGCGCCGTCCGGGCGTAGGTGACGCTCAGCAGGTAGCCGTTCGTTCGGGCCGACACCGTCGACGAGTGCACGCCGAAGATCCCGATGGCACCGGCGACGACCACGACGAGCAGCAGCGCGAGGCTGACCTGGCGCCCCCAGCGCGGACCGGGGCCGTCGGCGCTCCGGCGGACGTCTCGAAGCGTCGAGTCGAGCGTCACCCGCCGGTCGTACACCACGCCCGCGGCCGCCGGACTCCGACACGCGGGGTCTTAGCGGAGGAGGGGGTCGGCCTTGGTGAGGACCTCGGCGTAGGCGGCGCGCAGGGCGGTGGCGGGGGCCGCCTCGGGCAGCTCGGTGGCCGGGACCTGCCAGGCCGGCGGCTCGGGATCGCCGGACAGCGTCCACGCCGCCTGCCGGGCCGCGCCGAGGGCGACGTACTCGCCCGGCTCGGGCAGCACGACCGGTACGCCGAGGATCGCGGGCGCCAGCGCCCGCAGCGCCGCCGACCGGGCGCCGCCGCCGACCAGCATGGCCCGCCGGATCGGCACCCCCTGCGTGCGCAGCGCGTCCAGCCCGTCGGCCAGCCCGCACAGCAGCCCCTCCACGGTCGCCCGGGCCAGCCGCGCCGGCGTGGCGTTGGCCCGGGTGAGCCCGGTCAGCAGGCCGCGGGCGTCCGGCAGGTCGGGGGTGCGCTCGCCGTCCAGGAACGGCAGCAGCACCAGCCCGTCGCTGTCCGATGTGGACAGTGCCAGCTCGTCGAGGCGGGCCAGGTCGACGCCGAGCAGCGTCGCGGTGGTGCTGAGCACCCGGGCCGCGTTGAGCGTGCAGACCAGCGGCAGGTATCGCCCGGTGCCGTCGGCGAAGCCGGCGACCAGCCCGCTGGCGTCGGCGGTCGGCGTCTCGGACACCGCGGCGACGACGCCACTGGTGCCGATCGACACGGTCACGTCCCCGGTCACCGCGCCGAGCCCGAGCGCGGCGGCCATGTTATCGCCGGTGCCGGGGCCGAGCACGGCGCCCGCGCCGGTCCGGCCCACCGGCGCCGACGGCGCGGCCACCGGCGGCAGCGCCAGCTCCCGGCCGAACGCCAGCCGCAGCAGGTCGGTGCGGTAGTCGCCGGTGGACGGTGACCAGTAGCCGGTGCCGGACGCGTCGCCCCGGTCGGTCCGCGCGCCGCCGATCCCGTCGGTGGACAGCCGGGTGGTCAGCCAGTCGTGCGGCAGCATCACGGTCTCGACCCGCCCGGCCAGCTCCGGCTCGTGCTCGGCCAGCCACCGCAGCTTGGTCACGGTGAAGCTGGCCACCGGCACCGACCCGACCGCCTCGGCCCACTTCTCCGGGCCGCCGAGCTCGGCGATCAACTCGGTCGCCGCCCGGGCGGAGCGGGTGTCGTTCCAGAGCAGGGCCGGCCGGACGACCTCGCCCGCCTCGTCCAGGGCGACCATGCCGTGCTGCTGGCCGCCGACCGCCATGGCGGCGACGCCGTCCAGCAGGCCACCGGACGAGGCCGACTCGAGCGCGGCCGCCCAGACCGCGGGGTCGATCTCGGTCGCGTCCGGGTGCGGCGCGGAGCCGGAGCGGACGACCTGCCCGGTCTCGGCGTCGCACACCAGGACCTTGGTGGACTGGGTGGAGCAGTCGATGCCGGCGACGAGGGTGCTCATGCGGTTGATCCTCCGCCACCCGGCTCGGCGCGTCACGCCGCCGTGCTAGCCGCCCTGCTAGACCCCCAGCTCGGCCCGGGCCTGGTCCACGTACGCCGAGGCGGCGGCGCGGACCGCAGGATCGTCCCGGTCGACGCCCGGGTCGAAGACCAGCTGCCAGCTGATCCCGTCCTGGCCCGGAATGCGCCGGCCGACCACCCTGACGCCGCGCCGCACGCCGGCGCCCTCGGATCCGGGCAGCGGGTGGTGCCGGGTGAAGGCGATCGCCTTCTCGATCCGGGCCCGGACGGTCTCCGGGATGTCCCGCGGCTGTTCCAGCCGCACCGCGCGCGGCGGCTGCTCGACCAGCACGCCGTCCCCGGCGTCGACCGCGGAGATCAGCGTGAGCGTGTCCGAGCGCCAGGTCGCCTTGTCGATGAGGTGCCACGGCAGCCGGTCGGGTACGCCGGGCAGCCAGAGCCCGAGCGGGGTCGCGACCACGGCACCGCTGGGTGTCGGCGCCCAGGACACCACCCGCTCGTCCGGGTCGAGCCGGGTGACCGCCTCGGCCGGCGGCTTCTCCCGCTTGCCGAACAGCCTCACCGTGCCCCCATCGCGCGCTCGCGCAGCCTCACTGTGCCCCCATCGCCTGCTCGCGCAGCCCGCGGTTGAACTGCTCCAGCGCGACCAGCTCACCGAACAGCCGGATGTGCTCGTCCGGCTCCTCGATCGGGTTGACCCGCTGCAGCCTGGACCGCAGCGCCTTGATCTGCCGGGAGACGCCGAGCTCGCGCAGCCGGGCCAGCTGGCTGGCCACGTACCGCTCGTCCGGCTCGCCGCTGGTCCGCGGCCGCTCCACCGCCAGCTCGGTGAGCGTGGACTTCGCCACCAGGTCGGCGCAGTATTCGCTGATCCGCTCCACCCATTCCGGCCCGGAGCGGGCGGTGGCGACCCCGCCGGCGGCGGCCAGCGCCCGGCGGATGGCCGCGTACGTCGGCTCGGTGAACGAGGTCTCGTCCAGCGCGTCGAACACCGGCCCGGCCAGCTGCGGGACCTGGACGGCGAGCTTGAGCACCTCCCGTTCCACGGCCACGGCGGGATCGTCGGCGGCGGGGCGGGCGACCGGCCGGCGACCACCGCGCGGGGCGGCCTCGCCGGCCAGCTCCATCACCCGGGCGAGCACCGGCTCGACCTCCATGCCGAGCTCGCCGGCCAGCCGCCGGGCGTACTCCGGGCGCAGCGCGCGGTCCTTGATCCGGGCCACGGTCGGCGCGGTCTTCTCCAGCGCCCGCACCCGCCCCTCGGCGGTGTCCAGGTCGAACTCGCGCAGCTGGGCCCGCAACGCGAAGGCCACCGCGGGCTGCCGGCGGGCGACCAGGTCCCGCACCGCGGTGTCGCCCTTGGCCAGCCGCAGGTCGCACGGGTCGAGCCCGGACGGCTCGACCGCGACGAAGGTCTGCATGACGAACCGCTGGTCCTCGGTGAACGCCCGCAGCGCGGCCCGCTGCCCGGCCTCGTCGCCGTCGAAGACGAACACCATCTCGCCGGCGAACTCGTCCGAGTCGAGCAGCAGCCGGCGCAGCACGCCGATGTGCTCGGCGCCGAACGCGGTGCCGCAGGTGGCGACCGCGGTCGGCACCCCGGCCAGGTGGCAGGCCATCACGTCGGTGTAGCCCTCGACGACGACCGCCTGCCGGCGCCGGGCGATCTCCTTCTTGGCGATGTCGGCGCCGTAGAGCACCTGCGACTTGTGGTAGAGCGGCGTCTCCGGGGTGTTGAGGTATTTCGCCTCGATCGGGTCGTCGTCGTGCAGCCGGCGGGCGCCGAAACCGACCACGTCCGCGGAGATGTCCCGGATCGGCCAGAGCAGCCGGCGGTGGAACCGGTCGATCAGCGAGCCGCGGCTGGACTGCCGGGACAACCCGGCGGTGACCAGCTCGGCCTGACTGAAGCCGCGGTCGAGCAGGTGCGCGGTGACCGCGTCCCAGCCGGCCGGTGCGTAGCCGCAGCCGTACGCCTCGGCGGCCGCGGCGTCGAAGCCGCGGGCGCGCAGGAAGTCCCGGGCGACCTGGGCCTCCGGCGACGACGCCAGCTGCGCGGCGTAGAACGCGGCGGCCAGCCGGTTGGCCTCGACCAGCCGGGTGCGCTGGCCCTGCGGCCGGGACGGCGCGGCCCCGCCCTGCTCGTACCGCAGCCGGACGCCGGCGCGGTCGGCCAGCCGCTCGACCGCCTCGGCGAACGAGAGCCCGTCCGTACGCTGCACGAACGCGATCACGTCGCCGCCGACGCCGCAGCCGAAGCAGTGGAACAGGCCGCGGGCCGGCGTGACGTTGAACGACGGCGACTTCTCGTCGTGGAACGGGCACAGCCCCTTCAGGTTGCCGCCGCCGGCGCTGCGCAGGGCCACCCGCTCGCCGATGACGTCCTCGACCGGCGAGCGCTCCCGGACCAGCGCGATGTCCTCGTCCCGGATCCGCCCCGCCACCCGGCGATCCTATGCCGGGCCGCTAGGGCGTGTCGCCGGGCCGTCGGTGGATGCGGACGGCGTCCGGCCCGCGCCGCCAGAGGGCTGGGCGGCGCGGCCCTAGACCTCGGTCAGCGGTACGGACGGGTCGGCGAGGCGGTCGGGGTCGACCGGGGTGCCGCGGCGGACGAGGTCCTGGATCGCGTCGGTGACATCCCAGACGTTGACGTTCATGCCGGCCAGCACCCGGCCGCCGGACAGCCAGAACGCGACGAACTCCCGGCCGGCCAGGTCCCCGCGGATGACCACCCGGTCGTACGAGCCGGGCGGGGCCCAGCCCGAGTACTCCAGGCCAAGGTCGTACTGGTCGGAGAAGAAGTAAGGCACCCGGTCGTACGTGACGTCCTGGCCGAGCATCGACCTGGCCGCCGCCGGGCCGCCGTTGAGCGCGTTGGCCCAGTGCTCGACCCGGACCCGGCCGAACTGCGGGGTCGCCACGTTGGCGACGTCGCCGGCCGCGTACACGTCCGCGTCCGAGGTGCGCAGCGCCGCGTCGACCAGGACGCCGTCGTCCACGGCGAGCCCGGCCTCGTCGGCGAGCCGGGTGTCCGGCCGGATGCCGACGCCGGCCAGCACCAGGTCGGCCGGTAGCGTGTCGCCGTCCGGCAGCACGACACCGTCCGCGGTGATCTCCTTGACCCCCGAGTTGAGCCGGACGTCGACCCCGTGCGCGCGGTGCAGGTCGGCGAAGACCGCGCCGAGCTCCTCGCCGAGCACCCGGGCAAGCGGCTGGGCGAGCGCCTCGATCAGCGTCACCTCGGCGCCGTACTCCCGGGCCGCGGCCGCGACCTCCAGCCCGATCCACCCGCCGCCGACGACGACCACCCGGCCGCCGCGGTGCAGCGCCTCCTTGAGCGCGTCGGCGTCGGGCAGCTTGCGCAGGGTGCTCACCCGGTCGCCGCCAGGCACGTTCAGCGGCCGCACCACCGAGCCGGTGGCCAGCAGCAGCTTGCCGTACCGGATCCGCTCTCCGCCGGCCAGCTCGACCTCGTGCTCGGCCGGGTGGAGGGCGATGACCGGGGTGCCGAGGCGCAGCTCGATGCGCTGCTCGTCGTACCACTCGGCGGGGTGGACGGCGGAGCCCTCGCGCGGGTCCTTGCCGAGCAGGTAGCCCTTCGACAGCGGCGGCCGCTCGTACGGCAGCTCGTCCTCGTCGCCGATCAGCACGACCGGGCCGTCGAAGCCCTCCGCGCGCAGGGTCTCGGCGGCCTTCGCGCCGGCAAGCCCGGCGCCGACGATCACGTACGGGTCCATGACGTCCCTTCCCCACTTCATCACCCGGCCAGGCGAGCATGCCAGGCCGGGGCGGACAGATCGGTGAGACCGGCGACCTGGTCGACGACCACGCGCAGCCGGGCGGCGTCGTCGGGTGCGGCCAGCCAGTCCGGCCGCAGTGCCGGGTCGAGCGCCGCCGGGGCGCGGTCGGCGAGCAGGCCGATCAGCTCGGTGAGCAGCTCGCGCTGCCGGGACTGCACGATGGTGACGTCCCGGCGGTTCATCACGTACCGGGCGGCGACAGCCTTGAGCAGCGCGCACTCGGCGCCGACCCGGGGCGGTACGACGAGGTCGGCCGCGTAGCGCCGGAGCGGACCGTCGCCGGCGCGCTCCCGGGTCGCGGCGACGGCGGCGCTGACGAACCGTCCGGTGAGCTCGCTGGTGGCCCGCTTCAGCGCCACCTGGGCGCCGCGGCTGCCGTCGTAGTCGGCGAGGTCGCGCAGCACCGGCAGGTCGAGCAGGTCGTCGAGGACGGCGGCGAGGTCGCCCGCGGGCTCGGTCGAGTACGCCTCGGCGGCCAGCTCGCAGACCGCCGCCCGGTCCAGCGCCTCGATCTTCACGTGCCCCGCGTGCAGGCCGTCCTCCACGTCGTGCACCGAGTAGGCCACGTCGTCGGCCCAGTCCATGACCTGGGCCTCCAGGCAGCACCGGCCGTCCGGGGCGCCGGCGCGGACCCAGTCGAAGGCCGGGCGGTCGTCCGCGTACACGCCGAACTTGCGCTCGCCCGCCCGCCGCGGCCACGGGTATTTCACCGTGGCGTCCAGGACCGCACGGGTGAGGTTGAGGCCGGCCGGGGCGCCGTCCGCGGCGAGGATCTTGGCCTCCAGCCGGGTCAGCGCCCGCAGCGTCTGCGCGTTGCCCTCGAAACCGCCGCACGGCGTGGCGACGGCGTCGAGCGCGGCCTCGCCGTTGTGCCCGTACGGCGGGTGGCCGAGGTCGTGGGCGAGCCCGGCGGCGTCGACCACGTCCGGGTCGCAGCCGAGCGCGGCGCCGAGCTCGCGGCCGATCTGGGCCACCTCGAGCGAGTGCGTCAACCGGGTGCGCGGGAAGTCCTCCTCGCCGGCCGCGACCACCTGGGTCGTGGCCGCGAGCCGGCGCAGTGCCTGGGAGTGCAGCACCCTGGCTCGGTCGCGCTCGAACTCCGAGCGGGCGACCGCGCCCGCGGCAATCTGGGCCCGCTTGGCGGGCTCGCACACCCGCCGGGCCTGTTCCCATTCGCCGTACCCGTCCACCGCCCCCGAGCCTAGGACTTAGGGCGTGTCTCTGGACTCGGGGTGGATGCGGGCGGCGTCCAGGCGGCGTCCGGCAAGGCGGAGGGGTCGGCCGATACCGGGATCGTATCGGTCGATCCCCGACGACGCCGCCGGTCGTCGCCCGGGCGTCGCCCGCGCCGCCAGGGAGTCCAGAGACACGCCCTGGGGGCGGTGGACGCCGATCAGGCGGTCAGCGGGAGTCGGAGCCGGCGGTCTCGACCGCGGCGCGGCCGGCCTCCAGCCGGGCGACCGGGATGCGGAACGGCGAGCAGGACACGTAGTCGAGCCCGACCTTGTCGAAGAAGTGGACCGAGTCGGGGTCGCCCCCGTGCTCGCCGCAGACGCCGACCTTGAGGTCGGGCCTGGTCTCCCGGCCTTCCCTGGTCGCGATCTCGACCATCCGGCCGATGCCCTCGGTGTCCAGCGACTCGAACGGCGAGACGCCGAAGATGCCGAGGTCGAGGTACTTGGAGAAGAACGCGGCCTCGACGTCGTCCCGGGAGAAGCCCCAGCCCATCTGGGTCAGGTCGTTGGTGCCGAAGGAGAAGAACTGCGCCGCCTCGGCGATCTGCCCGGCGGTCAGCGCTGCCCGCGGCACCTCGATCATCGTGCCGATCAGCGTGTCGACCTCGACGCCCTGCTCGCGGGCGACGTCGGCGAGCACCTGCTCGGTCTCGTCCTTGATGATCTCGAGCTCCTGCACGGCGCCGACCAGCGGGATCATGATCTCCGGCTTCGGGTCGCCGCCGGCCTTGCTCCGCTCGGCGGCCGCGTCGGCGATGGCCTTGACCTGCATGCCGAACAGGCCCGGGATGACCAGGCCGAGCCGCACGCCACGCAGCCCGAGCATCGGGTTGGCCTCGTGCAGCCGCTGCACGGCCTCCAGCAGCGTCTTGTCCCGGCCCGGGTCCTCGCCCTTGGACTCGGCCACCGCGACCTTCACCGACAGCTCGGTCAGGTCGGGCAGGAACTCGTGCAGCGGCGGATCGATCAGCCGCACGGTGACGGGCAGCCCGTCCATCGCCGCGAAGATCCCGACGAAGTCCTCCTTCTGCAGCGGCTCCAGCGCGTCCAGCGCGGCCTGCCGCTCGTCGTCGGACTCGGCCAGGATCAGGTCCTCGACCAGCTTGCGCCGGTCGCCGAGGAACATGTGCTCGGTGCGGCACAGGCCGATGCCCTGGGCGCCGAACCGGCGGGCCCGCTCGGAGTCCTCCGGGTTGTCGGAGTTGGCCCGCACGCCGAGCCGGCGCACGTCGTCGGCGTGCCCGACGATCCGGTGCACCGCGGCGACCAGCGCGTCGGAGTCGGGCGAGAGGGTGCCCTCGAAGTACTGCACGACCGGCGAGGACTGCACCGGAACCTCGCCGAGGAAGACCTTGCCGCTGGTGCCGTCGATGGAGATCACGTCGCCCTCGCCGACGACGATCCCGCCGGGCGCGGTGAACTTCCGGCCGCGCAGGTCGACCTCGAGCTCCTCGGCGCCGCAGACGCAGGTCTTGCCCATGCCGCGGGCGACGACGGCCGCGTGCGAGGTCTTGCCGCCGCGGGAGGTGAGGATGCCCTGCGCGGCGATCATGCCGACGAGGTCGTCCGGGTTGGTCTCGCGGCGGACCAGGATGACCTTCTCGCCCTTGGCGGCCTCCTCGGCCGCGCGGTGCGAGTCGAACACGGCCTTGCCGACCGCGGCGCCGGGGCTGGCGTTCATCCCCTTGGCGATCTGCTGCTTGTCGACCTTCTCGTCGAACGTCGGGAACATCAGCTGCGCCAGCTGCGCGCCGGTGACCCGCTGCAGCGCCTCGGACAGGTCGATCTGGCCCTCGTCGACGAACTGGGCCGCGATCACGAACGCGGCGGCGGCGGTGCGCTTGCCGACCCGCGTCTGCAGCATCCAGAGCTTGTTGTTCTCGATCGTGAACTCGATGTCGCAGAGGTCCTTGTAGTGGCCCTCTAGCGTCGCCATGATCTGCAGCAGCTGGTCGTACGCCGGCTTGTCGATCCGCTCCAGGTCGTGCAGCGAGAGCGTGTTGCGGATGCCGGCCACGACGTCCTCGCCCTGCGCGTTCTGCAGGTAGTCGCCGTAGATGCCCTGGGCGCCGGAGGCCGGGTCGCGGGTGAACGCGACGCCGGTGCCGGAGTCCATCCCGGTGTTGCCGAACACCATCGACTGCACGTTGACGGCGGTGCCGAGGTCCGACGGGATCCGCTCCTGGCGGCGGTAGAGGATCGCGCGGTCGGCGTTCCAGGAGTTGAACACCGCCTGGATCGCCAGGTTCATCTGCTCGCGCGGGTCCTGCGGGAAGTCCCGGCCGCTGTGCTCCCGCACAACGCCCTTGAACGTCTCGACCAGCTTCTGCAGGTCGGACGCGTCCAGGTCGAGGTCGTTGCGAGTGCCCTTCGCGCTCTTGGCCTCGTCGATGGCGCCCTCGAAGTGCTCGCCCTCGATGTCGAGCACGGTCTTGCCGAACATCTGGACCAGCCGCCGGTACGAGTCCCAGGCGAACCGCTCGTTGCCGGACTGCCGGGCCAGGCCCTGCACGGAGGCATCGTTGAGGCCGATGTTGAGGACCGTCTCCATCATCCCCGGCATGGAGAACTTGGCCCCGGACCGGACCGACACCAGCAGCGGGTCGTCCGGGTCGCCGAGCCGGCGGCCGATCGCCTTCTCCATCGCCTCGAGGTGCGCGCTGACCTCGCCGGCCAGCTCCGGCGGCTCGTCGCCGGTGGTCAGGAAGGTCGTGCAGGCCTCGGTGGTGATCGTGAACCCGGGCGGGACCGGGAGACCGAGGTTGGTCATCTCGGCGAGGTTGGCCCCCTTGCCACCGAGCAGGTCCTTGAGGTCCTTGTTTCCCTCGCTGAAGTCGTACACGTACTTGGGCACGATGAGCTCCTCCGATGCGGTCCCTTCACAAAGCCTATCGGGCCGCCTGGTCGAGGCTTCCGACCACCGTACGGCCGCCCTGGACGACCGCCTTCAGGTGCCGGTGCGGCCGGCTCAGCACGGCGATGTCGGCCAGCGGGTCGGCGTCGAGGAGCAGCAGGTCCGCACGCGCTCCCGGCTCGATCCTTCCCAGGTCCGGCTGATCCAGTAACGCGGCGGCGTCGACGGTGGCCGCCCGCAGCACCTCGCTGGCCGGCTGCACCTGCGCGCGCAGGCCGAACTCGGTCAGCTGCGCGTCCTGCATGGCCCCGAGCAGGTCGGTGCCGTAGACCAGGCGCACCCCGGCCGTGCTGGCCAGCTCGATCGAGCGCAGCCCCGCGTCGCGGACCCGCTGCAGCTTCGCCAGCTGGTCGGCCGGCATCCCCTCGTCCTTGCCGCGGGTCGCCAGCGCCTCGTAGGTGGCCAGCGTGCCGACCAGGAACATCTGCTTGTCCGCCATCAGCCGGGCGGTCGCGCGGTCGATGAGGTTGGCGTGCTCGACGCAGCGGAAGCCGGCCTTGGCTGCCCTGGTCACGCTGGCGGCCGTGTACGCGTGGCCGGTGACGTACCGGCCGGCGTTGGTGGCCTCCTCGACGAACGCCGCCAGCTCCTCCCGGGAGTACTGCAGCGAGTCGAGCCGGTCGGTCGGCGAGCTGATCCCGCCGGAGACCATGACCTTGAGGAAGTGGGCGCCGCGGCGCAACTCGTCGCGAGCGGCCAGCCGGACCGCGTCCACCCCGTCGGCGATCCGGGACAGCCCATCGCCGCCGCCGGCGTGCCGGTCGTCGCCGGCCTCCCTGGCGTCGCCGTGCCCGCCGGTCTGGCTGATCGCGTGCCCGCAGAAGAACAGCCGCGGTCCGGGGATCGTCCCGTCCGCGACCGCGGCGGCCAGCCCGGCGTCGGCGCCGCCGGCGTCCCGGACCGTGGTGAACCCGCGGGCCAGCATCGCGGCCAGCAGCCCGGCCGCCTTCAGCGCCGTGTACGACGCCGGCCGCCGCGGCACGATGCCGAGGTCGGCGTGCCAGGCCTTGACGTGCACGTGCGCGTCGATCAGCCCGGGCAGGACGGTACGGCCGCGCACGTCCGGGGTGTCGGCGCCGGGCTCGGTCGGCGTGCCGGCGGGCCGGACGGCGGCGATCCGGTCGCCCTCGACGACCACCTGCCGGCCCGGCACCGTCCGCCCGGTCAGCACGTCGACGACCGACACGTCATCCAGAACGGTGACCGGCACCCGGCGACCTTACGTCCGGGCCGATGCGCCCGTACGGTCGGCACCCGTGCGAGCCGCGGGTCGGGCGCGGTGGGTCGCCGGTCACCCTGACCGGCCCCGGGCCTACGGGAGGCGGGTCGTGATCGGTGCCGGCTTCGGCGGGTTCCTCGCCGACGCCCGCGACGGCGACGAGCACGCGTTCGCGGTGCTCTGGCGGGACCTCAACCCGGCGCTGCTGCGCTACCTGCGGGTGGTCGCGCCGCCGACCGCCGAGGACACCGCTGCCGACGTGTGGCTGGAGGTCTGCCGTGGCCTCGACCGGTTCCGCGGCGACGAGGCCGGCTTCCGGTCCTGGGTGTTCACCGTGGCCAGGATGCGCGCGATCGACGCCGCCCGGCAGGCCGCCCGCCGGCCGGTACGGCCGCTGCCGCCGGACCAGCTGCCGGACCGACCGGCCGCCGACGACCCGGCGGGGGCGGCCGTCGAGGCGCAGGCGACCCGGGAGGCGCTGGCGCTGATCGCGGCGCTGCCGCCGGACCAGGCCGAGGTCGTGGCGTTGCGGGTGATCGCGGGTCTCGACGTCGAGCAGGTCGGCGAGATCGTCGGCAAGCGACCCGGCACCGTGCGCGTGCTCGCCCACCGCGGCCTGCGGCGGCTGGCCCAGCACCTGGCCGAGCGGACGGGGGTGTAACGCGATGTGGCCCGGCGACGCTGTCGACGACGAGATGCGCCGACACCCGAGGATCCCCGTCCCGCCGCTCGACCCCGCCATGGCCGAGCGGATCCTGGACGGCACCGTGCACGAGGACGACGTCCCGCCCGGGTACCGGGACGTCGTTCGCGTGCTGGCCAGCGCCGCCGCCTCTCCCTCCCCGGTCCCCACCGAGGAGGCGGCGGCGCTGGCGACGTTCCGGTCGGTGCATCGACCCGTCGATGCCCCCAGGAGGAGACCCGTGCTCAGCAGACTGCTCGGCGCGAAGGCGGTTGCCGCCCTCGTGCTGGGGACCGCGGCGGTGGGCACCGCGGCCGCGGCGGCGACCGGCACCCTGCCGGACGCGGCCCAGGCCAAGGCGCACCACATCGTCGCGGCGGTACCCGACGCGGGGCCGGCCGGTCACGGGGCCGCTGCCGTCACCACGCACACCCCCCGCACCGCCGGTGCGAGCGACCATCCGGCGGTGCCGGGCGTCGCCGGGCTCTGCCAGGCGTACGGGTCGGGCAACGGCGGGGACAACGGCAACCGGCTCGACGCGACCGCGTTCGGCCGGCTGGCCGCCGCCGCGGGCGGCGCGGGCAAGATCGCCGCGTACTGCCGTACGGTCGCGGCGTCCGCGTCCCGCCCGGCCGGGTCCGCGGCCGGGTCCGCGGCCGGTGCCGACAAGGACCTCGCCGGCGCCTGCCGGTCCTGGCAGGCGGCCGGCAAGGACGGTCGCGCTGCGGCCGCGCCGGTGCTGGCCCGGCTGACCACGGCGGCGGGCGGTGCCGACGCGATCGGTCCGTTCTGCACGGCACTTCTGGACGAGGACAAGGGACAGGGCGGGGACCGGCCCTCGGCTGCCCCGCCGGCGAGCCCGCGGGGCAACGCCCCGACCGCACCGCCGGGCAACGGACACGACGAGGGCGGTCCGTCCCACCCGGCACCCCCCACGCCGCGGGACTGAGCATCCCGCCGGCGGCACCGCCCGGAGGTCCGGAACTCCGGGGCGCGCGGTGCCGGCGCCTCCGGCCGTCCGTAGGCCCACGGACGGCCGGAGGCCCCCGACCGGGCGGACCCCGACCCGCCCGAGCCCCGCGCGGGGTGGCCGGCCCCACAGCCGGTCACCCCGTGCGGTGCGCAACGTACCGACCACATCCGGATGACGACGCCGGCACGCGAACCGTGTATGAAGGGCGGACGGCGACGCTGCATCCGGCCTCGCCGGCAGCAAGGACCCCGGCCACCGGCGGGGTCGTGGGACGGACGGGATCGTTGTGACGGACGGCATCGAGGACGCCGGGCAGGCGGAGAGTGTGCTGCGCCGGGAGCTGGCCAGGCGGACCGCGGAAGCGGAGTCGCTGCGGGCCGAGGTGGTGGCGCTGACCGACAAGCTCGGGGCCCGGGACGAGCAGGTCGTCGAGTGGCGGGCCAAGGCGGCCGAGTACGACGCGCTGATGCAGACCAAGACCATGCACGCGGTCCGGATACCTCGCGCGATCTACGGCCGCATCCTCGCCCGCCGCACCCGCTGACGCCCGGCACCCGACCGGCGCCCCGGCGCCCCGGCGCCCCGGCGCCCCGGCGCCCCGGCACCCGACCGGCACCCGACCGGCGCCCCGGCGCCCGACCGGCGCCCCGGCGCCCGACCGGCGCTCCTGGTGCCCGACCGGCGCTCCCGGTGCCCGACCGGCGCCCCCGCCGGCGCCCCCGGTGCCCGACCGGCGCCCCCTGACGCTCCCGCGCGGCTCAGCAGCCGGGCAGGCGCTGGCCCAGGTAGGTCTGCACCTGGCCGAGCGCGACCCGCTCCTGCTGCATCGAGTCCCGGTCCCGGACCGTCACCGC